>JAGWIT010000054.1 GCA_028866155.1 Patescibacteria group bacterium
CACATCATCTGGGAGGGAAATTCGTTACCGATACGTGGCGCAGGGAGGTACGCCAAAGGTCTTACTGTATATACTATGGGAATGGTCACCACGAAGCGTCTATTTCTTGTCCAGCTCCTCATCCTCCTCGGGGGCACGGTCTTTGCGTGGTCGAACCTCCTGCCGCAAATAAGCCGATTTCAGGCGTTGTACGGTACGCTCTTCAGGTTTAAGGATTGTGTCGTGCCAAACCCATTTTCGACAGCGTGCTTTTTCGGATCATTCGCATTTCTTTTTGCAGTACTGTGGGCATTCGACATCTATCGACGACCGGGTCTAACACGCGAACGGCACCTGCGTAATTTTCTCTTCATCTGCGTAACGTTTGCGACCGCAGTCATCGTATACGAAGCGGCACAATACCATCATCTTGTTGGGAACGCGCTCTCGTTCAGCTGTAATCCCGGCGCGTCGCCATTCGCGACGCCATGCTTTTATGGTGACCTCGTGTTCGTTCTGGCATTCATTGTCGCCGTAGTCACAACTAAGCGTATCGCGCAGCCGGCTGCGTAATATACAAAAATTTCGTTCCCCGTTCCACTCCGAGCCTCCTCTACAAAGGGCGTTTTATAACTTGACACTTGATTCTTTTAATATTTCCGCTAAGGTGGGCGTAGGCAAAACAGATTGGGGGCGATTATGAACGAGAGAAACGGCCTGTATCACCAACTTGTGGCGGATGCGATATATAAAAGCGTCTTACCCAAGGAGGAACAGTCGATCAATACAATTTGGCAGCGGGCAAACGAAGCGCTGAGACCGCATAACATAACAATTACCCGCGGGCAGGTTGTGCCACGACTGGAAAAGATGGAGGAGCAACAGCAAATACGCAGTCGTTCGGTCGAGAAGTCAAAACAAGAATATACGCGAGGGTCAAAAAATCACCTACTATATCGTCGTGCGGGCGAAGAGGGTCTCGCCATCGAGACCGGCGGAGCAACGACAGACATATCCGCGAAGGCGAGAAAGCCGATGAGAAAATCCTCGATAGCGATCGCCAGCTTTCTCAGTTCTCCACCTTCTCGGAAAGTGTAGGTGAGTAGATTACCTTGGGTATTTCAGACGCCGGCTCGCCGGCGTTTTTTTACGCACCCCGCCTGTTTTGCACATTGCCATAGCAAGCCGTATATGCTATGTTTCTTGGCATATAAACGAGAGGGCGTTTGAATGACGTCCTCCTCGTTTATCGTTTTTTGTTCACCCCGGGAAGCAGTTCTTTCGGACGAAAATGGAGACATGACGCATGAGCAAAATTCAGGAAAGGGACAGCGCTATTGAGAAAGGGATAGGAGAAGTCATTTCTCAACCTGATGGCAACAGCACTCAGCAAGGGCCTACAGTGAGATTCAAACCCTCCCACGAGACCCCGTCGAGTGCGAGAATGCAACGCTGGCACGCGGCAAAACCGGTACACGGTGTAGACGAATAATCCACCACCATAACCATCACTGAAAAGGAGAAAACAAAGGCGACCCATGGGTCGCCTTTTTTCTTTATCCACCATTCACCGCAAATTGCTGTAATTAAGCATCTGTCGACTGTTACTATGAAATTGAACTTACCTGTAAACGGGCGGTTTCAATCATGCGGCGTTATTTACAAGCATCAATAAAAAACAATGGGTAAAACAGCTTTCGTTGCTAACATGCGCATTCTGCGCAATGTGTTTATCGTAAGCGGCTTGGTTACCGTTCTGCTGGTCATAGCGGCGATTGGCGTACACACCGCCCTTGCGGCTGACGCACTTTCCGTATCACCAAAAGTCACCAAAGATGGTCTCATTGGTGAGACGAGTGCCAACTGGACATTCACGATCACAACCGCAACGCAGCTTAACCCCGGCGATGTCGTACAGTTCATTTTTCCAAACATCACCTCCGGAGCAGTGCCTTTTGACGTATCGAGCGCTACGCTCGTGGCAACTTCGAGCGCGGACACGACCTTTAACCTCTACCCAACCACTTCCACAAGTACCGCTGGCCTCGCGGCGGCGCAGGGGCCGCTTGGGCCGACGGTCTACGGGTTCGCCACAACAACCATCCCCGCAAATACCTCATTTACCGTTACTATCGGCGGCATCGCGAACGCGATTGGCCAACTCTCTTCAGTCCAGAACTTAACTTTCACCGCGCAGGCGGGCACGCCGAGCGACCCGACGCATCCTGAAGGCCCTCTCTCGGTCACGAAGTACAATTCCGGGGGCTCGCTCAGTTCTGCGATATCGCTCACGCGCTCCGGTGGCGCGCTCGTTTCTGATGCAAACTCTGCCATCACCCCGTCTTCAACTAACGTGAGTGCTACGAATGTCTCCTATACGTTCTCAATCACGTCTCATTCAACAATAGTCGCTGGCAGTAAGATCTTGATCAATTTCCCCGCGACGTACGATATTTCTGGGGCCACCGTTGCCACACAAATTATTGATCCGATTGGTGGAGCAAGCGTAGCGGCCGGCGCCATCGCGACCTCGACCGCCAACAATTCTAACCGCGCCATCCTTACGGTAAGCGGTGTTGTCTTGTCTGGCGATGTTATGACCGTGACAGTTGGTGGCATCACGAACCCTTCAATTGCCGGCGTATACCGCCCCTTCTCGCTGTTCACGACTAACGGTAACGGGGGCCTCATAGACGGTTCATACTTCGGCTTTGAACCGTCGGACTACAGCAACGGCGCGCCGTCGCCAAACGATACGGTCTATATCGGCGGCAAGAATACGCTCAACATACAGGTTTTGAAGAGTAACGGTGCCGGCGGCACGACCGCACTCTCCGCGGGTGACATCGCGCAGATGAAGGTAGCCGCGGGTTGTCCAGATCGACAGTATTTCATGGGGCAGAAGTGGCTCGACTCATCCGGCGTGGCTTCTTACCACGACATCCTCGACTGTAATTACATGGTTGGGGTCGACCCCTTCAGCGCTACCTCGACAAGTTTCTACAGCTCGTACCTGCCGCCCGGCATGAAGCAGTTCAATCTCGTTTCTTCGAGCGGAGTCGGCCAAACAGCGACGACCACCCTCGTTTTCGGTATCCCAAATTCGACGACGACTGTCGAGGTTGACCTCCCGAACGCCGTTGCAAACGCCCAAGCGTTTGTCCAGGCATACAGTGCCGATAACCAATCCTTCTCACCCATCTACACGACCCCAACAGGGACAACTCAAGGATTTGATGGTTCTGGCCACGGCTACGCGCACATTAATATCGACAGGGGGAAGACCTGGAACTTCAACGTCATGGGCGGGCAGTATGGATCGAGCGGCAATATCACCGACGGCTCAGGGAATAAATACTGGGCACCGCAACTTCCGTCCATCAATCTCACCTCAGCATCCTCATCAGCAAATCTCGGCGTGTATACCTACACGCTCGCCAACAACACGCTCAACGTGACCCTGCAGGACACCAGCAACGGCGCCATCAACAACGCGTGCGTCGGCGTCTCGCGCTCAGGCGGCGGCATCTTCATGGGCCCACAGGACATGATCTGTACGCCGAACAATAATGGGGCATACCAGTTTAAAGTTCCTACTGGCACGGTGACGATAGACGTAAGCTTGCCGGGGCACGGGGAACCGTCAGAATATCCAGTAGCGATTTCGGGGGCGACGACGAATAAGACCATCACGCTTGCCGCGCCGAGCACCTACGTCTCGGTTGTCGTCGAGACGTCAAGCGGCACGAAGATAAAGGGCGCCCCGGTCTTCGCGAATGGAGGCGACGGCTTCGGTAATGCGATGACCGACAACACCGGCGCAGCGAAGATTTATGTGCCACCCGGTCTCTACAGCGTGCAAGGTTTTGCACCCGGGTTCGGATCGCTCACGTCGCAGACGGCGACGGTCGCGAACGGTTCAGATCCGCTAGTCACCTTTACGGTGAACACGGGTACGCTGAAGACGATTTCAGGCACCGTCACGCAGGGCGGTTTGCCGGTCGCTGGCATCAACATCGGCGCGCACGGCACCGGCTCAACAACTGGTGGTAACGGTACCCAGACCGACACAAACGGCAACTACACGCTTTATCTGCCGGCAGGTACGTACGAAGTCGGCGGGTGGTCGCCCTCAACCGGCGGCCTTGCCGAGCAAGCGGTTGACGTAACCTCCTCTGACGCGACGGGTATCGACTGGGCGCTCGGCGCGCAGGGTACCCTGCACCTCACCATCCATAACGCATCCACCCTAGGCTCGCTCTCTGCTGGCGCATTTGACTCGACAACCGGCATGGGCAACAGCACAAACTCCTGGACGACAACCGGCACTGACAAAGTCGCTGACATCACCTTGCCGGCGGGAACGCACTACAGCGTGCAGGCGAGCACGCCAGGCCTCGGTCAGTTCGGCAGCCAGTCGAGCGTCACGATTACCGCCGGCGGGACCACCAACGTCTCGTTTGACGCCGCTTCTGGTACGACGCTCGTCTCGCTTTCCGGCTCCGTCACGGCGGGTGGTTCTCCTGTTTCCGGCGTAAACGTCTGGGCGAGTCGTACCGACGGCCCGGGATTCTTCTCGACGCAGACGGACACAAACGGAGCCTACTCGCTCACCGTCCCCGACGGGAAGACCTATCACGTGGGCGTGCGCTCGCTCGCATACATCGCGAGCCAGGGCGACGTCGATGTCGCAGTCAACGGCGGCGCGGTCCAGAACTTCACGCTCACAGCCGCTGGCGCGACTATTACCGGTAAGGTACTCGACGCAAACGGCAACCCGGTCGCAAACGGGTGGGTGAGCGCGGTCCAGACAGGCGTCGCAAGCTCGACCACGGTCGGCGCGCCGACCGACGCGGCTGGCAACTACACCCTAAATGTCACGAATAGTTCAACCTGGAATCTCACCGCACAAGGCCCCTGCTTCCTGCGCTCGTCCGCCATTGCGGCGTCTGCCGGTGATAGTGGCAAGAACATCACCCTCACGGCGCAGAGCGGCTGCACGAAGCCTGTGCCACAGATTTATGCCATCACCGACACTACCGGCGGGCAAATCTCGACCGGCAATATGACGATTAACATCC
>JAGWIT010000001.1 GCA_028866155.1 Patescibacteria group bacterium
CCACCGTGCCGCTGTTTGAATTGCTGATCGTGATCGAGCTGCTATTGACGCTAGCGAATGCCGGAGCTGCTACGGCGAGCATGGCGAGCGTCGTTGATGCTGCGAGAAATTTCTTCATATAAGTTTTACTGAATTTTTTACTTTAGTAACTTGTAATTACTGCCATCCCGCTTCCGTACGGATGAGCGTGATGCCAGGGGATATCGACCGCTCCCAGGTGAGCCGCACTTTTTAGGTACAGCTCACAGCAACACCCACTTCTGTGGGCATTGCTATGAGCTCTACCGTTGTCTTGTTTTTCAAAAAACAAAAAAGGCGAAACGCTTCAGCGTTTCGCTTAATTCAGACCAGTTCGAGTTGTACAGAGATAACAACAGCAGACATATAGTCGCCGCTGGTTCCCTGTACTTCATCCCGCCGAGCGGGACGTGTACACAACCATTATCGAGGATGCAGTGCCAGTGTCAACGACTTTGTTGCACAACAGCGCACTGTGATATACTTCGAAGAACACTGTCAACTGCATGTACGGATCCGAGATGGGCCCAAAACCCTGGGAACCAGCGGAAGCTGGAGTTGTTTGGGCCCTTCTCGAACCCCTACGGCAGTTGCTAGGGCAACGCCGGTGCCGGTGCAGCCAACGTCTCGCACATAATGCTGTTTATCCGGTGCAAGGTCGTTTTGTACACATAACCGGTCGCGCTGTGGTCGCTCGGCAAACCGTAGGAGACCCACGGCGAGAGCACCTCCTGCCACTCTTTGGTTTGAAATTGCTTCACCGCCGCCAATGTCATCGGGCCAAAGTAGCCGGTGACGGGCAGATTGGCGCTGATATTTTGATTGAGAAACGCCTGCAGTTTTTTAACTTGGTTGGGATTGTTCTTGCGGCCCATACGCAAATAATCGGTGAGATATGCGCCACAGGTCGAGCTTGCGTCGAGGGTGTCCGCAGTCGAGGTGCCGAGCACGAGGCCGTTTACAAAGCCGGGCGACAAAGGTCCGGAGATGGTGCCGCCTCCCCCACCGCCGCCGGTTGAGTTGTTTGTGTTCGCGGTTGTACCGCCGGTATCGCCTGAACCGCTCTCTCCCCCGCCGCCAGCGGGTGGCGGAGTATCACCCGTGCCGCCGCTTGGTGGTGGGGTAGAGCCGCCGCTGTTACCGTCCCCGCCAGCAGGTGGAGGAGATGGCGGTGGCGGCGGTGGAGGAGTCTGCCCGCATCCATCGCTTGATAAAGCCGGGAGCGGCGCGCCGATGCGGTTGCTGTCGCTAAAAACACGGCAAACAATGCGCGTGCCGAGATCCTGCGTGCTTGCTTGTGCAAACGGCGCTGCAACGAATAGAGAAGCGCTCAACGCGAGCAAAACAATGCCGTTGTAAAAAAAAGTAGTGCGCATAGTATTTCCCCTTACATGCTAATTTTTGCCACTACAACATAGTTCGCGCACCTGCCCTGTCAATCAAAACGTGAGGAGGAAAATTTTTATTGACGGGTGTCAAAGAATATATCCATGACGGATTTTTTTATTTTTCAACCCTAACGAGATTCCACAAAAAGAACGACAGTGCGGAGGTTATAAAACAGATGACGCCGAACGTGTCTTCGCGCGGGTAGGGCAAAAAATGCGTCAGCGGCAGAGAGAGCGTCTGCATATGTACCTCAGCATTTAGCACGATATAGAGCCAGCCCAAGAGCCCGAAGACGAACAGGGTTAAAAATAGCGCGCGCAAAAGTTTCATAGTTTAATTGCCTTCCCCAAAGCCTGCATGAGCGCATCAAAAGCCGGCTTCTTGCTCCCATCATACCGCAAAAGGCCGTAAAAATTTTCGGTAGTGCCGGGGTCGGTGCCCAAGTCGATGTAGGTGTACCAAAACAGCGGCCCGGCAAAACTAAGTTCTCGCACCTGGGTTACTGCATCGGTAAGTATGAGCGCCTGCAGGGCCTCGGATACGTGGTCGGGATTATCTGCGAGGTTATAGTCACCCACATCGGCGCCCGCGCCCGGGCCGCCCGTTGGCGCGCCAAACTCGGTTATCCATATTTTTTTGGCGCTATCGCCGTGGGCAACCATGACACTCCTGAGCGACGGGTTGGTGGCCGCCATCTCCTGCCAAGCGTTCCACTGCGCCGGATAGCTCGGCAACGCCGGGAACGAGTATGGATGAAAGCCGACGGCATCAAACGAGGGTCCGGCGCCGTCGGTATAGAGTGCCTGCAAAAAATCGACCGGCGCGATGTTGCCGTCCGACGTTTCTGCAGACGCGAGCCCGCCGGATATGACTTGTGCCGAAGGGTCGGCCTTTTTTATCGCGGCGCTCGCATCCTCAAGCAGTCGCGCGTAGGCGGCCGGGTCGGGCGCGGGCTGCCAAAACCGCACGATGTTGGGCTCGTTCCATATCTCCCAATCATGCACGCCCTGCGGGGCAAAGTGTACCGCCGCGGCGCCCGCAAACGCCGCGAACTGCATGGGGTCGCTCGGCTGGCAGCGACTTGAGCCGCATTCGGGGTCGTGCGCCCACCAAGGCGAAAAGTCGAGGATTGGCAACACCTGTAAGCCTCTTGTATGTGCCGCCACCACTATCCGGTCGATGACGCGCCAATTGTATGCGCCACCTTGCTCGCGCTGAATGTAACTCCAATCGGCATCAAAACGCAGCCACGTGATGCCGAGCGCGACAATGGCATCGAGTCGCGCGCCAAGCTGGGCCTCGCTGAGCCCCGAGAAATCATCCCCCACCGATATGCCAAATCCGCTGGTGTTTGCTGTCATGGCAGGAGGCGGCGCTGTTGGGTTTGTGGCGGTACTTTTGCTTTGAGGCTGTGCGATTGGTGCCGGCGCGGCAAAAGTCGAGCTTGCCGGTCCAGGCCCCGGGATCGCCGGCACAGAAGGCTCCGGGGCAGTGTCATGCGACGCTATAGGTCTAAACTGAGCCCCGATGCGCTCAGTCGAAAGCCCGAGCAGTATCGCAAGGCCCGCGATGCCGAGCATAAGAAGAACCCGCTGCGAGAGCGGCTTCAAGGGCTTTTGGGGTTCGTGCTGGGTATCGTGCTTGAAATCTCGCATTTCGCCGTGCAGTGCAGTATAGTGCATCCGATGTTATTGCGAAACATGCCCCTATATATAAAATACTGTATCGCTTATTTCCGTAAAGACAGCCTTTTGCGAAACTCGGTCTACCTCATGCTCGCGACCGGCGTACTGGCGGGGTTCGGGTTCTTTTTTTGGCTTATTGTGGCAAAAACATTTTCTACCGCAGATATTGGTGTTGCTACCGCGCTCGTCTCTGCAATGAATTTAATTGCCTACCTATCGCTCATGGGTTTCAATGTCGCATTCGTGCGCTTCACCCCGAGCGCTCAGGACAAAAACGGCAACCTCAATACGGGCCTGTTAGTTGCCACAGCCGCGGCGATCGTATTTTCAATCGCATTCATACTCATAGCGCCGCACATCTCCATGCATTTAAGTCTGATAGGATATCCGCTTTTTGCCGCGGGCTTCGTGCTTTTTTGTATCGCAACCACGCTCAATTTGCTCACCGATTCTGTGTTTATAGCCAATCGCGAAGCAAGATATATTTTGTTTATCAACACAGCCTATAGCGCAGCGAAAATTGGACTGCCGCTCCTGTTCTTAAGCGCGGGAGCCTTTGGCATCGTCACCGCCGCGGCGCTCGCGCAGGCGCTGGGTCTGGGCTTAAGCATCCTCGCAATGATGCATTTGTTTGCATATCGCCCGCACCTTACCTTGAAGTCATCGGTTCTCGGGCAGGTATGGCGCTACTGCGCCAGCAACTACGTCGCGAGTATTTTTAGCCTTCTGCCTGCCACGGTGATGCCGCTCATGGTCATTGGGGCGCTCGGGCCTGAACCAGCAGCATACTTTTATATAGCAATGATGATCGGTAATCTCCTATATGTTATCCCGTGGTCGATCACGCGTGCGCTGTTTGCCGAAGGCTCTCACGACGAAGTCACTCTATTACAAAACGCCAAAAAGGCGATGTTCATTATTGGAGCGCTCCTCACACCTGCGATATTGTTCTTAGCGCTCTTCGGCAGCTTTATTTTGAGCATTTTTGGCCGCGGCTATGCGCAAGGCAACAGTTTGTTGCTGCTCCTTGCGCTTGCAGGCTTCGCGGTTGCGGTGATGGCCATAGCAAACGCCATATTTTTGGTAACTAAACAATCCCGAGAGGTTGTGGTACTCAATGTTACCTTTGCGATCGCCACTATCGCGTTGGTGTATGCGCTGCTCCCGCTCGGGCTTTACGGCGTGGGAGTTGGTTGGCTCGTGGGCAATGCGATCGCCGCGCTGGCGGGATACCTACTCTTTCGTCGAGAGTCGATCATGACTAGCTGGTGGAAAAATTTTAACATCCCTATAACGATTATAGTGGCTAAGTGGCGCTATCTGCGCGCGAGCTTCGCGCGCGGCGATAAACGTACGATTTTGTTCTATCCTCACAAGCCGCAGCATTTTCATATCCTCTACGCGATAGTGCATGAGCTAGGCTATGCGGTTACTACCAACCCTTCGAAGTGCCATGAACTTGCTATTGCTTTTGAAGATCAAACGATCCGTTCGAACGAGCACCATGCAGTGCTCCAAGAACTCGCGCGCACGCAGCCGGTAGCGAACCTCAACTGCGCCGACATATCCAAAGAAAACATCGAAAAAATATTTAGAGAAACTTACGGCTACAACACCTTTGTGAACCCCGAACAGTATAGCGGCCGGTGTGTGCGCAAATCAAATAACAATTCCACCCACGACGGAGTGTTCATCGCCTGCCCTGCTGCGAAAGAGCCCGGCTATGTGTATCAAAAATTCATCGAGTGCGAACACGAGGGCCGTATTGCAGATCTGCGCGGCATTATCATGGGCGGGAAGCTCAGGCATATCACACTTAAATACAAAGCTCCCGAAGCGCGGTTTGACATCACGAGCGACATATCGATGCGGCGCCCCGACACGTTGCTGAGTGCGCAAGAAATTGAAGGCGTTGAATCGTTTTGCAAGAGCTTGGGTCTTGATTGCGGCGAGATGGATATACTGCGCGACAAAACGGATGGCAAAATTTATATAATTGATGTCAGCAACACCTCCGGCGGCCCGGTACGCAACCTGCACCTGCCGGCTCAGGAATATGATGCGTACGTGCAAATGCTAAGCGAGAGTTTTGCCCGCGCCTACGGCCTAGCGATAGACGCGCGCCTCACCGTTGTCGTACAGTAGATCTTTGTTTGTATCGAGAAACCCAATCGGATAAACATAGGAAATAGGCGTCTCGTTGTAGGAGAGGTTATCTACTCCCCTGCGCACTACCGGAGATCCGACCAGCACATAGGAGCTCTTGCGGATCAGCCATGGATATACGCCTACCGATACATCAAGGTTATACAGAGCCGTCGAGCTCTGGATCGTTAATTCGCTGCTTTGGAGCTCCGGATGCAAGCCGTCTGCGATGTCCTTTTGCAGCTGACCGGTAACCCAAGACGTCGCTCGTTCGTCGCTGTGGTCCACGTAGTAGCGGTCGTAATACGAGCCGGAGTTGTTGAGGTAGAGCGGCGCATCGTAGCCGCCGGTAAGCTGAGCAATCGTGCCTGTGGATAAGAGGAAAAATAAGATTGCGACGATAGTTGCAAAAAGGGTTGCTTTTTTCTGCTCGGTAAAAAGCACGGCGCTCCCGATCGCCACAAAGAGCGACAGAAACAGGAGCGACTGCTGAAATGCACGCAGTAGTCCGTATTCGACCGAAAGCACGGGCAAAACGACAATACCCGCGACCATCACTATACTGCCGCATGCGGCGAGCCAAAACTCCGAATGAATATTCGAGAGGACGCGCCGACTGCCCCGCAGCGCCGCGCAAAAACCGACGACGACCAAGAGTTGAAGTGCCTTTGCTGAGGATTGCTTCAGAATATAGTTCATTGACGAAACATCAAAACCAAGCGCGCTGAGCCCTGACCCGAGCGCCGTGAGCGGCATGACTTCCTGCGGCGCAAGGACGATGGGATAACTCTTATAGGCGCTTTGGGCAAAGTAATCGCCGGGGTCGGCTGCGCGCTGCGGAGCAACGACTTTTTGCTGATACCCGGCAAGGAGCTGCTGTGAGTTGAGCGGATGCCACGAAAAGAGCGCGTAGAGCACGTCGCTGGATTGCGCATCCTCCTTACTGTTGCTGGCCATGGTCGCAAGGGTTTCTTTAACGACGCGGACAATGCTGTTTTGAGAGGTGTCGGTCAAGACGCTGCTCCACAAAAAGCTCGCTAACATGAGCGAGACTACCATCAGCCCCGTGATGCGCGGCACGGCCGGCACCGCTGAAAGATTAAAGTCGGCAAAGGAGGTGCGTGCGAACGGGGAGTAACTGCGCCGCTCAAAAAACCCGCGTACTGCGGAGAGTGCTTTTTGCATCAGGTAGACGAACACGAGAATCGCAATAACGGTATAGGTCGTCGAGTAATGCGAAAGCACCATGCCGATGCCAAAGAACATAAAGAGTCCGCGACGCAGGCGCATAGAGAGAGACTCTTCGAAGAGCACCAGGAACATGCAGGCAAGAAAAATAAACGCGATTTCTTGTCGATTGAGATACGGCATATCCATAAAAAATGTCGGAAACGCGACAAAATATACTGCCGATAAAAGCGCGAACGCCGGTGAGAGATAGCGGCGCACGGTGAGGTAGAGTGCGGGCGGCACGAACGCAAAAAATATTTGGTAAAGAACCTTATAGAGGTATGGGTCGGCCATCGAAAAGAACCTGGAGAGCGTGGCCGGTAAAATAGTGATGCTCATGCAGGCGTTGTAGGCATCCTGCAGATAGCCGACCGCCCAAAAACCGTGTTCTTTCGCCAGTTGAAAGACAAGATACTCGCGCTGTATGTCGTGGCCGCTGACATACCACCCGCGCAGACTGGTCATGAACAGGAGCGAAAGCGAAATAAAAAAAAGGGCAGTCGGTATCACCCACTCCTCGAGGGTTGCGCTGGCGCGCGCCAGCATCCACAGGTATAGTGCAATGCCCAAAAAGCACGCCAAGGTTATGAAGCCGCTACCGCCGTTGTTGAGCGCGATGGCACCGGCAACGCTGCATGCCACAAACAATGCCGGACTGAACGCAAAGAGGCACTCTCGCCATGGAAGCGCGGTAAACTCTATGCATATGGCGGCATCACCGCTGCGGATCCACGCGGCAAAGGCCAGCGCCACGACGCCAGCCGATACCTCTCCCAGCAGAAACGAAGCTTGAAGAGGCGTTGCAATACCGAGCGTCGACAGCAGTGTGTTGCCGGCAAGCCCTATGAACATCAACTCGAGTAGCGAGCAGGCGACCATGCATGCCAGCGCGCTCCATACCGGCAATCGCACCCGAAGCGCCATGAGGGTAAGAAACCCCGGCAGGATGATGAGAGATATAAATGCCGCTATGTTTTGGATTTGAAAAGCATTGAAATGAGTGTTCACCAGCAGGATAAAAAACGTCCACCATATGTCAAACAGCAGCAAAAAATAATCCTTTTTAAGCGTAAGCGTCATATGATGGTTTCGTAGGTTTGAAGCGTTGTCTTAAGAATGGCGCCCCAATCGTAGTTGCGCACATCCTCAATATTGTGGGCGCTTATCTGGGGATAGAGGCCTTTTTCGGTGACAAGCCGCATGATCGCCTTGCACATCGCACCAACGGAGAGAGGCGCGAGGAGACCGTTGCGCCCGTCTTGAATGACGTTGCGCGTGCCAACCACATTTGACGCCACGATAGGCAATCCTTTAGCCATTGCCTCAAGCAAAACAGTGCTAAAGCCTTCCATGAGCGAAGCCAAGACGCATACGTCCGATTCTTCGTATATGGTTTCCAGATCTTTTCCGAGTTTTACGCCGACCAATCGAACCTGCGACTCAAGATTTTTCTTTCGGACAAGAGTCTCAAGCGCCTCGCGGTCGCCGCCGCCCACGATAGTGAGGGTGAACGCTAGATTGTGAGTATGCTTTAACGCTTCTGCAACATCTATGAGGAACGGATAATTTTTTTGTACGGATATCCTGCCGACGGCGAGCAGGCGCAATGGCGCATGGCATGTGGAACACGGCTTTTCAAGGACAGCAAACGACGTCGCGTTCGGAATAACGACGATTTTTTCTTCAGAAATTCCAAATTGGCCCACGAGGATATTTTTATAATCCGGTGTAAGTACAATTATTTTTGCTGCGCCGCCAAATACCCACCTCAACACAAAATGCGTATACAAAGGCAGCAATAGCTTCCCTATTCGTCCCGAGGGGATGATTAACATCCGCACGTGGGCAATATAGGGTATCCCTCGAATGCGCGCGACAGCGGCTGTGATTTCCGCAAAAAAAGCATGGGCGACATGCAGATGGATGAGGCTGTTTTTATTTAATCGGAACAGCTGCCATACGAGCCCCAAAGCAAGGGGGGTATGAAGAAACTCCAAGGCACGCAGATAGAAGACCTTTACGCCGTCTTGCAGATATAGACCGGCAGGAGTGCCGACGTTCGACGTTAAAACACTTATATCCAGGCCTGCTCTGACTTGCAATATTGCTAACTCTCGGATGCGTTGTTCCATCCCGCCTAGATGGGGCGGGTAATAGGCGCTCACATGTACGATGGCCATATAATTTCTTGAGAGAACTGCGTCATAGCATTGCGCACGCTCCTCCCAAGAAAAATCTTTTAGAACCCGGGTACGCGCCGATGTGCCAAACGCCGCCGCGAGCCCTTGGTCTCTCAAAAGGAGGAGCAGCTTTTGCGCCAGCGCACGCTCATCGCCGGGCTCAATCAAAAAACCGGTCTCTCCTTCTTCAACCAAGTCGGGGATGCTCCCCACCCGCGTTGACACCACGGGCAAACTACAGCTCATCGCTTCAAGAATGGTGAGCGGGAAGTTGTCGTTGCCGGTCGGCAGGGCGAACACGTGCGCCTGATTGTAGCGTTTAACGAGCGCGCTGCCCGAAAGCCTCCCGGCAAACTCGGCGCGCCCGCCCAGCCCGAGATCCTGTGCTTCCCTTTCGTATTGTTCTCGCATATCGCCGTCTCCGACGATTATCACGCGCACGGTTGGAAGCAGGTTTGAAACTTCTTTGCACGCGCGCAAAAGAGTGCTCAAGCCCTTATACCGCTCGCCGCGGCCGAGCCCGCCCACAAACAAAATGGTCGGGTCTTTAGCTTTTGACGCTCCGTCCGGCATAAAGACGCTCGCGACCGCGGGCGTGATGATAGTGCTTTTGTGCTGATAGCGGTGCAGAAAATCGCGCCATATATACGCAGAGGTGCAAATAATCCGGTCGGCCCGGCGCAAAAGCAGGCGCAGAGGCCCGTGTTCATAGAGCCATGCGATGATATCAGCTGCGAGAGCGCCCTTGCGCATGCTGCCGGCGTGGTAGGTGATGATGATATTGCGCGAGCCGGCGGCCAAAGCGGCGATGTCGCCAATGCCCGGCACCGGCATGTGGATGTTGATGACATCCGGGTTCTCTTTTTCGAGTAATTTTCGGATCGCGCCAAACCATGCAAGCGAGACGGGCGTGTTGGATATTTTAATCTGATACTTCAGCCGGTATATGCGCAAGCCGTCCCGCTCTTCTACCTCATCTTTCTCACCCGAGGTGAGAACCACCGCTCGCCAGCCGTGCTGTTTTGCGAGCCTCGTCGCAATTTCGGAGGCATAGCGCTCAAGGCCGCCGCCCTGCGGCGGCCAGTAGGGCGCGACGACGAGTATGGTGCGCCGGTCTTTCATACGAGTGCGCAGTTCTGCACATACGCAACCTCTTTACGCTTGCCTATATGCGCAAGCACGCGCTCGAGGCGCTCCCAATCGCTGTTTTTTTCTATCTCCCACGAATGCCCCCACAGGTGGAAGACGCCGCCGTCTTGTGCAATTTCATCGAACAGTGTCGTGGCGAGCTCATCCCAATTGAGGTATCCGCTCAAAAATCTTTTGCCCATGTGCCGCGCTACCCCGAGCGCGTCGCTGTAATGCCGGTAGGCATGGATGGTCGTGGGCGCGGCAAACGGGTCGCCGATGCCGCCCTCGAAGCGCTCAACGGTGCGCGCGAACGTAAATCCGGCATCCTTGACCATTGCCTTGTGCGCTCCGATAAAGGCGCCGCCCGGGTAGCAAAAACTGCTCACCGGAGATCCCAGTACATCCTCCAAAAACTTTTTAGAATCGACAATTTCCTGCCGCGCAACCTCGCTCGATACCTCGGTCAAGCGCGGGTGCGTCATGGTGTGCGCGCCTATCTCAAACGCGTGCGCCAACTCGCGCACTTGAGCGCCGGTGAGCCGCTCATCTGCAGGGATCTCCCGGCATTGCGGCGATATATAAAAGGTACCGCTCACTGCGTGCTTGCGCAGGAGCTCGGCAACGCGCATATCGAGGGCGTGTCCGTCATCCCAGCTGGTCGTTACGGTCGTCATATCAGGCTAATGCACCCTCGAGGTTCTTGGCGACGGAGCCCCAGTCATACTGCTCGAGCGCGAGATTGGGCGTGAGGATATATTTCCCGCTTTTAATCTGGAGGATCTTTTGGGCGATGCTGTGTTCGTTCGGCTCGGCAAGAAAACCGTTGACCCCTTCGATAATAAGATCTTGGGCCGCATTGTCCGGATGCGATGTCGTGATAACCGGCAGGCCCGCGGCAAAGGCCTCTATCGCGACCAGCCCGAACCCTTCGCGTACCGAAGGCAGCACGAGCATGGTCGATGCCTTCATAAGGCTCCAAAGCTCGCGGTGGGTGCCCGCGCGCGCAAAAGAAACGTGCCGCTCCAAGCCGAGCGAGGATATGAGCTTTTCTATGCTCTGCTTTTGCGGCCCATCGCCCACTATCGTGCAGGTGATATCCGGCAGGGATTCTTTGACGACGGCAATCGCCTTTACCAACAGGTCGGCATGCTTATGCTCGAGCAGCCTCCCCACAAAAATAACGTCACTGCGCTCCTCTCCTGCCTGTGCCGTGTATATATCGTCGAGATCAACGCCGAGCGGCACCGTGTGTATCTCTTTGGTCACGCCGGCGTTGAGGAGGCGGCGGGTCGTGTGCGCGGAGTTCGATACGATAACATCGGGCGTGCGCAGAGCCAGCCACTCAACAAGCGCGCCGCACCGGCCGACGAGCCCCGGCGCGTACTGTGCCCAATACTCGCCGCCCCACACCTCGTGCCACGTGCCGTAGAGCTTCTTCCTTTTAATCCACGTCACGATGCGCGCGCTAAAGAGCGGAAAAAACGGCATGTGGTCGACATCAAGCACATCGAAGCTCACAAACAGGAGCTTCAGCGTCGCTGCGCCGAACATCAGCGCTTGCCTCAGCGAACGGCGCTCGCCGCTATAAAGCGGATAATATCTGCACAGCGCGTGCAACATGACTCCGTCTCGCACAATCGTCTTGGGCCCGTCCCACCACCGCATCGTATAGATGTGCACCTCGCGTGCGGGGCCGGCCAGCCTTTTTGAAATCTCATAGAGCCTTTTTTCCTTCCCGCCGTTGAAGTACGGCATGACTGAGTCCGACACAAACGCCACGCGCCGCGGCGCTGCGGGTGCCTCTAACGGCTTCCACCGAATATTGCGCGCGAACATCAGCAGAATGCGGCCGCCGTCGTACAACGGCCGCAGAGACGAGCTCCCCTTACGCGGCGCGTAGCTTATCGGCACCGAGCAGATATCTTCGCCGAGGCGCGCCATCTTGGTTATCATCTCCATCTCGATGGCAAACCCTTCTGAGGTAAGGTGCGGACGCAATCGCAGAGCCGCCTCGCGACTCCAGGCAAAGTAACCGGTGAGCACGTCGGTGACGTTGACGCGATAAAAATAGCGCACGAGGTGCGAGTATATCCAGTTGCCGAGGCGGTTGAGCCACGCCATCGAGCCTTCTTGTATCTTGCCGCCGAGGCGCGAGCCGACCACCACGCTGCTGAACCCGGAGGAAAGCGGCTCGACCATCCGCACGATCTCGCGCGAGGCATACGTGTCATCGCCGTCGAGCATCACGATATAGTCGCACTCCGGCGGTATCGAGCTCATCGCCCGCCGTATCGCGTGGCCTTTGCCTTGCCGCGGCTCGTGCACCACCTGCGCGCCGCATTCGCGGGCGATTTGCGCCGTCTTGTCGGTGCTGTTGTTGTCAATCACCATAACCGAGAGCTCATACCCGTATTGCTGCAGCTTCTCGCGCGGGAAAGAGCGGATAACGTCGGCGATGCCTTTTTCTTCGTTATAACAAGGGATGAAGGCGACTATCTTCTCGGTTTTTGGTTTGGAGGCCATATCAGATTTAAGACCCGGCGGAAAAATGGATGGAAAGGCCCTGCTCCGGCAGGCCCACGACAACCACAGATGCGGCGCGCACGACGGGGAGCGTCTCTTGCATCGAAGCGGAGCCGTTGTCCTCAAGCGAGACTGTGCCCGAGTCGATGATGCGCGAGCCGCCCTGCGACTCCAGAAGCACCGTATATGGATAATCGACGCGGCGGCCCTCCAGATTGTGTATCGTAAATGAAAACGGCGCCGCACTTTCAAGCGAAGCCTTCGGCAGTATCCCGGTAAAATACAGCTCGGTGAGCGGCTCGTTTTGCGGGGTCAGGTTGAGCTCTGCGAGCACGCGCTCAACCGGCTGATAGATAAAAAAAACCAATGCCGCGGCAAGGCACAGCGCGAGCACTGCAGCGAAAAAAGCATATTGGCGGAGGATAGCCATAGCAGTGAAGCACCAACATCTTACCGAAATGCGCCGCTCTTTCAAGCCTGCGGCTGACAGGACAAAAATGCTATACTCACGCTATGAAATCCCGCTGGATCATACTTGCGCTTTTGCTCGCCGTTATCGTCGCCGGCGCGGCGGCGCTCGTCCTCATCCCCCGCCCGCAAACCGCCGTGGCACCGACGGGGGAAGGAGCCACAACAACTCCTGCCGCAAGCGGCTCATCGCTTGATGATTTAATAAAGGTCACAACGCCTGCACCTAACGCCTCAGTCGCTTCACCGCTTATGGTCGAAGGACAAGCCCGCGGCAACTGGTTCTTTGAGGCGACCGCCCCCATGGCTTTGCTCGACGCAAACGGCAGCGTTATCGCGCAAGGCGCCATTACCGACAGCGGCGACTGGACCAGCGGCGACTTCGGAGCATTTACCGGGTCTCTTACCTTTCCCGATCAACCGGCCGGCTCTCAAGGCACGTTGGTGCTCAGCAATGACAACCCCTCGGGCAATCCTGCCACTCAAAAGACACTTGATATACCGGTAACGTTTTAATTTCTGCGGTTAGAGCCCCGAGTGATCGCTGCGGGCTCCGCGGGATTCGCGTTCGAAGGAGTCTAACTTTAGGTTTTCGGCCTTCCAGCCCACGCCGTTGGCCCAAATTTGGATAAGCGAGCCGGCTCCCGCCAGGGCCAAAAAGAAGATAATAGACCACGCCCACGGATATATAAAGTAGAAGAACACCACCGCTAAGGCCGACCAGATGCCGATGCACCATGGGCACTGGAGCAGGTCGTAGATGGTATGACGAAAGCCGCTGCCAAAGGGCTGTATCTCAACATACGTTGCGCCGCCTTCGGTAAACTCGCGGCTGTAGGCAAACAGCTCGCGAAACCAGCGGGTTATTTTGTCGTACACTATCAAGCGCGTGATGCGAAAGGTCGCCAGCGCCATGAGCAGCGCGTCAAACGGCGGCACCGACACCAAAAACCCGCCACGCATGAGGTTCATGACGTATAAAGCGGCTACTAATACGCACATGAAGAACACGCTAAAAATAAAATTCCATAAATTTTGGTCCTCTTTGTGGCGCTTGTGTATCATAGCCTTCACTATACCGCAGGTTTTTTCGGTGGGATGAGATACTCATTTAAGGCTCAAAATCGCTTCTAAAAAAACGCCTTATTTGCAGACTTTTATGAGAAATTGATTGCTAAGTGGCGAAAAACATTTCCGGCTAACCGTTTGGGGACAAGGTTTTAGAAAAAATGCCCTTAAAGAGGAGTATAATAAAAATTCCGGCTATAAACTATTTTTTATTAGCTAAGAAGCGGCCATGGCGATCACTCAAAAAATAAAAAAGAGGAACGGCGAGATAGCTGACTTCCATCCCGAGAAGGTCACCATAGCGGTGCAAAAGGCTTTTGCCGCGGTCCTCGGCGACAGCCACGACGCCGACGCCATCGATATCACGCGCACCGTCGTCGATACCATCGACGCGAAGTTCGGCAACACGGCAGTTATGCCAAGCGTCGAGGATATCCAGGACCTCGTCGAGAACGCGCTCATGGAGCGCGGTTATTTTGGCGTCGCCAAGTCCTACATCATCTACCGTTACGAGCACGAAAAGATACGCGAGGAGAAAAAACAGGAAGTCGCCGAGAAAATAGCCGACTCCGCCCTGCTCATCGTCAAACGCGGCGGTGCCAAAGAGCATTTTAGCGAGAGCAAGCTGACCCGGACCCTCCTGCGCGCGGCTGAGGGGCTTGAGCGCTCGATAGACGTGCCCGCTATCATCGCCCGGGTGCGCCAGGAGATGTATGAAGGCATCAAAACAAGCGAAATACACGAAGTGCTCGTCATGGTCGTCCGCTCGCTCATTGAGCGCGACCCCGCCTACTCGATGGCCGCTTCGCGCCTGCTCCTTCAAGCCATGTACCGCGAAGTCTTTGGCGAGTTTCAATACGAAAAGATTGAGAACGTCTACAAGCAGGCGTTTATGCAGGCAATAAAGCGCGGCGTTGAGATAGGCCAGTTCGACCCAAAGATGCTTGAGTTCGATCTTGAGGCGCTTGCCGAGCACCTGGTGCCCGAGCGCGACCGCGACTTTAAATATCTCGGCCTGCAAACGCTCGACAAAAACTATCTTTCGCGCGAGCACGGCACGCGCAAGCTGCTTGAAACTCCGCAAATCTTTTGGATGCGCATCGCCATGGGCACCGCGCTCGCCGAGAAGACTGAAGAGGAGCGCAACCGCTATGCCGCCCAGTTCTACGAAGTGATGTCCGCGATGCACTACACGCCGTCCTCACCCACGCTCTACCACGCGGGGCTCGTCAAGCCACAGCTTTCCTCCTGCTTCCTCTCGACTGTGCCGGACGACCTCCACATGATATTTAACGAGTATAGCGACTCGGCACAGCTGCTCAAATATGCCGGCGGCATCGGCGCCGACTGGACGCCGGTGCGGGCCACAGGTTCGATAATAAAGACGACCGGAGTCGAGAGCCAGGGCGTCATTCCCTTCCTCAAAGTTTCAAACGATGTGACCAT
The DNA here is from genome assembly GCA_028866155.1 of Patescibacteria group bacterium. Lineage (GTDB taxonomy): Bacteria > Patescibacteriota > Minisyncoccia > Phycocordibacterales > SBAW01 > GWA1-54-10. The sequence goes on from JAGWIT010000001.1 coordinate 15,284, forward strand.
ATCCATCAACCGCTCGGGCCGCCGCCGCGGTGCCGCCGCCGTATACCTTGAGTACTGGCACCTCGATATCGAAGATTTCTTAGAGTTGCGCAAGAACACCGGCGACGAGCGCCGCCGCGCCCACGACCTCAACACCGCGGTGTGGATCCCCGACCTCTTTATGAAGCGCTTGCAGGAGGACGGCTACTGGACGCTCTTTTCGCCCTCGGATGTCCCCGATCTCCACGACGCCTATGGCCGCAAGTTCGATCAACTCTACAACCACTATGAAAAGATGGCCGAAGCCGGGCAAATCCCGCATCACAAAAAGATCCGCGCCGCCGATTTATGGAAGAAGAACCTCACCATGCTCTTTGAGACTGGCCACCCATGGATTACCTGGAAGGACCCGTCAAATATCCGCTCGCCGCAGGACCACGTCGGCGTGGTGCACTCGAGCAACCTTTGCACCGAGATAACGCTCAACTCATCGGCTGCCGAGACCGCGGTGTGCAACCTCGGCTCGATAAATATGTCGTCGTTCGTGCGGGGCGGCCAGTTTGACCGCGACCTGCTGAGCCGCGTGGTGCCGGTCGCTATGCGCATGCTCGACAACGTCATCGACATCAACTACTACCCGACCGAAAAAACCAAGCGAAGCAACATGAAGAACCGTCCGGTAGGCCTCGGGCTGCGCGGGCTCATGGACGCGCTCTACAAGATGAACATCAACTTCGACACCGACGAAGCGGTGCAGTTTAGCGACCAGTCGATGGAGGCCATCGCCTATCATGCCATCCTCTCCTCCGCACTTCTCGCCAAAGAGCGCGGCACCTACGAGACCTACAAAGGCTCCAAGTGGGACCGCGGCATTTTGCCGCAAGACACGCTCGCACTCCTCGAGCAGGAGCGCGGCGTCAAAATAGACGTCCCGCGCCACGAGACGCTCGATTGGCGGCTGGTCCGCGAAGCGGTGCGCGAGTGGGGCATGCGCAACTCAAATACCATGGCCAACGCGCCGACCGCCTCGACCGCCAATATCGCCGGTTGCTACCCGACCATCGAGCCCATCTACAAAAACATCTACGTTAAGTCCAACATGGCGGGCGACTTTATGGTGGTCAACGAATTTTTGGTGAACGATCTCAAAAAACTGGGCTTGTGGAACATGGACATGCTCGAGAAGATAAAGTTCTACGATGGCTCTATCCAGCAAATCGGCGAGATACCGCCTGCCATCCGTGAAAAGTATAAAGAGGTGTTTGAGATGGAGCCGCAGTGGCTCGTTAAAGCGGCCGCCTATCGCGGGCGCTGGATAGACCAAAGCCAATCGCTCAACATCTTCTACGGCGGTACCTCGGGCAAAGTGCTCTCGGACATTTATCAATACGCCTGGAGCCTCGGCCTCAAGACCACCTACTACTTGCGCACGATGGGCGCCAGCCGCATTGAGAAGTCGACCGTCAACATGGCGAAGTTCGGTTCAACCAGCACCTCCGACGCAGGTGTTGCCGCGCAGTCGATTGTCTCCTCAATAACCGTAGAAGAAACCGTTGCCGTCTTGCCTATCCAGCCGCATGAAGACCCCTCCTTCGCTAAAGCTTCGGAGGGTGCACCTTCTCCTATGGCACTTGTTGCCGACGTCGTCGCCTCAATAGAACATCGACAGGTTGAGGCAGGCCAGATGTCGTTGGATCCTGCTCGGGATAAACAGACGCCTATTCCTACCCTTGCAGCGATGGTTCCGAATATAGCACCGGCCGAAGAAAGAGGTTCATCAGGCATCCCAACCTTCGGCGCCTCGGCAGCGGTCAAAGCCCGCCCCAAAATCGAGATAGTTGGAGAGGCGTGCGAGAGTTGTAGCGCATAATTGGCTTATGGCAAAGAAAAAAGAACCCTCCTCGGATGATATTGCACGAATTTAAAAAAAATGAATGAGCAACTTAAAACTCTATCTAAAGAATTGAAGCTGTTGGAAAAAAATTTAAAAGAACTAAGGGCAATATTTGCTAACTAATATGGGAATCATCAATGGAGGCTCCAATACCGACCCCAACAAAATTTTGCCGATGAAGTATCCTTGGGCCCGCACCCACTACAAAAAAGGCGTGGCCAACAACTGGGTACCCGAGGAAGTTTCGATGCAGCAGGATGTCGAGTTGTGGAAGAAGCCCGGCGCTTTAAGCGAAGACGAGCGCCGTATGATTTTGTGGAACCTCGGGTTCTTCTCGACCGCCGAGTCTTTGACCGCCAACAATTTGGTGCTCGCGATTTACCGCCATATCACCAACCCCGAGGCGCGCCAATACATTTTGCGCCAGTCATACGAAGAGGCGGTACACACCGACACGTTCATCTACTGCTGTGACACGCTGGGACTCAATCCCGACGAGATTTACAACATGTACCAAACCATCCCCTCGATTAAGGAGAAGGACGAATTCGTCGTAGAGATGACCAGGAGCGTGTTCGACCCCAACTTCAACACCCAGGGCACCGAGAACATCCAGCGCTTCGTGCACGACCTCGTGGGCTACTACGTCATCATGGAGGGCATCTTCTTTTATGCCGGCTTCGCGATGACGCTTTCGATGCTGCGCAAAAACCGGATGGTCGGCGTTGGCGAGCAGTTCCAGTTTATTTTGCGCGACGAGTCGGTGCACCTGGCCTTCGGCGCCGACCTCATCAACACTATCGTGCAGGAGAACCCGGCAATATGGACGCCGGAGTTCAAGCAGACGCTGACCAAAAACATCATGCGCGGCGTTGAACTCGAGAAAAAATATGCCGATGACGCGCTCCCGCGCGGGATAGTGGGGCTAACCCCCTCAACGGTGAAGCAGTATGTCGAGCATGTCGCCGACCGTCGCCTCGAGCGCATAGGCCTTGAGCGCCAATATCACAAAGACAACCCGTTCCCCTGGCTCTCGGAGGTGATGGACATGCCGAAGGAAAAGAACTTTTTTGAAACCCGCGTGACCGAATACAAAACCGGCGAGCTGGATTGGTAAAAAAAGAAAGCGCGGTTTAAGAAGCCGCGCCAGTAAACAACTGGTCAAGTGCGGCTCGGGCATCTTCGCCCTCTGCCCTGATCGTGATTTTGAGCACCTGATTAGCATAGAGCAGCCGCTTTTTCATCCCCGAGTCGAACGGGGCTTTGGCGACCGCCACTTCAGTGATCATCTCCCAATAGTCTTTGTTGCCGTGGTCATCGCTGAGCCCCGGCACGATATAACGCGTGGCCATGGGTTGCTACTCCTTCGAACGAAGACCGTATATCCGCACCATAGCGTATAACCCCGGTAGTTGCAAGAAATTATCTAAGAGACTTATCAATCTCATACTCCCCCACTTTGGTGCGCAGGATATGGAGCGCGAGCGCGGGGACGCCGAGCTCTTGACCCAGTTTGTGGGCTATTGAACGCGCGTAGGTGCCGGAGGAGCACTCTATTTTTATTGTCGCACAGGGAAACTCGCGCTCGCCGCTTTGTTGCAGATTGCGCTTCCAGAGCCGCGTTATTTCTTCCTGCCGGAAGTCGCCGTTGACCTTCTCGATGCTCGTTTCGATATAGGAGAGCAGCGCCGGCTCTTTGACCTTGTAGATCCCGACCAGGTCGATGTGGTAGATATTGACCATGCGGCTGGGCAATATGATAGAGCTCAGCGCATTGCCGCGCGCCCACTCAAACAGCGATTTGCCTTCGACCGTTTTACTCGAGTACGGCGGATACTCCTGAGCTACCGCTCCGCGAAATTCATTCAAACCTTTTTCAATTTCCCTGCGAGTGAGGCCGCTGCAATCGCCCGTCTCTATGACGCGCCCGAGGATGTCATAGGTGTCGGTGGCAAAGCCGAACAGCACGTCGAGCGTATACTCCTTGCCGAGATCCAAATACTGCTCGCGGCGGCGGTTGGCCGAGCCCACGAGGCACAGCATGACCCCCTCGGCCATGGGGTCCAGCCGGCCCGCGTAGGAGAGCACCTCGTGGGCATAGTGGGGCTTCTGCGCACGCAGGCGCTCGAGGCGCTCGCGGGGGGTTTCGCCCAGGTTTTTGTATACATTGAGGACCGCTCCAGCCTTGTTCAGATCAGCATTATTCATCTGCGGCATTTCTGCTACACTGTACACTACAATGACAAAAAAGGATAAATTATCGGTCGAGCCGTACAAAGGCGTGCGCGATTTCTATCCCGAGGAGCAGGCATTTCTCAACTACTTCATTGCCACGTGCCGCGAATTCGTCGAGAAGGTCGGTTATGTCGAATATGATGCTTCGCCGCTTGAACCCTCGGAGCTCTATAAAGCCAAGGGCGCCGAAAATGAGGAGATGGTCAATGAGCAAACCTACACCTTTGTCGACCGCGGCGGGCGCGAGGTGACGCTCCGGCCCGAAATGACGCCGACGGTGGCGCGCATGGTGGCGGGCAAGCGCCGCGAGCTTGGCTTCCCTTTGCGGTGGTATTCACTGCCCAATTGTTTTAGATACGAGCGGCCCCAGCGCGGTCGTCTGCGCGAATTTTGGCAACTCAACGTCGATCTCTTCGGCTCGCATTCCCCGTATGCCGATGCTGAAATTATCGCCATGGCGTATGGTCTGATGAAGGCATTTGGGGCGGAGGATGACGACTTTGTAATAAAAGTGAATAGCCGCGCATATCTTAATAAGTTGACAGAAAAACTTTCTGATGAAGCCCGTAAAAAACTTTTTAATTTACTTGACCGCAAAACCAAGATGCCAAGCGACGAGTTTGAAGCGGGTTTGCGTGAACTTGCTATTTCTCCAGAAAGATTTATGAGCGCTGAAGGACCAGCTGAGATTGAAAAAATGATTAGAGAATTTAGTGACGCTGGTATTAAAAATATTATCTACGATCCCTCAATCGTGCGGGGCTTTGCCTATTACACCGGCATGGTGTTCGAGGTGTTCGACACCCACCCCGACAACAATCGCGCGCTCTTCGGCGGCGGGCGCTACGACAATTTAACCGCGATGTTCGACGACGAGCCGGTGGCGGGTGTGGGGTTTGGCATGGGCGACGTCACCATCCGCGACTTCTTGGCAGTGCGCAATTTGTTGCCCGTCTACGCGCCGCCCACGCACGTTTATATAGCTATACCGTCGTCCGAATTGGCCCTCCAGGCGCAAACCTTCGCGGGGAGCCTGCGCCAGCAAGGCGTCAACGTCGCGGTGGACTTTGGCGAGAAGAAGCTCGGCGACCAGATCAAGACGGCTGCCAAGCACAACATACCGTTCGTTATCGTGCTCGGGCAAGACGAGCTCGCCTCGGGACAATACACCGTTCGAGATCTTGAAACCGGCAGTGAAAAAAAGCTGGATAAGGGTCAGTTGTCCGAATTCTTCTTAAATATTGAACGCAAATAAATCGGTATGAAAGTACTTACCTTCGACATCGAAACGACGGGCGAATTTTTAGGCAACGGCGACTTTTCAAATCAAGAGGTCACGGTTGTCGGCGTACACGACTCTGAGACCAGCGAATTTTCATCATATCTCAAAGAAGAGTTGCACAAGATGTGGCCCCTGTTCGAGCGGGCCGACATCATCGTCGGGTACAACAGCGACCACTTCGATATCCCCATCCTCAACAAATACTATGCGGGCGACCTCGGCAAAATTAAAAGCGTCGACTTGCTCAAAGAGATTAAGAACGTGCTCGGCAGGCGGCTGAAGCTCGATAACCTGGCCGAAGCGACGCTCGGCAAAAAAAAGAGCGGCAACGGCCTCGAGGCCGTCAAATGGTGGGCCGAGGGCAAAGTTGAGCAGGTGCGCGCCTACTGCATAGACGACGTGCGAATCACGCGGGAACTATATGACTACGCCAAAAAGCACGGCAGTCTCAAATATAAAGACTATGACGGTAAGCGAGAAATAAAGCTCGACACCAGCCAGTGGGAGATTCTTCCGGCCAATGGCGGAGCTCTTACACACACCTTGCCCTTTTAATAGTAGCTTTGTAGAATTAGCTTATGAAATCACAATATATTTTGCCTATTACTATTGTTGTCGCGGGTTTGCTCATTGCCGGTGCGGTTTTTTGGGTCGGTAAAAGCGGGACTATAGCGCCCAATACCACCAACGGCCAGCAACAAAATATCACCTTCCCTCCGGTGACCTCGGCCGACCACATCCTTGGCAACCCCAATGCACCGGTTAAAGTTATAGAGTACGCCGACCTTGAGTGCCCATACTGCAAGGTATTCGAAACGACGATGCATCAGGTGATGGACTACTACGGCCAGTCGGGGCGGGTGGCATGGGTGTACCGTCCGTTCCCGCTCGCGCAAATCCACTCCAAAGCTCCGCAGGAAGCCGAGGCGGCCGAGTGTGCGGCCGACCAGGGCGGCAGTACGGCGTTCTTCAACTACATCGACAAGCTGTATGCGATCACGCCGTCGGAGAACGGGCTTGATTTGGCGCAGCTGCCAGTCATTGCCGGGGACGTCGGGCTCAATGTCACCCAGTTCAACACGTGCCTTAGCTCAGGCAAATATGCCTCGAAGGTCCAGCAAAGCTACAATGACGCCATCGCCGCAGGCGGCACCGGCACACCGTACATCCTCATCACGGTGCAGGGCTCAAAAGACGCGGTGCCGCTCGAGGGCGCCCAGCCCTACGACAGCATGCGTGCGGCAATAGACGCGGTGCTCTCGACCATTCCCGGCGGCTCGGCCACCACCGCAAGCAGCACACCGGCGGCTACTCCAACCGCCCCCGCAGCCACTCAGTAAAAATCCTACAAATCGGGCCTGAAGTGTGCATCGTATTCTTCGGGGAGGAGGTTAATATTATAGATATCAAGCGAGTTCTCGCCTTCGAAAAGATCCGACGGGTTGGGCAGAAATACTTTGGTGTGCGCTATGACTTCTGTCGCATCGCGGATGAGCCGGTTAAAAATGATGAACTCGCGCCGAAAGGCGCGAAAGTCTATAACATACCGCCGCAGCTGCGGGCTGCCGTCGGCGTTGCGGGTTATTTTACATTCATGCACGATAAAGCGCCGCACCGGTTTGCCGTAGAGTTTTTTTACCGTGTAGTAATTGAATATCGCCTGAAAGACAAAAAGAGATTTATCGGCCCGCAACGGGCTGAATGCGGCGACGAACTTATGGTCGACAATATCAACTCCGCGCGGATCGACTTTTGATTGAACGACCAGGTCGGAGACGGCTTTTATCGGGAGCGGCAAGCCCTCTACTTCAGCCACCGCTTTAACTTCAACACCAAGCACCTTGTATGTGGGCGGCCGCGCGAGGTAAAAGCCTATAGCCTGCAGATACTCGTGCTCCATTGCGGCGCGCTTTTTCTTTTTTGCCAAGCGGCTCCTTGCCTTGCCGAAGTTTATCTCAAAGTCCGGCACCTCCCGCAGATACTCAAGCCCCAATTCAGTGGCGCCCTCCTTCCCTAATCCGCCATAAAAATGCTGGAGAGCCACGTGCCCTGCGCGCCCGACAATGCCGGACGGGCTCGAGGGCGTGTCATACACCTCTTCGACATAGCGCTTATACCAGGCCAGCGGATTGCGCAAAAAAGCCATCAACGAAGAGTGGCTCCAGTGTTTGATGGGAAGTTCTTTGCCCATATCTCTATTCTACTTGCCTTCTTCCTGCATATCGAGTATAAAAAGAAAAGTATTGCAGTAGGAGTGCTGAGATGGAAGCTTTAAAAACCTTCGCGGAATGGTGGGGTTTGATGGCCATTATCCTGGTCATCATGTTCCCCCTGCTCCCGTGGCTCCGCAAATACTACCGCAAAATCACCAAACGCCTGATTCGCTGAAAAGCGAGTCAGGCGTTCTTGTATTTATCCTTTAATAACTCCGTAGTCTTTTTGCCTTTTCGTGCGTGCGGATGCGCTCGAGAGCTTTAGCCTCTATTTGGCGGATACGCTCGCGCGTGACGCCAAACTTTTTGCCCACCTCCTCAAGCGTGTGGTAGATGCCGTCCTCAAGACCGTGGCGCAGTTTGAGTATCTCGCGTTCTTTTGGCGAGAGTTCGTCGAGGATCTCCCGCAACTGGTCGGCCAAAATGCGGCGCGCCACCTCCTGGTCGGGCGAGAGAATTTTGTCGTCTTTGATGAAGTCGCCGAGCGTCGACTTGCCGTCGCCGTCATCGTCGCCGACCGGACTCTCGAGCGAGACCGTATCCTGATCTATCTTTTCTATCTGGTAGACCTTCTCGACATCGATGCCCATCTCAAGCGCTATCTCCTCGGCCAGAGGGTCGCGGCCGAGATCCTGGCTGAGACGCCGCGAGACCTGCTTGTACTTGGCAATGGTCTCGACCATGTGTACGGGGATGCGGATGGTGCGGCTTTGGTCCGCCAAAGCGCGCGTAATGGCCTGGCGGATCCACCACGTCGCATAGGTAGAAAACTTGTAGCCTTTGGTGTAGTCAAACTTATCGACCGCCTTAAAGAGGCCGAGGTTGCCTTCCTGTATGAGGTCAAGCAAGGTGAGGTCGGGCGAGCGACCGACATATTTTTTGGCAATAGACACGACGAGGCGCAGATTGGCGCGCGCCAAGAGGTTCCTCGCCTCGCTGTCGCCCTCGGTGATGCGCTTGGCGAGATCGCGCTCGGACTGCGCGTTGAGGAGCGGGTACTTGCCTATCTCACGCAGGTACATTTGTATCGAGTCGTACTGCGAGTCCGAGCGGGAGTAACCCTTCTCGGCTACCGCTTCATTTATTTCGAGCATGCCGCCGCCTTCGAGCACGTCGATGCCGGCGGTCGCGAACTTTTCATACAGCTCTTCAAGAAAGACCACGTCGCTCTCTATCGTCGGGAAGCTCTTGAGTATCTCGTCATAGGTGACGAAGCCGCGCTGGCGGCCGCTGGCCATCAGCGCCTCGGCCTTCTTGTCCTGCTCCTGCGCTTTTTTGAGGAGCTTGGGGCTCAGGGGCGAGACTATTTTCCCCGACGCTTTGGTGGTCCCGACCTTGCGTCGGGACTTAGACGCAAGCTTTGCCTGCCCGCGGATGCGGGACGCGGCCAGGGAGCGCCGCTTCGCGGCGCTAAGTCTAAATTTGCGCGCCTTAGCGCTCGCGGTTTTGCCCTTCCGCGATTTTTTGCCTGCCGCCTTCTTTTTCGCCATTTTCACCATTATATCACACAAGCCCCGCAGAGGGAAGCTATTTGCGCAGTTCCTGCTGGCGACGCTTGAGGAAAGAAAGCTTATGGAGCAGACTCTTCTGGTCGCTCCCTGTTTCATGCAGTTGATGCTGGACGAGGTTCATTTCTTCTTCAAGCTGGGAGCGCTCTATCGTATCGAATAATGATTGTTTAGCGGCTGCCGTTTCTTCCCCTAATGACTCAAATAGGAAGCGCAGCGCCTCGGCCTCGGGCTCCAATTGTTTTTGTATGGAGGCGTACCGCTCTTCGCCGAGCAAACCGGAGAGCTTCTTTTGCAATTCCGCGTCATGTGGAAAATAAAAGATGAGCATGCCGGCGGCTTTTTCGAGATTGGTGCGCTCCGCCGTTTGCAAGGGAGCGGGTTCTGTTTCTTCAATATGCAGCGCGGGTTTTTTTGCTACTTCTGCGCGGACCGCCGCCTCAGACACCTCTAGCCGCGAAGCAGTAATGCGGACAAAATGCTCCTGCTCTATCGCGCTCTGGAGCGCGGCAATAAGTGGGAGCACCCGGGACTCGGCCAATTTTTTATATGCGCGTTCGTCTTTGGCCTGCGGGCGCAGTACATCCAAAAAGAACTCTATCGCCGTTTTAGAGGTCCGCACCGCGGCCTTAAGAAGCTCGGGGTTCTCTTTGGCGACATCGGCCGGATCCTTGCCCTCGGGGAGGGCTGGCACTTTGACATCAAAGCCGTGCGAGTATGCCATCAGCGTGCTTTTGAGCCCTGCGCGTATTCCCGCCGAGTCGGCATCGAGCGCCAGCACCAAACGCTTGCTAAGCCTGCCGAGGAGCGAGAGATGCTCGTCGGTGAGCGCCGTGCCGGAAATCGCGACCGTAAATGGCAAACCCGATTGGTGAGACATCACGACGTCGAACTGCCCCTCGACGAGCAGGATGCAGTCAGCCTTGCGGATAAAATTTTTGGCGATGTGGAGCCCATAGAGCATGCGCGATTTTTTAAACAGCGCGGTCTCGGGGCTGTTGACGTATTTTGCGGGTTCAGCCCGCGGCTCGGCATCAGTTTTGCGCGCATCGCCAGGCATATCTTCAAAAAATCTGCCTGAGAACGCGATGACCTTGCCGTTCATGTCAAACAGCGGGAACATGATGCGCCCGCGAAACCGGTCGTAGATATTCCCCGGGGTTGAACCTCTATCCGCGAGGTTCGACCTCGCGGGATCAATTGCCAGCCCAGCATCAACTATCTCGTCCTTTTTAAATTCGAGTGACGCCAAATGTTCCGTCAATTCGCGCCAGCTTGCCGGCGCATAACCGAGACGCCACGTCTTAGTAGTATCATCATGCACGCCGCGCGCGCGGATATAGTCGGCGACATCTTTGCGCCCTGCCAACTTGGACTCAAAAAAAACCGTGGCGGCCTCAAGCACATCTTTCAATCTTTCGTCATGCTCTTTGTGCTCGGGTGCCGGAGCGAAGTTCTTTTTCAACTTCACGCCCGCTTTTTCGGCAAGCTGCTTTAAAGCGGTCGGGAAGTCAACACCGTCCATTTTTTGGACAAAAGAAAAAATATCGCCCTTTTCGCCGCATCCAAAACACATGTAGGTGCCCCTCTCGGGGCTTACCATGAACGATGGCGTGCGCTCTTTGTGGAAGGGGCACTTGGCGCGAAAATTCCTCCCCGCGCGCTGGAGTTGTACGTACTGCCCCACCACATCATTGATGCTGAGCTTATTCTTAATTTCCTGAACTTGGGAGTCCATAGACTTATAGTCTACTCTTTTTGGTCCTTTCGCTTGTACTTGACATTAGTGAAAAGTAAATGTTAAAACAAAGCCGGAGTTCGTCTGGGGCGCTGTAATCTCTACAGCGTGAGAGGCAAATCCAATAGCAGGAGCATTGAAAATGTCAAAGAAGAGAACTTCCTCTATCGTGAGCGGAGCAGGTTTCGCCGCTGCATTTTGGCAAACCCTAGATCTGGCTGTCCGACAACGAGACGGCACCGACGAAGATATCTATCACATAGGAACCGACGGCGGTTCTCGATTGATTAACCAGTTTGCCGACCTGATTATGGGAGCGAGATTGGTGACCGTCCGGGAGTGGCAAACGTGGCGAAAAGTAACCATCGGGACTCACTCGGGCTTAGCTGCGTTGGCGTGGGAAGCTCAAGGAACTTTCCAAGTCAAAAAGGGGTCGCATACGCAAATCCTCCTCGAATATCTTGCTGAAAAGGAACCCTTTGCTGTCGCTTCCTCTTCGCAAGAATTGGAGCTAATTGTGGTGACCGTGCGAGGGCTCGATTTATGCAATCCATATAGCTCCTATGCGTCCATCTGCATCCGGGCTCAAGAATTTGGATTGTCCCTTTGCCCGCCAGAAGTGGCTCTTCAGCTCTGTTTACAACACAATTGGGAGCCGTGGCTGAATTATGTGCTGATTGGCTCCGAATTGTTCCGTCTCAACCACGGTTACCCTAAGTACCTCTTTCAGCTCCGCAAATCAAAAGAAGAATCGCGGGAAATTGAATTTCGGGAAATAAGTTATGACTCGAATGAATTCCCCGGACATACACCTTTCGTATTTGTACGCAACAAATAGACCAAGCGTCATAATGTCAAAACGCCGCCCGGGTAGTCCGGACGGCGTCTTTTTCATAATAATTTCTATCTCACCAATTCTTTGTCGCCTTCTACCGTTTGCGGAGACACCGGTGCGTATTTTTGCACCAGTTTTTGTTTGGGAGAGCCGGGGAAGCCCGTGCCTGCGGGAATGAGCCGACCGATAATCACGTTCTCTTTGAGGCCCTCGAGATGGTCGATACTGCCGTAGACCGACGCGCGGATGAGCATGCGGGTCGTGTTTTGGAAGGATGCGGCCGAGAGGAACGATGCCCGCGAGAGCGAGACGTCGAGAATGCCCATGATGAGCGGCTCTGACTTCGCGGCCTCGCCACCATTGGCGACGACAGCCTCGTTAATCTTGGCGAGATCCGCCTCTGCCACAACATCTGCCGGAGAGAACTCTGTTCCGCCCGACTCTTTGACGCGCACGCGGCTGAACATCTGGCGGATGATGACCTCGAGGTGCTTGGTCGAGATATTGGCGCCCTGCAACTCATAAATCTTCACCACCTCGCCGATGATATACTCCTGCGCGCGCTCCTTGCCCGCGTATTTGAAAAGCTCGGAGAGGTCTGCGGAGCCGTCGGTGAGCAATTGGCCCTTCTCTATGCGCTGGCCTGGCTTCACAAGCGGCACGCGGCGCATCGGGAGCGTGTATTCGATGGTGTCTTTGTCTTTTTTGCCTTTGCCGCGGTGCTCGAGGTCGGGCGCCACGACGATGGTCTTTTCTTTGCCGTCGTCTTTAATCTCAATGACTTCGCCGGAGACCGATGCCACAACCGCGGGATTGTGCGGCATGCGGCGTTCGAAGATCTCTTCAACGCGCGGCAAGCCTTGGGTGATGTCGCCTGCAACCGATGCCGCCCCGCCCGCATGGAAGGTGCGCATCGTGAGCTGGGTGCCCGGCTCGCCGATGGCCTGTGCCGCGACGGTGCCGACCGCCTCGCCTAAGCTCACCGGCTTCATGGTGCCAAGGTCAGCGCCATAGCAGTGCGCGCAGATGCCGCGGCCCGACTTGCAGCCTACCGGCGAGCGCACATACACCGATGGCACATTGAGCTCCTCGATGCGCTTCGCGTCGGCAACGGTGAGCAGAGTTCCCTTTTTATATTCGACTTTGCCTGCCCCGACAGAACCGTCGGGGCCGTTTCCAATCACGTCGGCGGCCAGATAGCGGCCTTCGATGTTTTGCGCCAGGAAGGTGCCGATGCCCGACGCCGACTCGCGGCGCACGGTGAGCCCTTCTTTGGTGCCGCACTCTTCTTCGGTAACCACAACGTCTTGCGCGACATCGAAGAGCCGGCGCGTGAGGTAGCCCGCTTTGGCGGTGTTGAGCGCCGTGTCCGAGAGACCTTTGCGCGAGCCGTGAGTGGTGATGAAGTACTCTATCGGCGAGAGTCCCTCTTTCATCGACTTGGTTATCGGGAACTCGATTGCCTCGCCGGTCGGCGATGCGATGAGGCCCTTCATGCCGGCCATTTGGGTCACCTGCGCTATTGAGCCGCGCGCGCCCGAGGTCACCATGTCGGAGACCGGGCCGTTCTTGGGCAAAGTAGCGGCCATCAATTTTTCAACTTCTGATTTTGCGGCGTGCCATATCTCGATGTTCATGCGATAGCGCTCCTCTTCCGAGAGGAGGCCGCTGCGCCAGTGCTCCATTGCTTCATCCGACTTCACTTGTGCAGCATCGACGATAGCCTCTTTCTCTTTGGGCACGCGGATATCGTCGAGCGACCACGTGATGCCTGACTGCGTTACATAGCGGAAGCCGAAGTTCTTGATGCGGTCGAGTATCTCGGGGATCTTCTCAAGGCCGTAGCGTGCGATGAGGTTGTCGATGAGCTTGGCGAGGCTCTTTTTTTCTATCGCGTAGTTGATATACGGATAATCGCTCGGGAAGACGGTGTTAAAGAGCAAGCGCCCGACCGTTGTTTCGAAGAGCTGCCCGCCGAACTGCGCGTACTTCTCTTTTTCGGACGGGACGACCTTTATCTTCGCCTGGAAACCCACGTGGCCGTAGTCGTAGGCAAGAATTGCCGAGTTGGGGTTGGGAAACACGAGACCTTCACCTTTGGCGCCGGCGACTTCCTTGGTCATCCAATAGGAGCCGAGCAAGATGTCGAGGAGTTTTGAGGCTACGACCGGTTCGCCGTTGCCGGGCTTAAGTATGTTGCGCGTTGCGGCCATAATCTCGCGTGCTTCGGCCTGCGCCTCGGGCGAGAGCGGCACATGCACGGCCATCTGATCGCCGTCGAAGTCGGCGTTAAAGGCCGGACACACAAGCGGATGGAGCTGGATGGCGTTGCCTTCGATTAAGACCGGCTGGAACGCTTGTATGCCGAGACGGTGGAGCGTAGGCGCGCGATTCAACAATACATATTTGTCTTTGATGACGTCTTCAAGAATGGCCCAAACCTCCGGCACTCCCTCGTCGATGAGGCGGCCGGCGCCGCGGATATTGTAGGCCAGCTCTTTCTCAAGCAGTTTGCCAATAACAAACGGGCGGAACAATTCCAAAGCCATGTGCTTGGGCAAGCCGCACTGGTTGAGACGAAGCTCGGGGCCGACCACGATGACCGAGCGGCCCGAGTAGTCGACGCGCTTGCCGAGCAAGTTCTGGCGGAAGAGGCCGTGTTTGCCTTTGAGGTTGTCCGAGAGCGATTTGAGCGGGCGCGTGCGCGCTTGGGTCGTGGCAGAGTATGCCGCGCCGCCGTGGCGGATGCTGTTGTCAATTAAAGCATCTATCGCTTCCTGCAAGATGCGCTTCTCGTTGCGCAAGATAACATCCGGCGCGTGAATTTCGAGCAACTTCTTGAGACGGTTGTTACGGTTGATAACGCGGCGATAAAGGTCGTTGACATCCGAAGTCGCGTGGCGGCCGCCGTCGAGCGCGACCATGGGGCGCAAGCCCGGCGGGATGACCGGTATGCGCGTGAGGAACATCCACTCGGGACGCACATTGGCGCGCAGCATGCCGCGCAGGGTCGAAAGGCGGCGCGAAAGTTTTTCGCGCTCCGCGGCGCCGCACTTCACCAGCGATTGCTCGGTTGCGGCTATCATTTCTTTGAGATTGAGGCCTTTGCAGAGGTCGTAGAGCGCCTCGGCGCCGATGCCCGCTTCGAACATCGCGCCGTATTTGATGGCATAGCGGTGGTAGCGAGGCTCGTCGAGGACCGAACCGACATAGATGCTCTCGATGTCGCGCTTGGCCTCCAAAAAGAGATCCTTCATCTTGTCCTTGCTCTTGTCGTCTTGCAGATTCTTCATCTTCTGCTTGTACTCGGCTTCGAGTTCGGCGGTGATGCGCTCTTTTTCCGCCTTGTGGACGGTTGTGACGATGTAGCCCGCGAAGTAGACGACCTTTTCAAGATCGCCGGCGCCGATGCCGAGCACAGTCGAGAGACGGCTGGGTATCGCGCGCAAGAACCACACGTGCGCGACCGGCACTGCCAAGTCGACATGGCCCATGCGCTCGCGGCGCACGATGGCGCGGGTTATTTCAACGCCGCATTTTTCGCAGATGATGCCCTTGTAGCGGATGCCGCGGTATTTGCCGCAGTAACATTCATAGTCTTTTTCGGGCCCGAAGATTTTTTCGTCAAAGAGAGAGTTCTTTTCGGGCCGCTGGGTGCGGTAGTTGATTGTTTCGGGCTTGGTGACCTCGCCGTGGCTCCACTCGAGTATCTTCTCGGGCGATGCCGGACGGATGCGCACCGCATCAAAGTCGGACGCCTCGGCGCCCGGCGTCTTGCGTACATTGTGCACCGCGCTCCCTGCGCGCATGAGCTCTACATCAAGCGCCAAGCCGCGCAGAGTGTGGAGGAGCACGTTAAACGACGCCGGCGCGTAGTGATGATTGATGCGCTCGCCGCGGACAATCGCGTCAAAAGCGGCGGAGCGGCCCATGATGTCGTCCGACTTTATCGTGAGCATTTCGCGCAGGGTGTATGCCGCGCCATAGCCTAAGAGCGCCCACACTTCCATCTCGCCGAAGCGCTGGCCGCCGCCCTGCGCCTTGCCGCCGAGCGGCTGCTGGGTAATGAGCGAGTACGGGCCGATAGAGCGCATGTGGATTTTGTCCTCGACCATGTGGTGGAGCTTGAGGATGTACATGTAGCCGACCGCGATGTCCTGCTCGAACGCCTCGCCGGTGCGGCCGTCGTACAGCTTCATTTTGCCGCTCTCTTGAAAACCGGCCTTCTTCAGCTCTTCGCGAATTTCGGCCTCGGTCGCGCCGGCAAAGGGCGGGCACACGGCTTGATAGTTGAGCGAGTTAGCGGCAAGACCGAGGTGCAACTCCAAAATTTGTCCGAGATTCATGCGCGACGGGACGCCGAGCGGGGTGAGGAGCACGTCAACTGGGCGGCCGTCGGCCATGTAGGGCATATCCTCCTCGGGGAGTATTCGCGAGATGACGCCTTTGTTGCCGTGGCGGCCGGCAAGCTTGTCGCCCACCGACACCGCGCGCAGCTGCGCCACCTCTACATGTATGCGCTTGATGATGCCGCTTTCGAGCTGGTGGCCCTGCTCACGCGAGAAAACTTTGACGCCGATTATGCGGCCACGCTTGCCGTTCTCCATGCGCAAGGATGAGTCCTTCACATCGCGCGCCTTATCGCCGAAAATACTGCGGAGCAATCGCTCTTCAGGAGTCAACTGTGTTTCCCCCTTCGGAGTGATTTTGCCGACCAGGATATCGCCGGGCCGCACCTCGGAGCCGACGCGGACAATCCCGTCCTCGTCGAGGTTGCGCAATTTTGTTTCAGAAACGTTCGGTATGTCGTGCGTGGTCTCTTCGGGGCCGAGCTTGGTGTCGCGCACGTTGCACACGAACTCTTCGATATGAATAGACGAGAATTTAGAATTTTTGACGAGGCGCTCCGAGATGATGATGGCGTCCTCGTAGTTGGCGCCCGACCAGGTCATGAAGGCAACGAGGCAGTTTTGGCCAAGTGCGAGCTGGCCCTGGTCGGATGACGACGTGTCAGCAAGCAAGTCTCCCTTTTTAACCTTCTGCCCGACCGTCACCGACGGGCGCTGATGAAACGCGGTGAAGCCGTTGGTGCGCACAAAATTGACCAAGCTGTATTCGGCCTCCTTCCCTTTTTCATTTTTAACAGATATAACTCGCCCGTCGGCGCGCGTGACTACTCCTGCTTCTTTTGCATAATGCAGGCGTCCCGTGTCCTTGGCGGCGCGCTCCTCCATGCCGGTCGCCACCAGCGGCGCCTCGGGCAGAATGTTGGGCGTGGCCTGCTTCTGCATGTTACTACCCATGAGCGCCCGGTTCGCATCGTCGTGCTCGAGGAAGGGAATCATCGAAGTCGCGATAGAGAACGGCTGCTCGGGCGAAACATCCATATAATGGACTTCGTGGCGCTGAACGCGTGCCGGGCTGCCGTTGAGGCGCGCCTCGACCATCTCTTCGGTTATCTTGCCGTCGTCGGCGGTCTTGGTCGCGCCGTGCGCGATGATCTGCTTCTCCTCTTCGGCGGCGTTGAGATACACAATTTCTTTGGTGACGACGCCCTTCTCTACTTTGGCGTACGGCGTCTCTATCATGCCGAACGCGTTGAGTCGCGCGAAGGTCGCGAGACGAAGAATAAGGCCGATGTTGGGGCCTTCGGGAGTGTGGATGGGGCACAGGCGGCCATAGTGGCTCGGGTGGACGTCGCGCACCTCAAAACCGGCCCGTTCTCGCGTTAGACCACCGGGGCCTAATGCGCTCAGAGTGCGCAAGTGCTCGAGCTCCTCCATCGCGTTGGTCTGCTGCATAAACTGCGACAGCTGGTTGGTAGTAAAAAATTCCTTGATGCGCGCCTGCAGAGGCCGCGGGTTGACGAACTGCATCGGCAAAGACGCGTCGGTGTCGATGGTCGACATGCGGTCCTGTATATTGCGCTTCATGTGGGTCAGCCCCACGCGCAGGCGCTGCTGCAGCATCTCGCCGACATAGCGGACGCGGCGGCTTCCGAGGTGGTCGATATTGTCCTCCATCGCATCGGGGTCGTTCTCGAGCTCGAGCACATGGTTGAGCACCACGACGAGGTCGTCGAGCGAAAGCGTTTTGCGGACAAGCTCATGCTCGTCAAGCGACTTATTGAAACGCTGATTAAATCGAAAGCGCCCCACGCGCGAAAGATCGTAGCGCTCTTCGCCGAAGATGGAGTTGATGTACTCGCGCGCGTTTTGCGCGGTGGCCAAATCGCCATCGCGCAGGCGCTTGTGTATCTCGATATACGCCTCGTCGAGGCTTTTGGCCGGATCCTTCTCGAGCGCCGCTTCCACCCAGCGCTTGCCGTGGGGGTTGTTGGCAAAGAGCGATTTGAGGTCGCTGTCAAAAGGCGCTCCCATGATGCGCAAAAGCGAGGTTGCCGGGAACTTGCGCTTGCGGTCGATGCGAACCTGAAGCTCGCCGTTCTGATCCGCTTCTATCTCTATCCATGCACCCCGCTGTGGGATTATCTTGGCGCCAAAGTGCACCTTGCCCTTAATCTCGTCCGAAGTAAAAAATACGCCATAGGAGCGCGCGAGCTGAGGGACGATGACGCGCTCAACGCCATTGATAATAAACGTGCCGTGATCGGTCATCACCGGGAAGTCGGCTAAAAATATTTCCTGTTCCTTCTCGGTGCCGAGCGTTTTGTTCTTGAGCTTCACTATGGCGCGAAGCGGAATGTCGAGCGACATCTTTTGCGCCTTGGCGTAGTGCTCATCATATTTCGGCTCGCCCATCTCTATTTTGACGAACTCAAGGTCGAACTTTGTGCCCGAGTAGTCCTTGATGGGCGTGAACTCCTTAAATATCTCACGCACGCCGCCTTCAAGCAGCCCCTTAAAGGAGTCTACCTGCGCGGCGACGAGATTGGGAGTTTCGACACGGGGCTTGCGATAGCGGCTGAAGTACTTTTGTTCGCGCATAGAGTTTTATACTAGGGGCCTTAGTAATTCGAACTTCTACTTTTTAAAAAGAATCAAGACTGTTATGCACAGTGTCAAAACACGAAAAGTCGGGGCGCATATAAAGCTCCCCTGCTCGATTCCTCAAGCGTGTGGTTTTATCCTCCCACCTCTATTGATTTGTATCGAAACCCCGCTCTCGATACTCAGTCGTTACCCTGCCCTGGTTTCGCTCTCTAGTATAGCAAACAGGGTTTGGCTGTCAAATAGGCAATTATCCCCTGCTTTTATGGCCTTTCCTTAATTTCCACTGGTCTATTTTTGCCCGGTGACCGGAGAGGAGGATTTTGGGGACCTTATATGACTTGCCTTTGTGTTTGAGAACCTCGGGGCGGGTGTAGACTTCATGACTGACCACGCGCGACTCTTCAAGCGACTCAAATTTGCCGAGCACTCCCTTAATTTGCCGCGCGGTGGCGTCGATGATGGCGAGCGCGGGCACTTCGCCGCCAGTCAAGATATAGGGGCCGATTGACACCTCCTCGGCCTTTAAAATTTTTTTGGCGCGGGCGTCGATGCCCTCATACCGGCCGCAAATAATAATAACGTCTTTTTCTTTGGCGAGTTTTTTGGCATAGGCGTTGGTCAGCGGCTTGCCATTGGGCGAAGTTATCAACACTTTCATCTTCTTCCCTTTTCGAATCTTCTCAACCGCTTTGATGACCGGCTCGGCCTGCAACACCATCCCCGGGCCGCCGCCATAAGGCCGCTCGTCAGCCTTGCCCCATTTGTTGCTAACAAAATCCCGCAGTTGGTAGATCTTCACTGCTAGCAGTTTATCTTTTTGTGCACGCCCCAAAATCGACGCCGTGACATAGGAGTCGATAACCTCAGGAAAAAGGGTTATTACATGAAATTTCATGCGCCTACAGTACTACGCTTCGTAAAAAACGCTACGCTCGACCATGTCTTTGGTGAGCACATCTACAAACCGCATCATTATGGGGTAATTTTTTGCCGCTTTAACTTTATTCCCTAGATGCATCTCAAGAGTAACTTTAAGGCGCTTTATCGATTGCTCATTAACCGGGTCGAGCAACTCAAAGAGCGGTTCAATTTTATCAAGCGCATTTGCGAATAGCGCTTCGGGGCTCAGGTGTTCTTCATATTCATGCCACGCGTCAAAACCGACTCTTTGCAAAGACGGCGGGAGTAAAGCAAAAATTTCTTTTGCGGCTTCTTTCTCCCTTTCTTCATGTTCTTTTGTCTTATGGTAGGTTACGGCGTCGCCGTATTTTATCTCTCCAAAATCATGAAAAAGGAGTATGCGGGACAACTTCCCTGCGTCGAGCGTCGGGCCAATGGGCTCATGGAGCAGAAAATATTGAGCAAGAAATATGAGGCCGAACACGTGCTCGGCGACCGACTCATTGTGGGCAGCCAGGTCCCGCTTTGAGGCATAGCGGATGGTCCGCTTAAGTCCAAAAGCCACCCGCAGTTGATGAGCCTCTTTTAGAATCTCTTCATCTGACATATCCAGTACTTTTTTCATACAAAAAATCCGCACCACTACTGTAGCGCGGATTTTATTTTCTGTCAGTTTTTAAAAAGAAACTAGAACTTCGAGAGGTCTTCCATTGCCTCGTCGACCGACTTCATCGCCGGAGTCGCGGGCGCTTCGTGGCTGCCGTCCCAGCCCTGCTCGGCACTACCCATGCCGCGGGTCGAACCTGCCGGCTCGTTTATTTTGAGATTCACGCGGGCATTGTGCTTCATCCCCACGACGCGAAGCAGGGTGCGGATAGCCTTGGCGGTATTGCCCGAGCGGCCGATGACCTTGCCCATATCGTCGGCATTGAGGTCGAGCGTAAGCAAAACGCCCATCTCGTCGACTGTGCGACCTATCTTGACGTCCTCCGGATGCTCGACCAACCCTTTGACCACAAACTCCAAAAAATCCTGATCTTTCTCTGCCATCGCTGTATATTTAATTGAGTAAGCAACCCAACGGTAATTTTATTCTTTCGGGACCTCTTCCACAACGTCGTTACTCACAGGGGCTTCATCCGTCGCAGGTGCCGCTTTGAACTTCGGTAAAATATTTATCTTTTTGGCGTCGATTATTTTGTTTGACACAAGCAAATTGTGTACGGTGTCGCTCACCTGCGCGCCCTGGCTCATCCAGTGTTTAATGCGCTCGGCCTTGAACTCGACGCGGTCGGCCCGGGGGTCATAGGAGCCGAGCATCTCGAGATAGTTGCCGGCCTTAACCTTGCGCTTTGAATCAATGACAATAACCCTAAAAGAAGGGTCGTTCTTGCGGCCAACGCGGGTGAGGCGGATAGTAAGCATATGTGGGCAACACTCTATCAAATAGACACGCTAAGGTCAATAAGCCTTTTTATTTTAAAGGATTCGTGGTATACTGTTTTTAATAATGTCTCGCAGAAGCAACCGCAAAGAAGCAGGCCCAAACGGCGATGCTCCCAAGAAACATATCTCCGGCGTCATACAAATCACCCGCAGCGGACGGGCTTTTTTGCCGTGGCCCGAGGAGCCAGAGAAAGAAGATATTGAGATACAAAAAGAGCACCTGTGCGGCGCTTTAAACGGCGATACGGTCGAAGTTGCATTAACCAGTTTATTCCCAAGACCAAAAGGCAAAGTCGCCAAAGTGCTCGAGCGCGCCAAAGAAGAATTTGTCGCGACCCTTCGACAGGCTCAGGGCAAGCTTGTTGCGATTCCCGACGATGTTAAATTTTACCGGCCCATCCGTCTCTCCGCCGAGAGCCGCTATGCAGAAGGAGAGAAAGTGCTCGTCCGTTTACTTTCGTTTACCGGCACCGAAGACCCCACAGGCACGATTATTGAACACCTCGGCCGCGCGGGCGAGCATCGGGTGGAGATGAACGCCATCGTGCTTGAGCACGGGTTTCGCGTCGAGTTCTCCGAGGCCGTGCTCAATGAAGCGCGCGAGATAGAGAAGAATCACGCGGCAACCATCGCCAAAGAGGCTCCTCATCGCGCGGACTTTCGCGACGCGGTGACCTTCACCATCGACCCCGTCGACGCCAAAGACTTCGACGACGCGCTGTCGGTGCTCGAGCTCCCCAACGGGGAAATAGAAATAGGCGTGCATATCGCCGACGCCACCTACTTTTGCGTACCCGGCACCGCGATAGACGATGAGGCAAAAAAACGCGGCACGAGCGTCTACCTCGTCGATGCGACCATCCCGATGCTCCCGCATGAACTGAGCGGCAACGTCTGCTCGCTTAAAGCCGGCGAAGACCGGCTCGCTTTCTCGGCCGTCTTCCGGATGAACGCCAAAGGCGAGGTGCTTTCGCGCAAGTTCGAGAAATCCATCATCCGCTCCAACAAACGCTTTACTTACGAAGAAGCGCAAGAAATTTTAAACAAAGAGAAGGGAGAATACGTGCGCGAACTTCTTATATTGCGTTCACTTGCTCGCGTATTACGCTCACGGCGCGAACGCGACGGCGCGATAGACTTCGGCGACAATGAGGTGCGGTTTATTTTGGACGAACAGGGCAAACCGCTCAAAGTGGTGCGCAAGGAGCGCATAGAGACCAACCTCCTTATCGAGGAGTTCATGCTGCTGTGCAACCGCGAGGTGTCGGAGTTTGTCTCAAAGCTCGCCGAGAACGTGCCCGAAAAAAATTATATATTCCTGTATCGCATCCACGATGAGCCCAAAGCAGACCGCATCGAGGAGCTTGCAACCTTTGTCCGCGCGGTCGGCTACGACTTTGCCCACCCT
This sequence comes from Patescibacteria group bacterium, assembly GCA_028866155.1. Classification (GTDB taxonomy): domain Bacteria; phylum Patescibacteriota; class Minisyncoccia; order Phycocordibacterales; family SBAW01; genus GWA1-54-10. The sequence continues at coordinate 37,675 of JAGWIT010000001.1, forward strand.
GGCCGGGCAGGCAAAAAAAAGAAGCCCAGCGCCAAGGACATCCAAAAACTGCTCAGGGAGATCGCCGGTAAGCCCGAGGAGCATCTTATCCGCACGGCAACGCTCAGAAGCATGGCCAAGGCCATTTACTCGACCAAAAATATCGGGCACTTCGGCCTGTCATTCAAATATTACACGCAGTTCACCTCACCCATACGCCGCTACCCCGACATGCTCGCGCACCGGATATTAGAGAGCCACTTAAACGGCAAGCCAATCACGCGCAGCGAATATACGCACCTCGAGAAGATGTGCCTGACTGCGAGCGAGCAGGAGGCAAAGGCGGTCGACGCCGAGCGCGAGTCCATCCGCTACAAACAGGTCGAGTATATGCTCGGCAAAGTGGGCCAGACGTTCGACGCCACGATAAGCGGCGTCACCGACTGGGGCTTGTATGTCGAGGACAAAGAGAGCGCCGCCGAGGGTTTGGTGCGCGTGCGCAGTTTGGGCGATGATTTTTACAACTATTCGCAAAAAGAATACGCGCTGATAGGCCAGCGCAGCAAAAAAAAGTACGCGCTGGGGGATTCCCTGCACGTAAAGTTGGTTGCCGCCGATTTAGCGACGCGCCAATTGGATTTTGAACTGGCACACTAGTCGTCCTTAGCTTCCCGCACATCAGGGGGCGGGTCTCCCTCATCTCTCAAAACACGATTGCGAAGCTCGCGTTCGTCTATCCTTTCTTCCCGTTCGTCCTTATCCACCAAGCCCTCCTATCGAGTGGATACGCACCTACAATGAACCTCACCCATTAAATCATTTTTTATTTTACTTCGCGACTGCCAGCGCCTCGTCAAATTTGACTGATAACAGTTTTGAGACGCCGTCTTGGCCCATCGTGACGCCGTAGAGGATGCCCGCGCGGCTCATCGTCTCGCGGTTGTGCGTGATAACAATAAGCTGGCTGTGCTGTGCGAGCGTCTCAACCATGTCGCCGTAGCGGCGCGAGTTGGCTTCGTCGAGCGCCGCGTCGGTCTCGTCAAGAATAAGAAACGGCGGCGGGTTGACCTGCGACATCGCGAAGATGAGCGCTATTGAGGTGAGCGCACGCTCGCCGCCCGAGAGCATGTGGAGCCCTTTAACACGCTTGTGCGGGAGCGAGATAGTGATATCGACGCCTTCTTCAACTTCGATATCTTCTTCATCCGCTTCTTCATCTTTGAGCTCCGCTGCGTCCGCCGAAACCTTGGAGTAGGAGGAACGCAGTTTTTTTTCTTTGACGGTCTGCAGCATTGCCGAGCCGCCACCGAACATAAGCTTGAAGAATTTGTCGAACTCGCCGTTTATTTTGCCTATCCCGTCGACAAAGCGCAGTTCGAGCGTCTTGGTGAGTTCGGCTATAAGCGCGCGCAACTGCTCGGCCGAGTCGTTGAGGTCGGCAAGCTCGCAGCTCAGAAACTGGTCGCGCTCGCTCGTTTCTTTAAACTCTTTGAGCACCTCGGTGTGATTGCCGGTGCCTACCTCCTCGAGCTTGATGATAAGCCGCTGCAATTTGCGGCGGCGCTCTTCCTGCACTTGGCGGTCTTCGTCGGCGATGTCCGCATCAGACACCGCTTCCCCGCTGTTGTTGCGAACGACAGGCGAGTCATAGTCTATTGCCGCGCCGGCGAGCGCGCTTGCCTCACCGAGTTCGCGCTTAAAGTTCTCCTCCTCGCGGCTCAGAAGCTCCTCGCGGCCCTTCAGCGACGCGAGCACCGCCTCAAGTTCGCTGCGCCGGCTCATTGCGGCAAACAACTCGCGCTCGGCGTCGCGCGAGGCGTCCTTCTCGCTCTCGATGCTACGGCGCAGAGCTTCGGTAGCTTTGCGCACGCGCTCTTCCTGTGCCCCAAGTTCGTGCATTTCTTTTTCAAGCGCGGATTTTTTGGCGGCTAGAGCGCCTTTGTTATTTTCAGCCCTATCTTCCGGGCGGCTCTGGATCCGGCGCATGAACTCCTTCGCCAAAATCACGAGCGCGTTCAGCTTGGTTTTGAGCCGCTCTATTTCGCTCAAGGCAAGAGTCTGCTCCAGTTCACTTAATACTCGTTCGGCAAACGTGCGCGCCTCTTCCGCAGGGATGCTTTCCTCAACCGCGCCGCTCAAGCGCTCAAGCGCCCTCAGCTCGCCTTCGATACGGCCCAATTCGCGCGATATCTCATCGCGCCGCATGCGCAGGTTGCGGCCCTCTTCCTCAAGCCGCATAAGCTCCTGCGTGCCGGCGTCCTTGCCGTGCGTTTTGGCAAGCTCGTCGCGCAAGTGCTTTATTTTGTGCTCGAGTTCTTGATGGAGGCGTGCGGGCTCGTCGCGCTCATCGACGAGCAATGCGGCCGTGATGCGCAGATACACGCTCTCGCGTTTTAAATATTCGGCGTATTTTTGGGCCACGTCATCGCGCAGAGCGTGCGACTCCTCTATCTTTTTGACCTGCGCCTGCAAGAATTTTAGATGGGGAGTAAGCTCACGGCGAGAGACCTCGACCTCGCGCATATTCTCCCCCGTCTTCTCGAGCTTTCGCTCGGCCTCTTCTCTTTTATACAAATAGGCGGTCAGTCCGAGCGCGTCTTCTATCATCTCGCGGCGCTCGATGAGCGTCGCGGTCAAAACGCGGTCGGCCTCGCCCTGCGAGATGATGTGGTGCCCGCTTGCTCCGATATTTGCCTGGCTCAAAAGCTCGGCGATATCGCGCAGGCGCACCACCGAGCCGTTGAGCATATATTCATTGATGCCGCTGCGGTGCACCACGCGCTCGAGCGACACTTCGTCAAAGTCCAAGTTCAATGCGCGATCGCTGTTGTCAAACACAAGCTTCACCGAAGCGCGGCCCGCCCGTGGCGAGGCGGCCGAACCATTCCAAATCAAATCCTCGCCACGCTTGCCGCGCATAGACTTCATCGACTGCTCGCCGAGCACAAAGCGGAAGCTCTCGGCAATATTTGATTTGCCCGAGCCGTTGGGCCCCACCACCGAGGTAATAGCCGAGCCAAACTCCAACTGAGTCTTTTTGGCAAAGGATTTAAACCCCGCAAGTTCGATGCTTTTGAGCCGCATTTAAACTATTTTACCACCCGTTTTTCTCAAGGGCGGCTTGGGCTGCCGCTTGTTCGGCTTCCTGCTTGGCTTTGCCGGAGCCTTCGGCGATGAGCTTGTCTTTGACGTATACGCCGACGACAAAACGCTTGTCATGGTCGGGGCCGGCCTCTTTGAGGACCGAGTAATAGGGGGTAACGCCCTCCACCTCCTGCACCTTTTCCTGCAAGGCCGATTTGGAGTCCTGCCACAGCTTCTTTTTTATTATCTCGTCGATCTTGGGGAAGAGATGTTCCGAGATGAATGCGCGCGCGGCGTCATAGCCCTGGTCGAGGTAGATGGCGCCGACCACCGCCTCAAACGCATTGGCGAGCAAAACGCCGCGCGCACGGCCCGTGTCCTTTGCCTCCCCGCGGCTAAGCAGAAGGTAATCGTTCATCCCCAATTTTTGAGCGACCTCCGAAAGCGTCACCGCGTTGACCAGCGCCGCGCGATACGCGGTTAAATCGCCCTCGGGTTTGTCGGGGAATTTTTCATACAAAAAGTGCGTCGATATGAGCTCGAGCACGGCGTCGCCCAAAAACTCGAGCCGCTCGTTGTGGCCGCCCTTCTCCCCGCGGTGCTCGTTAAGGTAGGAGCGGTGGGTAAACGCCTGCCGCAAAAGCGAAAGATCATTGAACGAAACGCCGAGCGTCTCTTCGAACGATTGAAAATCTCTGCCTGGCATGCTTGTTTATTTTTTCTGGTTTTTAATCTGTATTTTTTGCAGTGCTTTCGTCACGATGGGCAGCACGTCGTCATAGAAGTTGAGTTCCAAAGCGTCCTGCAAACGAAACCACTTTGCGTCATCGAGCCCCCCGGTCTGCTTCAGCGTAATCTCGGCGTACGGTGACTCGGCCAAAAAATACGTCACCTGCTTGCGCTTCTTCCCCACCTCCGGGTCCGAAGCGATATATTCGTTGTCACCGACCTTTTCCTTAAGCGTGATATCAAGATTCATCTCCTCTTTTATCTCGCGGATAGTGCCTTCCTCGACGGTTTCATTGGCAATCTCGGGCTTGTCGCCTATCTTGCCCTTGCTTAGCGTCCAATGGCCAAAAATGTCGTGGACGACCGCGAGATATATGTCGCCTTGATGCCTGGCGTACACCACCGCGCCGCCGAGCTTCTCAACGGGCATCTGCGCGTAAGGCACGTCCTTCTTCTTTTTTGAGACTTCGTCCTTGCCGGGCTCGCCCAGCTCTTTGTAGACCGCGCCTAAGACGCCGTTGACAAAGCGGCCGCTGTTCTCGCCGCCGAAGCTTTTGGCAAGCTCTATCGCTTCGTTGATAGCGACTTTTGCCGGCACCTTTTGCCGGTCGGAGAATAATAGTTCATATAACCCGAGACGCAAAACATTGCGGTCAACCGGCGCTATGCGCGAAAGAGGCCACTCGGGCGCGGCCTTTTCTATCACCAAATCCAAGTCAGAGCGGCGCGCGACCACCCCTTTAAGCAACTCTTCCATAAACGGCAAGTCGCCCGCCTGGGGGGCAAACTCGGCCGCGTTTCTTTCAAGTGCAAATTTCGCATCACCAGCAGTGATACTGCGAAAGTCCCACTCGAAGAGCGTCTGGAGGACGACCGATCGTGACAGGTGCCGGTTTGCCATATGTTAAAGAAGAACTTCCCTGAGCGCCCGTAACCAAAGAGCTGTGTCTTATTTTTCGGCCTTGACCTTCGCCTCCTTGCGGGCGGCGCGGGCCCTCGCCTTGGCTGCGAAGTCGATGACCACCTTCCCATTATACCGCCCGCATGCCGGGCATGCGCGATGAGACACGCGCATGTTCCCGCACTCGCACTTGACGAGCGAGTGGGCCTTGAGCGCGTGGTGCGACCGGCGGTTAGCCGTGTGCGCACGGGTATGTCGCATTCGTACAACCATGCCAGCACTATATCATCTTCTTATATTTGACGCCAGCTAAAGCCGGCTATGAGCTAAAAAAGACAAACCGGGCGCTGTGAGCGTCCGGTTCTTATTTTTTGCTGAACGAAATCTTATGCCGCTTTAACTTGGTACCCGCTATCGGCCATATCCTGCATGACCATTTGGTTGACCTCTTCAACCGTGGTCGCATTCACATGAAAAGCATTGCAATAGCCGGTCGTAGGCGGACTTCCCTTATGAGGACACTCGCCTGTGCCATGATGCTTGCAAAACTTACCGCATACCGAAGGATTTTCTCGCCGATACCCTTGTACGATCTCGGACATCGTCTTGCCGTCGTATTCTTGCTCGATCGGCCTGGACTTGCTTCGGCGGGTAATTAACCTCTCCCCTTCATTCACGGCATTTCCCCTATTTCCTTTGAGTGGCCCTTTTACGCGATGAATTACAGAACAACCAGCTACAAACTATATCGCGGACTCGTACCATTTGCAATAACTGCGGCGGTGGATTTCGCTCAAGCCAAATTGCCGTATTGCGTCATAATGCATCTTTGTTCCGTATCCCTTGTGCGACTCAAAGCCGTAGTTAGGAAACTTTTTAGCCATGCGCTTCATCAAGCGGTCGCGCTCGACCTTGGCGGCTATCGAGGCGAGCGAAATTATAGGCTGTGATTCGTCGCCATTGATTATTGTTTCCTGAACATATTGAGATGGCGCGTATAAAAGCCCGTCGAGTTTGATTGAAACGACCGCGGGCTCGGGCGCGAGCGCTCGCACGCCGCTGATGATGGCTTTTTTAACCGCTTTGGTGATGCCAAGCTCGTCGATTGTCAAATGATCTGAAAATCTCACGACAAACTCAATGTCGCCCGTTTTCTTGCGCCCGAGCAGCTGTTCATAAATTTCCTCGCGCGCACTTGCGGTCAATTGTTTTGAATCCTTAGTGCCCGGGAATTCTTTTAAAACATCAAAATTGAGCGGCACCCGGACAAACCCCACCGAAACCGGACCTGCCAAAGGCGCCCGTCCCGCCTCATCCACGCCAATGAGAAACTGGTGCATTAGGACATTCTATCAGAACTGGCTCAAGAGAGGAGCGCGGGGGTATACTCAAGCCATGTCTGCGAAGTTCGTACACTTGCATGTCCATTCGCACTACACTCTGCTCGGCGCTCTGCCTAAAATCCCCGACTTGGTGAAGAAAGCGCAGGAGTTCGGATGCACGGCGCTCGCTTTGACCGACAAGGACAACCTCTACGGCGCCATCGAATTTTATAAAGAGTGCAAAGCGGCGGGCCTCAAGCCCATTATCGGCCTTGACGCGAGCGTCGATGGCAATAAACGACTCCTCTTATATGCGCAAAATCTCGAAGGGTACAAAAATCTGCTCGCGCTGGTGACCAAGTCGCACATGCAGGCGGACGAAAAGCCGCTGGTGACCAAAGAGATGCTCGCCGAGCACCGTGACGGGCTCATTATGCTCGATCCAGGCACCCGCGAGGCGGCATTAAGCGAAATTTATTATCTTCGCCCCGACGACCGCCGCGCGTGGGAGACGATGCGGGCTATCGAGCATGGAGCGGCCGGTGACAACGGCGACATCGACGCGGCCGGCGAAAACTTCTACTTCCCTTCCGACAAAGAGATGGAGGAGCGCTTCACCCCCAAGCAGTTAGAAAAGACGCTCGCCATCGCCGACGAGTGCAATCTTGAGCTCACCATCGGAAAATTCATCTTCCCCGAGTTCCCTTTGCCAAAAGGAGTCGGCGCCGACGAGTATTTGCGCGACCTGTGCATGAAAGGTTTGAAGGCGCGGGGGTTTGAGGACCGTGCCGACGTTCTCCTGCGCCTCAACTATGAACTCGACATCATTAAGTTTAAAGGATACGCGGCGTACTTTTTGGTCGTCGAGGATCTCATCCGCTTCGCACACGAGCACGGCATCTACTCGACCATCCGCGGCTCGGTCGCGGGTTCGATGACCACCTACGTGCTTAATATCACGACCATCGACCCGCTCGCATACAAAATCCCGTTCGAGCGGTTCCTCAACCCCGAGCGGCCCTCCGCGCCCGACATCGACATGGACTTCGCCGACGACCGGCGCGACGAAGTGATAGGGTACGCGCGCAAAAAATACGGCGAGGACAAGGTCGCGCAGATAGGCACCTTCGGCACGATGCTTGCGCGCGGCGTCGTCCGCGACGTCGCGCGCGCTTTGGGCCACCCCTACGGCACCGGCGACCGTATAGCCAAAGAGATCCCCTTCGGCTCGCAGGGCTTCCCGATGACGCTCGAGCGCGCTCTTGAGGAAAATCCCGAACTGGCAAAAATATATAAAAGCGAAAAGGATGCAAAAGAGATCATCGACCTCGGCAAAAAAATAGAAGGATGCGCGCGGCATATCTCGGTGCACGCCGCCGGCGTCGTCATCGCTCCGCACCCGCTCATCGAGTATGCGCCGCTCCAGCTCGACCCTAAGGGCGGCAAAATAATCACTCAGTACGACATGTACTCGGTCGGCGAGGATGGCGTCGGTCTCACCAAGTTCGACTTTTTAGGCATCCGAAACCTCTCCATCCTCGCCTCAGCAGTCGAGCTGGTCAAAACAACGCGCGGCAAAAATATCGATATCGAGAACATACCCATCGACGACAAAAAAACATACGAGATGCTCACCGTGGGCCATACCGAGGGCACCTTTCAGCTCAACGGCGCGGGGATGACGCGGTTTCTCAAAGAGCTGAGGCCGACAACGATACATGACATCAACGCGATGGTAGCGCTGTTTCGCCCGGGCCCGATGCAATTCATCCCGCAGTACATCGAGCGCAAGCACAACCCCGCGCTCATCCGCTACATGGACCCCGCCATGGAGCCTATCCTCAAACAAACCTATGGCATCTTGGTATATCAGGACGACTTGCTCATCATGGCACATGACCTTGCCGGCTACAGCTGGGGCGACGTCGACAAGTTCCGCAAGGCGGTCGGCAAAAAGATCCCCGCCGAGATGGAGGCGCAGAAAGAAAAGTTCATCAAGGGCTGCGTCGAACACTCACAATGGCCGCGCGCCAAAGCCGAGCTAGTGTGGGCGTGGATTGAGCCCTTTGCCGCGTATGGGTTCAACAAAGCCCACGCGGCAAGCTATGGCAAAGTCGCCTATCAAACCGCATACCTGAAGGCCAACTTCCCCGTCGAATATATGGCGGCCGTGCTCACCGCGGAGGCGGGCGATGTCGACACGGTCTCTATCATGGTCGCGGAGTGCAAGCGCATGGGCATCCCCGTCTTGCCGCCCGATGTCAACGAAAGCTTTGGCGACTTTACCGTATTGCTGGGGCCCGGCGCCGGGCGCAGTAAAAAGGCCGCAGCGCTCGCGGGAGACATTGACCGTGACTCTATCCGCTTCGGCCTCTACTCTATTAAGAACTTCGGCCGCGGCATCGCCGATGCCATCATCAGCGAACGCAAAGCGAGCGGCAAATTCAAAACGCTCTCCGACTTTTTGCGGCGCGTCAAAGATCAAAATTTAAATAAGAAGGCACTCGAGAGTTTAATCGAGTGCGGCGCGCTGGACAGTCTTGGCGAGCGCGGCGCCATGCTCGCCAACATCGAGCGCCTGCTGGAGTATCACCGCGAAGCGACCAGAGAGCACTCGCAGGACTCGCTCTTTTTGGGTTTGGGCAATGCGGTGAGCGACGTCACTCTCTCGCCCGCCGCCGAGGCGACGCTGGCCGACCGCTTGAAGTGGGAAAAAGAACTGCTCGGCCTGTATGTTTCGGGACATCCGCTCGATAAGTTCCGCGACAAACTTTTGAAGCGCCCGATGACGCTCAACGAGGTCAAAATAAAGATCCCGCCCGGCACCACTGCCGTTATCGCCGGTATGATAGAGGATATTCGCACCATCCTCACCAAAGGCGGCGACCAGATGGCGTTCGTGAAGCTCGCCGACTTCGACGGCTCTATCGAGGCCGTCGTCTTCCCCAAAAACTTCGCCGAATATAAAAATATCCTAAAGCCCGAGTCCTGCGTCGCCATGAAAGGGCGGCTTTCAAACCGCAACGGTGAGCTGTCGTTGGTTGCTGAACAACTCAAGAGCCTATAATCATTGACAATTCATGAGTTTTAAGCTACCATTTCAACTGGACTTATTCACCGTTCAAGGGAGAAAATCAGATGATCTTTGGATCTTGGCAAAAGTGCCGGTGCGGCACTCAGTTTAGAACCGAAAGATGTCCGACCTGTTTTCCGAGCACGCGACCTTTGTCGTCGCGGACAGGAAGCGCCAACCCCCCAGCAAGTTCCGAACCGTTCCCAATAAACAAGGAACGTGGAGAATCCGAAGAAAACTTTTTCAAAAACCAGCAGTGACCCAACGCCTGACTAAACAGCACCCGCTGTCGTCAGGCGATTTCTTTTGCCAAAAAAATAAACCGCGGTAGTATAAGAAACAATCATCATGGAGGAGCGCGACCACAAGAAGCTGGGCCCCGAACTTGAGCTTTTTTATATTGATCAGACAGTCGGTAAAGGGCTGCCTATGTTTTTACCTAAGGGCGCAACGCTCAAGCGCGAGCTCGAACGGTTTGTGATAGAAGAAGAGCTCAAGCGCGGCTATCTCCATGTGCATACGCCCGACCTGGCAAAGCTCGAACTATACGAAAAAAGCGGTCACTACCCTCACTACAAAGATTCGATGTACGCGCCTATTGAAATAGACGACGAGAAGTACATGCTGCGCCCGATGACCTGTCCGCATCATTTTCAGCTTTATCTCTCCAAACCACACAGCTATCGCGAACTTCCCATGCGTATCGCAGAGCTCGCGCAACTCTACCGTTATGAGCAATCGGGCGAGCTTATGGGCCTGCAGCGGGTACGCACCTTTTGCCTTGCGGACGCCCATATTATCTGTGCCGACGAAGAGCAAGCGGCCGACGAGGTAAGCAATGCGCTCGATCTTATCGAACACATGGCCGGCGTCTTTGGTCTCAAGCTAGAAGCAGACTACCGTTTCCGCCTCTCACTCGGCGACCGCGCCAATACCGAAAAATATTATAAAAATGACGCAGCGTGGGAAAAGAGCGAGGGACTGTTGCGCGAGGTTATGCAAAAGCGCGGCGAAAAGTTTGAAGAAGCAAAGGATGAAGCCGCATTTTATGGGCCCAAGATTGACGTGCAGATGAAGAATGTTAACGGCAAAGAAGACACGGCCTTTACCGTTCAATATGACTTTTGCATGCCCGACCGCTTCAATCTCACCTACGTGGGCGAAGACGGCAAAGATCATCGCGCCTTTGTCGTGCATCGCTCTTCAATAGGCGCCATCGAACGCATCATGGCTTTTCTTATCGAGAAGTATGCGGGCGCGTTCCCTCTTTGGCTCTCGCCAGTGCAGGCGCGCATACTCCCGATTGCCGGCACGCATAAAGATTTTGCTCAAAATGTTTTAAGTCAATTCAAACAGGCCGGCATCCGAGCCGAGCTCGACGAGAGCAACGAGACGCTCGGCAAAAAGATACGCGAGGCCAAAACGCAAAAGATCCCCTATATGCTGGTCATTGGCGACCAAGAAGTGGCCTACAAAACCGCGACACTCGAGAGCCGCGATAAAGGCAAAATCGGGACGCTTTCAATAGACGAAATCGTTTCAAAGTTGAATGAAGAAATAAAGGCACGGGTATAAACAAAAAAATCCCCCAACTGAATATCAGAAGTGGGATTTTTTTTATAAACGGGGCACTTACATTAGGAATGCATACTTCTTATATTTAAGCCGTTCGGCTTCTAGGGCGGTTTATCTGCGAGAGAATAAAATCATCTATCACATCCTCCTGTGTCGATTGAATCGGTGCGCTTACTTGCACCGCAGACGGGTTAAGGATGGCCGCTATCTGTTGGGCGAGCGCGTTAATGTCGAGTGCGGCTTGCGAAGGCGAACCTTGCTGGACGCGAACGCCGACGGAGTCTGCGACGGAGGGTGAGCGGGAAGCAAGGTTCGCCGAAGCATTGCCGAAAAGAAAGTTCTTCATCGCGCGGAAGATGCGATTTTGCACGCGCTTGACGACGATGAGGTAGGCTGCGGCGAGGCACCAGAGGATAAGGAATCCCCAGTACGCTATCGTGCCCCAAAAGCCGAGGTCAAGACCGGTGTACGGCACCGCCGAGAGCGAGACATACGGAGTGCTGTTGTAAGCAATGGGCTGAGGGCACACCGGATAGCCGATACAGCCGCACGTGTTGCAGACCGGGGTCGGATTATTATAAACGACCGGCGGATTATTGTAGATGACAGGCTGGGGTGCCGGGTTGGTGACAGTAGTAACCGTCGTCGGCGAGCTCACCGTCGTGTTGCAGCTGTTGATCGCAGTGCACGAGTTGCCGTTGTCGATGACATTGGTGTTGACGTTGGTATTTGAAGGAAGGTAAGAAGAACCGAGATATCCGCCGCCCATGAGATATCCGCCGCCGAGATACGAGCTGGTCATGTAGCCTGAGGAGCCCAAGTAATCGGAGGAGTATGAAGAGGGGTAATAATCCATGGAGCCGTAGTTGGCGGGATAATAATCCATGGAGCCATAGCTGGTTGGATAGTAATCCATGGAGCCATAGTCGGTGGTAGTGGGATAATAATCCATGGAGCCATAGTTACCGAAATCGTCCGCATGAGCAGGAGCGGCAGCGAAGGCGAGCGGGAGTATCATCAAAATTGCCGCCATAGAAGCGATACCGAGATTGCGAGACATAATTTTACTAAGCGTATTCATATATTTTTTTTATTTTCTCCGGCCCTGCTGAGGTCCAGACCAAAGCCTTGTACCAAAACTTAATAATTGTGTCAATACCCCACGCCCCAGGCTCAATCTTAAAATTAAGCTCAGAGAATGAGGGCTCTCCGAAGAGAGCCCAGAGGAACATCAAGCGGATATCCCTCCAAAGTGTCACCGGCAGTCGGATGCGCAACGGACGCCACCGTTGCCTATCGGCCAGCACTTGTTGGTGCGGACCAGTTGCCGGGGTGGCAGACACTCGGCTGCCCTGTTCACCCGGACGAGATCATAATCTCGCCCGTGGCTGCGAACTTGGAGCGAACCGGCCGACACGTTATCGAACGTGTCGGAACGGGGCGGCACGCCCTTGCCGTATGCCGGAGGCGGACGATAGTATGCCTGCTGTCTGCCTTCAACTGGCGCGGCTGATGGCGCAACTGCCACCTTCGGGCAGGTTTCCATCTGCTTTTGGAAACCCTCGGCGGTCATGCCGTCGAGCTTCCTTGCTGCTTCATCCGCCAACTGTGGCGACCAGGAACCCCTACAAACGGAGGTGAATTCTCTCCACCTCTGTGACCCCACCGCATATTCTCCCGACTTGGGCTCGGCTGCGGAGCGGGCTTGAGGCGCCGACTGAGCCGCGAGCTGTTCTTTCAGCTCCTTTATTTGCTGCTCAAGCGCCGCGATTTTTGGGGCGACTCTGGCGTCGACACGCTTGTCGACGCCAGACTGTATCGCATGACCCTCTTTAATAGGGTCATGCGTCTGCGCCATAGCCGCCGAAGCGGACATGCCACAAACGAGGAGAGCGGCGAACTTCCACATTGTTTTTATCCTCTGTGTATTTGTGAAGACCTGCCCCTTAGTCAGTCCGCCAAGGGGCGGCAAAGGGTTTGTGATTCAATCTTACACTACCTAGGGCATTTTGTCAATACCCTTTCGTGAAAACCCGATTTTGGCCTTATGCAAAGCCCTAATCGGGAAATAACGAATACGAACAAAAAAAATATGGAGGGCAGGCGATGTTTAGCACATCGCCTGCCGACCATGGAACCCTACTTGTCGCCAGCGATGGCGTCGCGGAGATCTGCATAGTAGGAATCCGGCACGGGGGTGTTGACCTTCTTGTCCACGGCATCGGCTCTGTCGTTGAGACTGCGGATGTCAGACTTCAGGCCATCAACCGACTGAGTGATGCTATCGACGCTCCCCTTCAACTCTTTCGTCGACTCCTGTATTACCTCAGCAAGCTTGCTGATGTCATCGGGAGTAACCGAGGGAGTCGTAGTCTCGACTTTTGTCATTTGTTGCTGCTGCTTGCCGTCCTGCGTTTTTGGTGAAATGCTGTACCACTGAAGCCCCAGTGCCACAACCAAGATTACACAGGCCACAACAGCAATACGCCCAGAGCCAACCTTGGGACTTTGAATCCGCGGGGCAGCCGAAGCGCGCCTGCGCGCGCGCCAGCTTTGAAGGCGTTCGCGCATACTTCGAAACAGCCACGAAACGCCGCGGCCGAGCTTGACCGCACCGTTTCGAAAGCGCTCGAACCAGCTCGGTTTAATGGCAATCTCGTCGGGCTTTTTCGGCCGAATCGTCCCGATATCCTCCATTTTCAACTTTTGGATTTCATCCTTGACCGAACGCATTTCGGCAATTACGCCTTTAAATTGGTCGGCCAACAAGATAAGCACCCCGTTGAGATGTTTGTTCTCGTCGGAAAAAAGCGCCGCAATCCGCACATCGAGCTTGCGGAAAAGTTGTTCGTGAAGTTCTTCTTCGTACTTGAGGATGTCCTTCCAATGCGTGGTTGGATCCTCCAGATAGATCTTGAGCGCGTCAATGATGCTGGCGAGCCTTTCGACTTCACCTCTGAGTTCACTGATCGTCTTTTCGACCCTCTGAGTTTGGGCCTGTCGCTCATAAATCTCGACCTGGTTTATAGCCTTAGAGATGTCAGCCTTGATCTCGGGGACGTGGTTTTTAAATGGCGACTCGGCGTATGGGCCTTTCGGCTCGCCCGCTTTATTCACCTGCCGCCACGAACCATTTTTATCTTGCGCGACGCGCTGACCATGGGCGTTGATATGAATCTTAGCCATTTTGCTTCCTTTCTATCCCGCAATGCGGGAGTTGTGATGAACTTCATCCGGCGATTAACCTGCCCCCACCGGTGTTGGGGGTTCCTCTAAACCACAAGTGGTTTACAGGAACATATGCGACCACCTACAAAATAGATGAGCGAATATGAACCAATAAAGAATTAAAAAGAAATTCCTGCGAGGCGCCGAGCTTTGGCGCCTCGCGAGAAAGTTAGTGACCTTTGATGGGAAGATCGCCCCAACGTGCCCCGAAGCTCACGCCTGTCTTAACGATAACCGTTTGGTTGAGTGCTCCCTCGGTGAACTGCTCTTGCTCGGTCGGCCAACGTTGTGCCTCCGGCCACTCAAGCGCTTTGAGAGCTAGTTGTGGATCGGGCCAGGCAGTATGTTTGGGCGCTTCTTTCTTTGTCTCCTCTTTTGGGGGCATTGGCAAAGCCGCCGTCTGTTTTACCGCTTGAGGAGGCTGAGTCTTTTGCATTTGCTGCGACTTTTCTGCAGCCTCGTTGACCGCCACACAGTGCTCGGCCACGCCCGAAATCACATGGTCGAGCGTTCCCCAAGAACTCGCAAGGAATGCGTAGATGAGAGAGTCGGGATACTGTTTGTCTGGCTGGCAGCGGTGTATGGCTGCATACCGTTTGCCATACGCAAACGACCAGTCATGTTTTTGCTGGATGGTCAACGTCTCCCAGGTCTGTTGATCCATCGCCGACGCAGTTGCCGCCGCCGCAAAAAACAGTAGTACAACAAGCATGAGATTTTTCATCTCGTACTCCTCCTTTCTGCTTCCTGTGTTGTGAAGAACTACCTCTTTTTGCAGAGGCATAGCCGCGCGCCCCTCGAAGTAAATAGGATTTACCTCGGGACGAGCGAGTATGCCCCTACAAAGTCGGCTGAGACGACGAACCGGTTGGTCTTGTCGGCGAACGAGTCGCACGTCGAGAGCACGAGGTGTCTGCCATCCGTCGGAAGTTCTACCACATCCTCGGTGGCATCGGCAACCCTCACGCCAACGACGCTGTAGCGATACTCGGTGGTGTCCGAGTAAACGCTCACGATGTCGCCGGTCTTGAGATTCTGGATGCCGTCGAAGGTTTTGTAGTACTGGTGATAGACAATAGGCAGGTAGGACGAATGGCCGAAGAGATACACCGTGCCGTCAACGCCAAGAAGCGATGAAGTCGGGTAGCGCACCGCTCCCTGCGTGAGCGCATCGTCCAAAATGCCGGCATCGGTCGACACCGGATTTTGTACCGCGACATCCAGACCGATCGACTTGGCAACCACGCGGACAGGGTTCTCGGGTTGGTCGGCTGCGGCAGGCGTGTTGGTGGTTTGCGGCGCGTTCGCCGAGTCCGTAGAGTTAAGCGGGTTTGGAGTTGCACCCACCGCCGCCAGAAACGCGGATGTGCCGACGAACATGAGTAAAAACACCGCCGCAAAGGCAAACGGGTGTTCAGAAATGTGGAAGATGGCTCCTTGGCCGGGGCGCTCCATAGCGGTGAATAGCCTACACTATTTAACCATATTTGTCAATGCCCTCTACTAGGCAATAATTGCGAGAACTTGACAAGCAAACGGCGCTATGGTAGCTTTGCGCCGTATGGAAACACAAGAGAAGCCCTCCGTGTGGGACATATTTCTCCGGACTATTGCGGTCTTGGGGCTCATCGCCGTCTTATTGCTCGGCGCATGGGGCATTATCCAACTTGCAGTCTCGCTCCCCTCTGTTTTCGGCGGCATCGGCAACAGCGTTTCGTCGCTCTTCAGCGGCGGCGCTCACAAAGAGACGCTCGCGGTCTCGGCGCCTTCGAGCGCCGCCTCAAGCCAGCAGATTACCGTGTCATGGACGCACCAAAACGGCAACGGTGATTATGCATACTCTCTCTCTTACGCCTGCCAAAACGGACTCTCGCTTAAGGCGCCCCTCCCCACCGGCAGCTACCAAACTATCGCCTGCAACACGCCGTTTAATTTCGTGAATGCAAGCGCACACATGATTGTCATCCCGGTGGCGAGCGTCTCGCAACCTGTCCCGCTCACGCTCACCGTTACGGCAACACAGCTCTCGACCGGAGCAATCACTACGACCGGTTCGGCGACGACCAACATCACCGGCACCGCGACGCAGCCGAAGACCAGCGCCTACACCTCGCCCGCTCCGACCATGTCATACCAGCCGGCTCCGGTGCGCGCGACGCTCTACGGCTACCCCGACCTCGCGGTCCGCTATGTCGGCGTCGTGCCGCAAGGCGGTCTCACCGCGCTTCAGTTTAGCGTCGAGAACAACGGCACCAACGTGACGCCCGCGGGCTGGACATTTAACGCACAGCTGCCGGTTAACGGCGGATACACGTTCGTGAGCCAGCCGCAGCAGGCGCTCTATCCGGGCGACAAGATCCTCTACACATTGAGCTTCCAAACGCCGAGCCAATATCAAACCGGCTATCCGTACGGGTACACCTCAAACGGATATGGCTATACGGGACAAGGCAGCTATGCCTGCAGCGGCTATATCCCCTGCATACCGCCGACGCAGTACGGATATCCGTATCAAAATTATGGATACGGCTACACCGGCAGCGTAACGATAATGGTTGACCCGTACAACTACATCCCAGAGCTCAACAAAATAAACAACCGACTCACGGTCCCCCTCTCGGTGTACTAATCGAAACTTATATCCTCTGCTTATATTTAAACTTGGACTTAGATGTCCAAGTTTGCGAGCTTGGCGTTGCCTTGGATAAAGCTTTTGCGCGAGGAGACGTCCTCGCCCATGAGTATGTCAAAGACGCGATCGGCGTCGGCGGCATCGTCGATGTTGACCTGCTTTAAGACGCGGCGCGCCGGGTCCATGGTTGTCTCCCACAGCTCCTCGGGGTTCATTTCGCCCAAGCCTTTGTAGCGCTGGATGGAGATTTTAGGTGATTTTTTAGCAGTCGTTTCTTCTTCTGTTTCCTCATCGCCCTCACCCTCCACAGTTTCAGCGCCGGAGGGGCCTTCTATCGGCTCGACTTCCTGCACTTTGTCGGCGTCTTTGCCCAAGAGCACGTTTTTCTCCGCGTCCGAGTAGACATAATGTATTTCTTTGCCGCGCTTAATTTTGTAGAGCGGCGGTTGGGCGATATAGACAAAGCCACCTTCGATGACCGGCTTGAAGTGGCGGAAGAAGAGCGTGAGCAGGAGCGTGCGGATGTGCGCGCCGTCGACGTCGGCGTCGGTCGCGATGATTATTTTGTGATAGCGGAGCTTTGAAATATCAAAAATGTCGCCGATGGCTGTGCCAAGCGCGAGTATCAGATGCTTGATTTCTTGCGAAGCGAGCATTTTGTCGAGGCGCGCACGCTCGACATTGAGGATTTTGCCGCGAAGCGGGAGGATAGCCTGCGTCCTGCGGTCGCGGCCCTGCTTGCTTGAGCCGCCGGCCGAGTCTCCCTCGACTATGAACAGCTCCGACTCGCTCGCCTCTTTGCTCTGGCAGTCGGCAAGCTTGCCTGGCAGGCCAAAGCCCTCCAAAGCACCCTTGCGTAGGACCGAATCTTTGGCGGCTTTGGCGGCTTTGCGCGCTTTGAGCGCGAGGATGGATTTGGAGATGATGGCGCGCGCGTCTTCGGGATTTTCCTCCAAAAACATATTGAACGCTTCGCTAAAGACTGTCGCGACCGCGCTCTGCGCCTCGACCGAGCCCAGCTTGCTTTTGGTCTGGCCCTCGAACTGTATTTCGCGCAGTTTTACCGAGACGACGGCGGTCAAACCCTCGAGCACGTCGTCGCCGGTGAAGTTCTCCTCGGATTCTTTGAGCACATTTGCTTTGCGCGCGTAAGCATTGAGCGTGCGCGTGAGCGAGGTGCGGAAGCCCGTGATATGCGTGCCGCCTTCGCTGTTGTAGATGTTGTTGGCAAAGGGGAACACGCGCGACGAAATGTCATCGACATATTGGAGCGCTATTTCGACATCCACGCCGTCCTGCTCCTTCTCTATATAAAAGATATTTTTGTGGATCGGCTTTTGGTAGCGGTTATAAAACGAGATGAGCGAGCGCAGGCCGCCTTCGAAGTAAAAGGTCTGCGAAGGCGAGTTGCTCAGATAGCCGCGGATATAAAGCTCTTTGCCAACCTCGGTGAATTTTATGCCCGACTCGCGCGCGTCGATGATGGTGATGCGCAAGCCTTTGACCAAATAGGCCTGCTCGCGCAGATGTGCCACGACCTTGTCGAAGTCGTACTCTATTTTGTTGAAGATACCCGGATCGGCCGAGTAGGTGATGACGGTGCCGTGGAGCTTCGAGCTCCCCACTTTTTTGACCGCTGATTTCTTTTTGCCGAGCGCATATTCCTGCACATAGGCGCCGCCGTCGCGATGCACCTCGGCGCGCAGCCAGCTTGAGAGCGCGTTGACGACCGAAACGCCCACACCGTGGAGGCCTCCCGATACTTTGTAGCCCTCGCCGCCGAACTTGCCGCCGGCGTGGAGCGTCGTCATCACCGTCTCGAGCGCCGAGACTTTGGTCTGCTTGTGGATGTCTACCGGGATGCCGCGGCCGTTGTCGGCAACGCGGATAAGTGCTCCTTGCCCTGAGGGATTCGAAGGGTCTGGCAGGAGCACGACTTCGATGTCGTTGGCAAAGCCGCCCATCGCCTCGTCGCGCGAATTGTCGAAGACCTCCCAGATGAGGTGGTGGAGGCCGTCAGGGCCGGTCGTGCCGATGTACATGCCGGGCCGGCGGCGCACGGCCTCGAGTCCTTCAAGGACGGTGATGGCCGATGCGTCATAACTGCCTTTTTTTTCTTTATTTTTTAGATCTTTTTCTGCCACAAAAGTAAAAATCCTCAGGGCAGGATTTGCCTTTTATTCTATCAGAAATAGAAAGGTTTGGGAAGCTCGCGAGTGGATAAAAAGTATTGCAAAATAAGGATAAAATAGTGCTTTGCGGCCGGGTGCTTTTTACCTGATTTCGAAGCCCTTTTCTTTGAGCGCGGCGGAGATTTTGTCCATAATCGCGTTCACTTCAATTTCGGTGAGCGTGCGGTCGAAGGATTGAAAGATGAGGCGGTATGCAACCGACATCCTCCCCTCTTTTTCAAATTTATCAAAATATGTTCCTCCAGATATAAATATTCGAAGCCCAAGTGACTGCGGCCCAGTAAGCACATCAGTAATTATTGAACCAACACCGTGTTCGTCATAACCTTCTGGCTTCCATAAAGCAATATCACGTACGATATACGGATATTTTGAGAACGGTTGGTAACGCGTTGCTTGGGAGAGCGGGAGCTCGTCGTAGTATGACCGCTGGTCAAGCGGCTTTTGATAGGAGCTCAGCGGGATTTCTTTTGCCTCTTCTTTTTCGCCGACGGTGCCGACCATTATCTCTTCTTTGCCGCCCTGCCATACGGCACCTATCTCGAACAGTTTTATTTCCGGCAGATTCAGCAGATATTTATTGGGGATGTTTTTTTGGAGCGCTTCTTTGAGATTCTCGACGAGCGTTGAGCGCAGGTAGGGCTTGGTGCCGTCGACCTTGTTGAGCACGATGCGCTCGCCTTTGTCAGCAAAAACCGACGTATACACCTCGCTGTACCCTTGCGTCATCAAATCCTCACGGACCTTTTCGCTCCAATAAAAAGCCGGGTTGAGCTCGGGCTCCATGTCGGCAGGCGGCAATTCTTTGGCGGGAATTTTGTCATATCCGATGATGCGCGCCGCTTCTTCTATAAGATCCTCTTCTATCAAAAGATCGAGCCGCTGGAACGGGATCTCAACGGTGACCGTGTCGTCCTGCTTTTGATACTTAAAACCCAGCCGCTCGAACGCGCGGATGATATCGCTCTGTGCGATTGAGCTGCCGAGCAGGCGCCGCGCATGCGCGATTGAGAGCGCCACGGCGGAGGGCTTTTGCGGGATATTATACTTATCGACAAAACCTATCAGCTCCCCGTCGGCGAGTTTTTGTATCAGCTCGGCCACAGCCTGCATGCCAAAGCCCGCCAACTCGGGCGAGAGACCTTGCTCGAAGCGAGCGCTCGCGTCGGTGCGCAGCTTCAGCGCCTGTGCGGAACGGCGCACCGCAGAGCCGTCAAAATTGGCCGACTCAATGATGATGTCTTTGGTGGTCTCATCAATTGCGGCCGGCATACCTCCCTTGACTCCCGCTATGCCGACCGGCGCGCCCCCGGCGGTAATAACAGGCATGGAGTCTTTGAGCACGTAGCTTTTCTTGTCGAGCGCCACCACCACCACCTCGCCGTCTTTGGCCGCGCGCACGCCGATATCGAGGCTGCCGAGCTTGCCCGCGTCGAACGCATGCAGCGGCTGGCCCAGGTTGAACATCACAAAGTTGGTCGCATCAACAATGTTATTAATTGAACGCTGACCCACTGCCGTCAGTCTGTCCTGCAGCCACTGCGGCGAAGGCTCGACTTTTACATTTTTAATGTAGCCGGCAATGTAACGCGGGCACAATTCTGCAGTCTCTATCGAAACAGACACCACATCGGTTTTTGGCAGCAGCGCGGGCTTTTGGGCAAGCGGGTCATGCGCGAGCGGGATATTGAGTATCGCCGAAAGCTCTCCCGCGACCCCGCGGTGCGAGAGCGCATCGTGCCCGCGGTTGGGGGTTATTTTGACATCAAGCACTTGATCTTCTATGTTAGACCCACGAGGTCGAACAGTTTCGATACCCTCAATTTCGAATGCATGGAACGTGAGCGCTTCGGCAAGAGCCTCAGCATTTGGCAACGCTGTGTCGAAAAATTTAGTGAGCCAGAGGCGCGAGACTTTCATATTAAAATTGGTCGATGAAGCGCAGGTCGGCCGAGTGCATCAGGCGCACGTCGTCTATGCCCCAGCGCAAGAGCGCCAAGCGGTCGAGTCCCATGCCGAAGGCAAACCCGCGGTAGAGGCTCGGGTCGAGTCCGGAGTTCTCTAACACGTTCGGATGCACCATGCCGGCGCCCATCATCTCTATCCATTTGTCGCGCAGCTTCTCCGGCACCTGCTCGCCCACCAAACGCATATCTACCTCGACGCTCGGCTCGGTGAACGGAAAGAAGCTGGGGCGAAAGCGTATCTCGACCTGCGCAGTTTTGAACAGATCCTTAAAAAAATGTTCGAGCGTACCCTTAAGATGTTCAAGCGTGATATCTTTGCCGACCGCCAAACCCTCAATTTGAAAAAACTCCGCCTCATGCGTCATGTCAGTCGCCTCGTTGCGGAACACTTTGCCGGGGACGATGACGCGGTAAGGCGGCGCTATCCCCTTTTTTATCTGCAACTCCATGTAGCGCACCTGCACCGGCGAGGTGTGCGTGCGCAAAACCATCCCCGGCTCATCCTTGATAAAGAACGTGTCCTGCATGTCGCGTGCAGGGTGGTCTTTGGGGACATTGAGCGCGTCAAAGTTGTACCACTCGGTCTCAACGAGCGGGCCTTCGGCAAACGTGAAGCCCATTTGAAAGAATATCCGGTTGGCCTCGCGGATAAGCGAGGATATGGGGTGGATGTGGCCCAGCTTTTCGGCAGAAAGACCATTAGAAGCAGTGCGGCGTTCCATCATCGCAGTATAGCCATATTTTAGCAAAAATGGTATAGTTCACCCATGGACATCTGGGCTCTGGGCATTTATGCGTCCCTCTTTTTGAGCCTTTATTTTGAGGTATTTTTGTTCATTTCTTTCTTTGAAAGAAGGCCTTACAAGAAGACACTCTTGAAGCCGCACCGCTACCCCACCGTATCAATGCTTGTGCCGTGCTTTAACGAAGAGCGAACTCTCGCGCAGACGGTCGACTCTTTGCTCGCGCTCGACTATCCGCAAGAAAAACTCGAGGTCGTCATCGTCGATGACGGGTCAACCGACCGGACGCGCGCCATCGGCGAGGAGCTTGCGCGTAAAAATCCGCGGATAACTTTCATCCACAAAGAGAACGGCGGCAAATACACGGCGCTCAACCTCGGGATAGAGCGCTCGACGGCGGAGTTGGTCGGATGCCTCGACGCCGACTCGTTCGTAGCACCGGACGCTCTTATCGAGGTGGTGAAGAGCCTTGAGGCCGACCCCGCCATTATGGCTGTCACGCCCGCGATGAAGGTCTATCGCCCGCGCACGATTTTAGAGGCTATGCAGGCGGTCGAATACACCTTTGGTATTTTTTATAAAAAAATGTTCGATAATCTGGCCGCGCTCAATGTTTTGCCGGGGCCGTTCTCAATCTACCGCCGCGATGTGTTTAAAAAAATAGGCCTCTTCCGCCATGCGCACAACACCGAGGACATGGAGATAGCGTTTCGCATGCATGCCAACGGGCTCAAAATAGTCAATGCGCATACGGCGTTCGTCTACACCACGGTGCCCAAAACAGTGCGCGGGCTTATCAAACAGCGCACGCGCTGGTCGCAGGGCTTTTTGCAGAACTCGCGCGACTACAAATATATGTACTTCAACCCTCGCTACGGCAACTTCGGGATGCTGGTCCTGCCGCTCGGGCTCTCGGCGTTCGTGGGCGGGATATACACGGCCGGTTATACGCTCTACCGGAGCGCCAGCTTTGCCTGGATGCGCGTGAGCGACTTGTGGGCGACCGGCATCCCGCCGCACCTGCCGGTCGCGGCAAACTTTACGTGGTACTACATCAACACTAGCATGATGGTGTTCCTTATCGTGGCGGTGTTTTGCATGACGATTGCCTCGATAGCGCTCGGACATCGGATAGCCCAGACCGAGCTTAGGGCCAGGTCGTTCGTATATTATTTTGCGTTGTTCGGATTTATAGCGCCCGTGTGGCTCGCGCGCGCCGCGGTGGGCGCGATGCTCTCGCGGGACGCCTCGTGGCGCTAGCCTATTTTGCTTTATGACTTGGCAGAGATACTTTATTGCGTTCGTGATTACCGCGGCAATCTTTGGCACCGCTTTTTATATCGCCTCTAGGATAGACTCTGCGCGCATCGCCGACATCCGCTCGACCGAAGAAAATATTTCTATCGATATTCTCTCGTCTGAAACGCAATTCGAATTGCTCGGCAACCTCGACTGCCAGACGCTCTCCCAAAACTCGGGGCTTTCCGACGAGCTTAACTCTATAGCAAGTCAGCTCTCGGTGGCCGAGAGCAACTTAGGGAGCGACAACCCCGAAGTGCTCCAGCTTAAAGAACAATACTCGCTGTTTGAGATAAAAGATTATCTCCTGCTCCAAAGCATCTCGCAAAAGTGCGGCATCAAGCCGGTGTATATCCTCTATTTTTATTCAAATGAGGGCAACTGTCCCGACTGCTCGCGCGCGGGCGACGTGCTCACCTATCTGCGGGAGACCTACCCGGGTCTGCGCGTCTATTCGTTCGACTATAACCTCGACCTCTCGGCCTTAAAGACGCTCGAGTCATTGCGCAAAGTGCAGGTCAATGCTCAGAACCAACTGCCTGCGTTCGTTATCAACAACCGAGCGCCGGCCTATGGCTTTAAAGACCTCGCGGGCATGCAAACCCTCATTCCCGAACTAAAAACGCTCGCCACCTCGACGGCAACGAGCACGAGACAATAACAAAAAATCGGAGCCACCGCGAGGAATCGAACCCCGGACCAACGCTTTACAAAAGCGCCGCTCTACCAACTGAGCTACGGTGGCCTATTCTTCAACTATAGTGTTGCGGGAGCGATGAATCAACTTCTTTTTGTGGTCGGCAACCTCGCGCAAAAATGCGGACGCTTCGCCGGGCTCCCGCGGCGGCCCGGTCTTCTCGCGCACGGTGTGGAGTACCTTCTCAAGGGTGCGCTCGAACCACAGCACGCTCTGCGCCACAAAACGGTGAGCTAAAACGCGCAAGGTCTGTCCGGCGCGTGCAAGCTGCTCGCGCACGAGCGCGGGGATGATCTTCCCGGCCCACAGGAGCGTCCGCGAAACAAACGTCCCGACCAGGGGGCGCACCCCCGACAGCACCACGCGGCCGGTCGCGAGCTCGTAGCGCTTGAGCCAGAGCATGGCGACCATGCCGGCTATTGAGAGCGCGAGCAGAACGGTGAAGAAAAGCACCATAGCGCAAGTATATCTTATTTGACGGCAAAAACGGAGAAGTCGGTTACTTCGATGCGTTCGCCGAACTTTTGCACCGCGCCGGAGAGAAGATCGCCTATGGTTTTGCCGGGGTCTTTGATGAACTGCTGCTGCATCAACTCTTCTTTATTTGCCGGGCGCATGGCCGAGGCATGCATCGCAATGTCGCGCGCCAGGCTCGCAAACTCCTCATTTTTTGAGACGAAATCGGTCTCGCACATAAGCAGCAGCATGGCGCCCACTTGCGCGCCCGCATGCACGTATGCCGCGACCGTGCCGGCGCCCAACTCGCGGCCGGCTTTTTTAGCGGCAGAGACCAAAGAGCGTTCTTTTAATATCTCAAGCGCGCGGGTCTCATCGCCCTCGGCCTCGGTCAGCGCTTTTTTGCACTCCATGACGGAGACGCCCGTCTTGTCCCTTAATTGTTTAACTTGTTCACTCGTTATCATTTTAATGAACCGGTGCTGCCTCCGGCGCGGCGGCTGCGGTTGCCGGCACAGCGCCAAGATTGTCGGCATAGCTTCTCGCCGCTTCGTCGAGCACATAGGTGATGACCTGGACTGAGGCGTCATTGGCGGGGATGGGGTAGGTCACGAGCGAGCGGTCGCAATCGGAGTTCATGAGCGCGACCACGGGAATGTTGAGCTGGCGCGCTTCGGCAACGGCGCCGCTCTCCTGCCGCGGATCGACGATGAACAAAACGTCGGGCACGCGCGCCATGCCTTTGAGGCCGCCGAACATGCGCTCAAGTTCCTGCGCCTCTCGGTCGATGAGCAGACGCTCGTGCTTGGTGAACTTGGCTATCTCGCCCGAGGCGTGCATGTCGGATATTTCGCTGAGGCGGTTGAGGCGCTTTTTAATTTCGCTAAAATTAGTGAGCGAGCCGCCTATCCAGCGCGACGCGACATAGGGCTGACCTATGCGCTCGGCGGCGCGCTTGATTGCCTCGCGGGCCTCGGCCTTGCCGCCGATGAATAATATGACCTTGCGCTCTGCGGCCATCTTTTTAATAAACTCGAGTGCGGCCTCCAGGCACCCGGCGGTTTGCTCCAGGTCAAAAAGCTCGGTGCCGCCTTTGGCGCCGAAGATAAAAGCCGATGTGGATGGATGTCGGCGGCTCTGCGCATAGCCGAAGTGCGCGCCGACAGAAAACAGCTTGTCTATGACGGTTTTATTGTTGGTTTTAGAATCCATATTCAAGAAAAAATGCCCCTCTGGGGACGCTTAGAATGTAGCATGGCGGGGCTCACGACGCAACCTCCTCTTGTGCCGCTTCAAGCGCATCTAAAACCGGCCCGAGGTTGCCGGCCAAAATGCCCGGCAAATTGTGCCAGCTCTCTTTGAGCCGGTGGTCGGTCAGGCGGTCTTGCAGGCTGTTGTAGGTGCGGATCTTCTCGCTACGGTCGCCGGTGCCAATTTGACCTTTGCGCAGTTCGGCGTGTTTTTTTGCCTCCTCTTCTTCCTGCAGGGCCTCGAGCTTGGCCATGAGCACGGCCATCGCGCGCTCGCGGTTGGCGTTCTGCGAGCGCTCCTCCTGCGAGCGCGCCTCAAGGCCGGTCGGGCGGTGGACCAAACGCACGGCCGTCTCGACCTTGTTGACGTTTTGGCCGCCGGCGCCGCCCGCGCGCGAAAACTCCATGTCGATGTCGGCCGGATTTAAATCAAATTTGTGTTTTTTGCGGATGGGCAAAATAGCGACCGATGCGGTCGAGGTGTGGATGCGGCCGGATTTCTCGGTCGCGGGTACGCGCTGTATCCGGTGCACGCCGGTCTCAAAGCGCAGGCGCTTGTAGACGCCGAGGCCCTTTATCTCGAACGCGGCCTCTTTGTAGCCGCCGAGGTCGGTCTTGCTCTCATACAGCGTGCGGACATGCCATACCTGCTGTGCCGCATAGGCGCGATACATCGTGGCCAATTGCTCGGCAAACAAAGCCGCCTCTTCGCCGCCGGCGCCCGCGCGCACCTCGAGCACCGCCTCGTTGGGGAATTCTTCGCTCCCCTCTTCTTCTTTCAGAATGGCATCCATTTGGGTAATGAGCTCCTGCCTATCCGACTCGTTGCTCAAATATTGCAACGTGGCCGCCATGTAGGCGGTCTTGGGGTTGCTTTTGTAGCGGGAGAGGTCCGCCTCGTTCATCTACTTTGATTTCTTCTTAGTCGCGGCGGCGCGGCGCGCCTTAAACTTCTCAACACGTCCGGCGGTGTCGAGGATCTTGTCGTTGCCGGTGTAGAACGGATGGCAGTTGGAGCAGATTTCAACCTCCAATTTTTCTTTAGTAGAGCCAACGGTAAAGACACGCCCGCATGCGCAGGTGACCTTGGCCTCAGGGAAGTAGGTCGGGTGCATATCCGTTTTCATGGCTGCATTATAGCATCGAAAATTGCGGCGTGCAACTAACACTGTCCGTAGTAGAGCGTGTTGGCCTTCATCGCGGCTGCATCATTGCTGCCCGTTATCGTGTCGATATTCTCCTGAATTTGGAGTTCATAACAGAGCACCGCATTGCCGTAGAACTGGAGCGACCGGTTGCCCGAGTTGCCGCAGCCCGCGAGGTAGCACATCGCCGCTTTAAACTCGGCCGCCGGAGTTTTGGCGTCGGCGTTATCGTCGGTTAAGTAGAGCGCCGACGCCATGAACGCGTCCCCCGGGTCCCACGGATTGGGCGGCGTATCGCCGGTAAGCTTGCCGATGCGGTCTTTTGAGGAATCGTAGTGATAATCGGGTTTGACATAGCCCGCATACAAAGCCCATGTTGACGGGATAAACTGCGCCGGGCCCATGGCGCCGCCCCAGCCGTACCATGCTTTGGCCGACACCGGCATCTGGGCCGGGTCGAGCCCGAGACTGCGGGTAATCGCCACGAATACCGGCACGTCGCGCGTCGGGCTCATGTCGGTGGTATATGAACCGCTGCCGACGTTCTCCCCCAGGTCGCTTTCTTCGGTGATGATGCCAAGCAGGAACGCCGGGCGGATGCCAGTTTTGGCGGCAGCCGCGTTGGCGTAGTCGAGCGCTTTGCCGAATGGGATAGCTGCCGACCCGTTGAGCTGAAAGAGCGCCGAGCGGATTTGTGCCGCGGTCTTTTGATTGGCGGCGATGAGTTTTTGATAATTGGCCTCCTGCCCTTTGGTCTCGCTCAGCAGCTGGTTCTCCTGCGCCTGCTGGGCTTCAACCTGCTTTTCTTGCAGGGCCTGCACCTGCCGCAGCTGGCTCTCCTGCTCGCGCTGGGTTTCAAGGTCGGCCTCCTGCGCTTGCGTCACCTGCGTGGTACTGCTGATTTGCGTGAACGACTCTTGCATCCGGCTGTCGATCTGGTCAAAGGTGTCGAGGTCCGAAAAAAAGCCCGACAAGCTGCTCGCCGAGAGCATCGCCACCACGAGCGAGGTGCTTTCGAGCTGGTCCTTCTCGCGCAAAATACCCGCAAGCGAATCCTTCTCGGCATTGAGCTGCGAGTTGAGGCCGAAGATCGTGTTTTCTTTATCGGTGATGCCGGCGGTCAGCTGCTGGATATTGAGGTCGCGCGCTTGTATGGCGAGCTTGGCCGACTTGATTTGAGCATTGAGTATCGCAACGGTATTTTGCAAAGATTCGCTCTTGGCCTCGGTTTGGGTCAAAATAGTTTGTTGCTGGGCTATTTGAGCGTTGATGGCATCGAGTTGGTTTTGGAGCTGTTGGCGGTAATTATCAACCTGCGAAGAGCCGCTGGTGTCGGCAAGCGCGCCCCCAGTCGAGGCAGTGCTTTGCGCCTGCGCCGTCTGGGGTTGGCGATTGAGGAGGATAATAAAGCCCGCCAGCACCGCAACAATGAGTAAGGCGCCTAAGCCCTGCGCCATTTTTTTGCCCATCCGACTATTGTATCAAATTTTTCACTGAGTTTTCACGCTTTCTGAAGGGCTCATTTACAAAGCTTTTTTAGTTTTTTTGAAATCGTTGGCCAAAAAATGCGAGACTGCCTATCGAACCCGTTATGATGAAAAAATAGATTGGGTATATCAGATTGGCTATGTCAATCTTGGTTGTGGAAAGTATCCCCAACGCCGACGCCACAGTGACTAAATACCAGGCAACCGCCGTCTCGGACTGCGGCTCTTTGTAGGTTTTAACTATCGTCGGTATAGAGGCCAGAAGATCAGCGCTCACGGCAAGGACGAGGGCAAAAATAGAATTTCTCGTCGCCCACCACAGCACTATGGCGGCAATCGCAAAAAATAAGCAGGTCCAATCGACCCAGCTGTATCCTTTATATCCGTATCCGGTTGCCGAAAGAATAACCACTAAAATGGTATTAAAGGTCATCGCGACGATAAAAAGAAGAGACCACGAAGCGCCGGCGCTTATTTGTGCGCCAATAGCGATAACCTGCAAAAGCGTCCACAAAGACCAAGAAACAATATTGGGGCGCGTCGTCCCCTTTAGCATGTCGCGGATATAAGGAATGACTGAACCAATCTGAACGACGCCCGAAAGAACGCCGACCACCGCATGCCAGTCAAAAGTCATAACCTTAGTATCCCACAAATAAAAATTCCAATTTTCATGCACTCAGCATAACTAAATATGATGACTTGATATATCAAGCCGGTGTTACCTTGCATTTAGCAATTTAGCAAAACAAAAAAACCCGACAAAATGTCGGGTTTTGGTTACTCTTTTTTCTCGCCCTCGGGCGCGGCTTCCTCTTCTTTCTTGCCCCTCTCTTCGGAGATCTCTATTGCCGAGAGATCAGCAGGCGCCGCCTCTTCAACCTCTTCTTGGGCGACCGATATCATTGCAACCACCTCGTCGAGGTCGACCGAGATTTTGGCCGACGCGGGGAGCTTGAGGTCGCTCACTTTGATTTGGTCTTCAAGGGTGGCGAGTTTTGACACATCAACATGTATTGCCTGCGGGAGATCTTTTGGCTCGCATTCAAGTTCGAGCTCGTGCATGACCTTGGTGAGGATGCCGCCAAGGTCTTTGACGGCCGGGCTGACACCGTCGAACTCAAGCGGCACAGACACGGTGACGGTCTGGCCCTTTTCTATCGCATAAAAATCGGCGTGCAGAGGCTCGCCCGACACGGCGTCAAAGTCGACATCGTGAATGAGGGCGTCTTTGGCAGTATTACCCAGACCGGTAAGCGAAATGACCGATGACTCGCCCGCCGCGTGGTAGACCTTTTTAAACGTCTTGAGGTCGACCGAGATGGGGGTCGACTCCTGCGAGCGGCCGTAGACGACCGCGGGCAAAACGCCCTTGTTTCTCAAGGTATTCCCGCCCATCTTTAAATCGCGCTTTTCTACGGCAAGCTCCATATGTCGCGATACTATAGAGGATTTTTAACTTTTATGCAACTTACTGGCCTGCGAACACTCGCATCTTTTTCATCAAAAATTTCTGCATCGCTTCGACCGGCGGGGTGAGGAATTTATAGGGCGTCGTTTCTTCCCCTTTGAGCGACTCGCGCAAGCTATCGCGGTAGAGCACGCGCAGCTCGGTGTTGATGTGCACCACCGCGACCCCCGCTTTGATACACGCCCAGATGTCGTCCTCGGTGTTGCCGGAGGCGCCATGAAGCACGAGCGGAATGTTGACCGCGGCGCTTATTTCTTTGACCCGGTCCGGGTGGAGCCGCGGCTCGGCGGCGTTTTTGAGCATGCCGTGAATGTTGCCCACCGCGGGGGCGAAGCAGTCCACACCCGTTGCCTCGACAAATTTTTTTGCGTCATCGGCGATGGTTAGGTTGGCCTCGGTGACGCCCTCGGGCAGAGAGTCCAGCTCTTTTGACGACTGGCCGATATAGCCGAGCTCGCCCTCCACAACGACGTCGCGGCCCGACGCGAGCGCATACTTAACGCATGCGGCCAGGAGATTTATATTTTCATCGAGCGGCAGTTTTGCCCCGTCGACGACTGCCGAGTCGACCCCGCCCGCGATAGCTTGCTGAACCTTCTCGACGCTATAGGTGTGGTCGGCGTTCAAAAATATATCGATGCCCTGAGCGCGGTAGAGGTCGACAAGCACGCGGGCATGATTGACTGGGAAGTACTCGCGCTCGCCCTCGGAGAGACCCGCGATTACGGCCAAGCTGGTCTCTTTTGCCGCCAACGCAATGGCGCGGAGCTGGTTGCTGTCGGAGAAGTTAAAATGCCCGATGGCCTTGCCCGCGGCTTTGTACTCGTTGATGGTTTGTCTCAAGGACTGCATAGCTTCGCAAAAGTTTTTTTGCTACGCTTTCCATTATATAATAGAAATATGGACTTCCTTGCCGTGGGCGACATTGTTATCGATGCCTTCATCAAGCTCAAGGATGCGAGAGTTCATTGCAACATTAACAACGAAAACTGCGAGATATGCATGCGCTGGGGCGACAAAATCCCTTATGAGTTGGCGGTCACGGTGCCGGCGGTCGGCAATTCGTCCAACGCCGCGGTCGCGGCCGCGCGCCTGGGGCTCTCATCGGCGTTGCGCGCGTATGTCGGCAACGACCAATACGGCCAGGAGTGCCTCGCCTCGCTTGTGCGCGACAAAGTCGATATCGCCCATGTCGAGAAGTCCGAAGGCAAGAACACCAACTACCACTACGTGCTGTGGTACGATGACAACCGCACTATTTTGGTAAAGCACGAGACGTTCGAGTATACCGTTCCCTCGCTTCGTTCGGGACCTGCGTGGCTCTACCTCTCCTCCCTCGGCGAAAATTCGCTCCCCTATCACTATGCGCTTGTCGAGCAGCTCAAGCGCTGGCCTGAAACTAAATTGGCGTTTCAACCCGGCACCTACCAGATGAAGTTCGGGCGCGAGGCGCTAAAAGTTGTGTACGCGCGCGCCGATATTTTCTTTTGCAATAAAGAGGAAGCCGAACGGATCTTAGAAAAGCCCGCGGGCAGCGATATCAAAGAACTGCTTGCAGGCATGCAAGCGCTCGGACCAAAGATCGTGGTCATTACCGACGACAAGCGCGGATGCTACTCGAGAGACGCGAGCGGCGCGATGCTCCATTGTCCGCGCTACCCCGACCCGCGGCCGCCGTTTGAGATTACCGGCGCGGGCGACGCGCTCGCGTCAGGCACAACCTCAGCGCTCGCGCTTGGATTGCCGCTGAGCGAGGCCCTCAAGTGGGGCTCGGTGAACGCCTCGGCTGTGTTGCAGGAGATAGGCGCGCAAAAAGGCCTGCTCGCGCGCGAGCAGCTCGAGCATAATGTGGCCAACCCCCCCGCGCCATGGGAGTTGCAAAAGCTTGAGTAAGTTTTTTTTATACTGCGGCAAGATAAAAACGGAGACCCATGATATACGCACTGGTCGGCGCTTCGGGAGCGGGCAAAACGACTCTCTTGCACAATTTAATACAAAAACTTCCCGAAGCGCAGCCTCTTTTGAGCTTTACTACGCGCGGCAAGCGTCCAAACGATGTCGACGGCGAGTACGAATACGTGAGCGAAGGCAACTTCGACACGATGCAAGCCGCAGATGAGTTCTTATGGACGGCCGGAGCGCGCGGCAAACGCTACGCCACGCGCAAGTCGGATGTCGAGCAGGCACTCGCAGAAGGACTTTACTTCCCCATCTTGGTGCCGGACGTGCTTAAAACGCTCCATGAGTTCGCCTTCTGTAGGGGCAAGCAAAAATCTCTACATTTTATATATCTGCGGCTTGAAGACGAAGACGAGCAGGCCCGCAGATTGACCGAGCGCGGCGACAGTCCCGAGAGCATCCAAAAAAGCTTGAGCGAATCAAAGCTGTGGAACGAGCAGGCTCAAACGCTTGGTATCCGCCTTACCGTCATCGACGCCGCGCAATCGCCCAAAAAAATATGCGAAGCGGCGTTGGCCATTATTGAACACGAAGAATCTGCCGCCGCTACATCGTAGCGGCATTTTTTTTGCGCGCCACAACCTTGGCAACCGCCGCCGAAATATGCGGCGCGCTGAGGCCATAGTGCTCGATAAGTTCTGCCGGATCTCCCGATTGGCCGAACTGATCTTGCACGCCGACAAACTCGATCGGCACCGGACACTGCGCCGCCAGCAATTCGGCGATAGCGCTGCCCATGCCGCCCGCGGCTTGATGCTCCTCGACCGTCACCACCGCCCCCGCGCTTTTGGCTGCGGCAATAATTGCCTCTTGGTCGAGCGGCTTTATCGTGTGGACATTGACGACGATCGAGGGCGCCGCGTGCTCGAGCTCCTTGGCCGCCATGAGTGCGTGATACAAAAGCGGGCCGGTCGCAAAAATCGCGACAGCCGGCGCATGCCCGGATTCCCACACCGTTTGCGCTTTTCCTATTTCAAATGGAGTTTCGGCGGTGGTTATAAGAGGCGTGCTCGCGCGCGCGAGGCGGATGTAGACGGGCCCCGGCGTTGCCGCGGCGGCGAACGTTGCCTTGCGCGCCTCCTCGACATCGCACGGCGAGATGACGGTCATGTTGGGCTGTACGCGCATCAAAGCGATGTCCTCTAAAGCCTGATGGGTGGCGCCGTCGGGCCCGACCGACAGCCCGGCGTGGGAGCCGGCAATTTTGACCGGCACATTATTTAAAGCGATGGTCGTTCGAATTTGCTCGTTGTTGCGGCCCGGCGAGAAGGTCGCATAGGAGGTAATAAACGGGATTTTGCCATAGTTGGCCAAACCGCTCCCGATGGTCGCCAAATTTTGCTCGGCGACGCCCATCTCGATGTACCGGTCCGGATATTTTTCTTTAAACGGCAGAACGCGGGTGCTCTCGGCCAAGTCGGCGCACAAAACAACGACGTTCGGATTCTTCTCGCCCAATTCGAGCAGGCCTTTGCCAAACCCGTCGCGGGTGGGCGCCTGTTCTTTGGCGTCAAACAAATCTTCTCTCAATTTTGCATCCGGGTTCAGCATATACGTTTTATATGATGAATAATAAATTATTCATGCTCGCTCATAATCTTGCCTTTGAGCGTGCG
The DNA here is from genome assembly GCA_028866155.1 of Patescibacteria group bacterium. Classification (GTDB taxonomy): domain Bacteria; phylum Patescibacteriota; class Minisyncoccia; order Phycocordibacterales; family SBAW01; genus GWA1-54-10. The sequence continues at coordinate 70,480 of JAGWIT010000001.1, forward strand.
GAGTTCGTCGAGGAATTTTTTGGCCTCTTCTTTGGTCGGCGGCTTGCCGTGCCAGTGATAGTCAAATTCTATTTCTTTTATCCCTTTGCCGGGGATGGTGTGCGCTATGATGACGGTTGGCTTTTCATAAATCGCTTTTGCTTCGTCTACCTGTTCGATAAAGGCCGCGATATTGTTGCCGTCGCACTCAAGCACATGCCATCCGAACGCTTCGTATTTGTCGCGCAAATTCTCAAGCGGCATCACCTGCTCGGTCATGCCGTTGATTTGGATATTGTTGCGGTCAATCACCGCCGTGAGGTTGCTTAATTTGTTGTTGCCTGCGAACATGGCCGACTCCCACAAGTTGCCCGCGTCGTGCTCGCCGTCGGACATGGCGCAGTAGACGCGAAATTTTTTGTTATCCATCCGCGCGCCGTAGGCTATCCCCGCCGCCTGCCCGAGCCCCGAGCCCAGCGGGCCCGATGTCGTCTCAAGACCCGGCAAACGCAGGCGCTCGGGGTGGCCCTGCAGGCGCGAGCCGAACTTGCGCAGCGTTTTTGTCTCTTCAAGCGGAAAGTATCCCGCGTGCGCCATTGCCGCGTAGCGCACCGGCACGATGTGGCCATTGCTGAGCAGTAAGCGGTCGCGTTCCTCCCACGCCGGGTTGCCCGGCATATGGTTGAGTATATGAAAATAGAACGCGGCAAAAATATCTGCCATGCCCATGGGGCCCGCGGTGTGTCCCGAGCCGGCAGCCACGAGCATCTCGATGACGGTCTCGCGGATAGTCTCGGCTTTTAACTCCAGTTCTTTTAATTTTTCTTCGGTAATCATATTCGATTTGCTTCGGCCTTGAGGTCGGCTATAGCTTGCACTGGGTCATCGGCTTTAAAAATCGCCGAGCCGGCGACGAGGCGGTTGGCTCCCGCTTTGGCGAGCGCTTGGGCATTGTCCATGCTCACCCCGCCGTCTACCTGGAGCGGCAGACCGGGATAGCGTCGCCGCAGGCGCTCAAGTAAGTATAGCGCACGTTTGTCCCAGGGCTCGCCCTGGAACCCGACGCGCGCGATGCCCATTACCTGCACAAAGTCGAACTGCGCTTCAAAGCGCTCAAGCTCCTCGGGCTGGGAATCGGGCAAGATAGCGAGCCCCGCTTTGATAGAAAACGCGCCGCCCTCCTCGCGCAAATCAACCAACTGCTGGAGCGCGTCGGCGGCGCCCGCGCTTTTGGCGTGGAGGATAATCTGCGACGCGCCCGCATGCACAAAGTCCATTATGCGTTCGGCCGGGTTGTCTATCATGAGGTCGAACTGAAAATCGAGCTCGTCCCACAGCGGCAGGCCGTGTTCCTCGGCGACTATCCGCTCAAACGAAGCAGCGTCTTTGTACGGCCATGTTTTGTTGTGAGCAAAACTGCCGTCGACGACGTCTATTTGCGCCGTCTTCACCGCGCCTTTGATGCGCAGGAGATGCTCCTCAAGATCCTTGAAACTTTTTGGCAAAACGGCGGGAATTATCTCAACTTGCATACCCGTGTTATAGGTCCAGTTTTGCAATGCGGCGCGCATGCCGCTCTTCGCCGCTAAAGCCGGTGTTGAGCCACTCGAGCGCCGCCTCTTTTGCTTCTTCTTGCGACAAAAATTTTGCGCCGAGCGAGAGCACGTTGGCATTATTGTGCTCGCGCGACAATTTTAAAATATCTTTATTGCCGCCGTAGTACACCGCCGCGCGCGCGCCTTTGTAGCGGTTGCAGGCCATCGCCTCGCCCTGCCCCGACATGCCGATGGCTATGCCGAACGCCGCTTTGTCATCGGCTATCGCGCGCGCAAGCGGGGCGATGGTGTCCGGGTAGTCGTCATCCTTGTCATAAGTAAAAGGGCCGAGATCCTCGACGCTAAAACCGCGCTCGGTCAAAAACGCCGTGAGCGCTTCTTTGAGCTCAAACCCGGCGTGGTCGCTCGCGATATAAACTTTTTTATTTTGCATACTTCCCCGCCTCCTTCGCGTGGCGCACCAGCGTGTGGGCATAACCCATCTCGTTGTCATACCATGCCATGACTTTGACCAGGTTGCCTCCGACGACGCGCGTCATCATGAGGTCGGCAATCGAGCCCTCGGGCCGGCCGATGATGTCGCTTGAGACGAGCGGCTCTTTGGTAACGGCAAAAATCCCCTTCCATCGCTCGTCGCTAGCGGCGTCCTCTAGAATTTTATTTACCTCCTGTTGGGTAGTCTCGCGCTTGGCTATAAAGGTGATGTCGGCAATAGAGCCCGCAATGGTCGGCACGCGCACCGCGATGCCGTCGAAGCGACCCGCCAACTGCTCGTAGGCTTTGGTGACCGCGACCGCCGCACCCGTTGAAGAGGGCACCATATTTTGCGCCGCGGCCCGGCCGCGGCGCAGGTCGCCTTTGGCCGGCGAGTCGACTATCGACTGGGTAGAGGTGTAAGAGTGGGTCGTATTTAAAAGCGCTTTTTCGATACCGAGCTTCTCGTCTAAAATCGCGATGACAGGCGACGCTGAGTTGGTGGTGCAGGATGCGTTTGAAGAAATCTCGCAGGTCTGTAATTTTTCTTCGTTTACTCCCACCAGCACGGTCGCGCCGTTTGGCGCTTCATCTTTGACTGGCGCTGATATCACGACACGCTTGGCGCCGGCAGTGAGATGCGCGCCCGCCTTCTCGAACGAATCAAAGATACCGGTCGACTCTATGGCGACATCCACCTGCAGGTCCCGCCACGGGAGCTTGGCCGGGTCTTTCTCGTTCAAAAATTTTACTTCTTTGCCATTAATGACAAGGGCGTCTTCTTTTATACGCACCTCAAAGGGTGCTGTGCGATACACGCTGTCGTACTGTAACAAATAGGCCAGATTCTCAAGATTGCCGAGGTCGTTGACCGCGACCAGCTCTATCTCGGGGTCGTCAAACGATGCACGCACAAAACACCGCCCAATCCTGCCGAACCCGTTTATAGCAACGCGTACCGCCATACTCTATATATAGGAGTATAGCACCGCTCTTCAACATGAGTATCCCCACCGCGGTGGGCACAGTGAGCAGGTACTCATATAAACTCCCAACTGCCCATAATCCCCGAGAGCCAGCCCCCAAGGGATTTGAAGGCGCCGGCGACCGGAGTGTTTGTTTGACCGCAGATGGGCACCATCTGCATGGTGCCCATCTGCGGTTTTTAATCTATTAAAAGATGTGCGAGGTCTTTTTTGTTTTTGATACTATCGAAACTATCGGCTACAAACGCACAATACTGGTTTTTATTTTTAAACTGCTCCAGCAGCAGATCTTTCTTACACCGCATCCCCTCCTGCTCCTGCACATATTCCGGATAGCTGCTCCAAGGATATGAAATCAAATCTCCCACAAGACCCGCGACCTGCGGGTTTTGATGGATATACGCCGATAACCAGAGCAAATATTCGTTCGTATCGGCATGCGCAGACTTAAATTGATCCTGCAACACTGACCCGACCCGGCTGTATTTGCGATTAAAATATTTTGAGTAACCGCCGCACACTTTGACCATAAGCGCGCTTATGGGCAGTTCGGTGTTTTGCCGTATGCATAAATGAAAATGATTCGGCATGAGGCAATAGCACACCAAATCAAACGCGCCCGCCGGCAAAAGCTTGCGCACATATCGATCGCCCGCAGATGGTGCCCATGTGTCGGGATATAAATTTTCTTTCAGACGTTTAAGAAAAAAGCCGTAATCGGCGGCGTCTTTAAAGATATCCATTTTGCCTGTGCCGCGATTAAAAACATGATAGCACTCCCCCATCGCGAAATTTTTGTAATCCCTGTTAGCCACGGCAGGACTCTACCACAACCCGCAGATGGGCACCATGCAGATGGTGCCCATCTGCGTTCTGCGTCTGCCCATTAGGCTAACGGCTCATTGAATAGAGCTGTGCCGCCTCTTGCGGGGAGAGCGCTCGGGTGTAGATGCGAATATCGTCAAGAGAGCCGTTGAAAAGCTCGGCGCCGTCAAGCCGCGCGCCTATGCGCTGCAAATAACTCCCCGTTCCTTCTGTCGTTGCGGTAGTACCGGAGGTTTTTGCCACGCCGTTGATGTAGATGACGCAGGCGGTAGCCGTGTGAACCAAGATCGCATGCGTCCACACTTTTGTCGGTATCGACACGGTGCTCCCGACGAATTGGCCCCCGCCATTGTTCCCCACGATGCAGCGTATCCCCGGAGTGCCGCATTGGTCCGTGCCGCAATATTGCATCGACAAATTGTTTCCGTTGTCGCCGACGTTGGCGCTTTGGTTGTAGATACGCCCCGTTTGAGCCGTACCGTTTATGTACACCCAAGCCGACACGCTGTTGTGCGCCGCTAATGCCATATTGGGGAGGGTTATATACTGACTGCTCCCGTTAAACTTTAATGCCTGGCCTATCTTCCCCAGCGCGGGCGAGGTGGTGGTGGACATGCCCACGAGCTGGCCAGTGTTGCCGTTGCCGGAGGAGTCTTGCGTGGTGCCCGTCGCCCAGTTTGTTTTATTGCCGTCGAACGTCCAGTACGCGGCCAAGCTGCTTGAGAGCGAGGCGGTGCTTGAGTGCGCGACGTTGGCTTGCCCGAGCGCGTAGAGTTGCGCCACTTCCTGCGCAGAGAGCGCGCGGTTGTAGATGCGGGCCTCGTCTATATCGCCGTCAAACGAATATCCGTTGTAACATTCGTTCTGCCCAATGACAGCCGATGCACCGTCCGTGCCAAAGGCTTGCTGGCCGATATTGCTTGAACTTGCCAGCTTTCCGTCGAGATAGACGCTCAACATGCCGGAGTGGTAGTCGTATGTTCCCGCGATAAAGTGCCAGGTATGGTCGGTGCTCGCTATGGGCGTTGCCCCGTTCACCCCGAAGCAACCGTTAGAGGGAGTACAGTAGAAAAAGTCTGGCGCATACGCGGGAGTAGTGCCTCCCCAATATCTGAGCCCTACATCATTGCACAGGGAAGGCGCGACGTGGTTCTCCCAATTTTGATTGTTCTGCTTAAACCACGAAGACTCCGTTATCGAGCCGCTAAGCGACCAGACGGGGGAGCTTAGGCTGTACACGCCGTTGACAACCGATGAGCTAAACTTCAGTGCCTGGCCGATTTTGCCAATAGCCGGTGAGGTTGTCGTCGAGAGACCAAACATCTGGCCGGTAAAGCCGTTGCCCGACTTATCCGCCACGGCGCCGGTCGTCCAGTTGAGCGTGTTGCCGTCGAGCGGCCAGTAGAGCAGGAGACCGCTTGAGAGCGCGGTGGTGTTGGAGTGCGCGACGTTGGCTTGCCCGAGCGAGTAGAGTTGCGCCACTTCCTGCGCCGAGAGCGTGCGGTTGTAGACGTGCACGTCGTCAAGGGTGCCGTCGAAGTATCCATCGGAGGCGTTTGGCCAGCCCCCTGTTTTATATCCGCCGATATTCCAATAGGCGCTAAAGTTTTGAGCACCTCCCGCGCTCAGAGTGCCCTGCAATACGCCGTCAATATACAACGCGCCAAAACCGTTGTTGAAAGTCGCGACGGCAGAGTGCCACTTCCCGTCATTGAGCGTATGCAAAGAGGTTATCACCTCTACAGAACCTGGATACCAGCCAAAGTAGATAAGCCCGTCGGTCCCCATGTATATCATCCGGTCGTACGAGCCTCCTGATATATCCTCAAACCCCACCAACTTGTGCCCCGAGGCGACAGTTGTCTTAAACCATACACCTAGGGTAAAAATCTGGGGGTCGCTAATGTTGGTCGTCGTATGCACCTCGCTCCCCGTCCCGTTAAATTTTAATGCCTGGCCGATTTTGCCTAAGACGGGCGAGGTGGTGGTGGACATGCCCACAAGCTGGCCGGTGTTGCCGTTGCCGGAGGAGTCTTGTATGGTGCCCGTTAGCCAGTTTGTTTTATTGCCGTCGAGCGTCCAATATCCGACGAGGCCCGAGGAGAGCGCGGTGGTGTTGGACTGCCCGGCCGTTACCGTTGCACCCGCTACCGCGGGGACCATCATCAAAAGCGCCGCCGCAAAAGCGAGCGCTGTGCCGGTAATTATTTTTTTATTTTTCGCCATGCTAGAGACTATGCCTTAAGTATACCGGGGTTACGGCACAAACTGCCACGTCTGCATTATCCGGGAGAGCCACGCGTCGAGCGCCTGCGGCGCCGTCACTTCGTAGAGAAATCCGCCGTGCAAAAACCAAATCTCCCGCGCGGTGCCCATGGCGGGGTTGGTGCTCAAAAATTCGGTCGCAGGCGCGCCGTCAATAGTAATGTTCTGAGGGCTTTGCATGACGCCCGACGGTTCGTCCATTTTAAAGCGCTTCTCGCTTATCTTCGGCTCGTCATAGGGCACGACAAAAACCTGAAAGCCCTCCTCCGTCGCGGCATCCTGAAACAGGACGACTGCGGAGCCGTAATCGCCTGGGTGTTCAATCATCGTGAGATCATCGGGATAGTACACAGAGAAATGATAGGTGAGGCTAAAATAGCCTCTCATGTTGGACGGCTGTGTCGGCGGTATAGCAGTGATCGAGAGGGGCGTCGAGGACGAGGCATCACTGGCCGCAAAAATGCTATCGGCAGACGCTCCATCGCCGTTTTGCCAGGGGTTGAGCCAAAAAAAGACCGCCAGGCTTCCAAACCCCAAGAGAAGCAATGTTCCTAATATATATATAGGATAACGATCGCGCATACTACTTGATTTTTACACTGCCGCCCTTTTGCCTAAAGAAGCCTCCCCAAAACTCAAGCATGCTCGGCCGTGCAGGGGCGACTGTTGCATTTGAGAGATAGGTGATGACGATGATGCCCGGCTGGCCGGCGCCGCTGGTCGCATTGTTTGCTGAATTAGCTGACGCCCCGCCGCCACCGCCGCCATAGTTACCGCCTGCCGCTGCCACCCCTGAATCCCAGCCTGCGCCGCCGCCACCGCCTGAACCGTCTGAAAATTCCCACTCTGTCCCGTTGCCGCCAGCAGTAGCCGGCGACCCCGATGCGCGGCTAGCACTACCACTGCCCCCACCGAAGCCCGCATCAGCCGAACCGCCGGCAGTATGCACGTTTGACCCATCCCCCCCTTGGTTACCGTTACCGTTCGGGCCTGCGGCACCCCCGCCGCCGGTGCTGGCCTGATTACCGGTGGTGGACGTGGAATTTCCACCACGGCCACCGGAATGAGTGACACCGCTCGGAGCGTATCCTGAAGCCGCCGCCCCGCCGGCCCCGCCGTTTGACGTACCAGCATTAGGGGAGCCCGTGCCACCGCCGCCACCTTTGGCTCCAACCGCGCTCCCAGTCGTCGGGTAGGCCGTTGCATTGAACCAACTATCGCCCCCCGTAGACCCCTGAGCAGCAACGCCACCACTAGTTTCTAAATGAGAGACCCCACCGTTCCCAACTTGCCATGTGGCAGTAGTTACGCCCGGGTTCGCAAAACTAAAGTTCGTAATTTTGGAATACCCGCCGCCACCGCCACCAGCCGCTTGTGGCCCGTCACTACCATTGTATTTGGCGGCAGCGCCGCTGCCTCCAGCCCCAACCACCTCGATCGAGTTGTTGGCATTGTTCCAGTCAGATGGCGACGTGAAGGTTTGGTTGCTGCCTATTGGAGAGGTGAGAAAGATAACGACGACGTGGCTTGCGTGCGTCGGCCGGGGCACAAGCAGGAGCGCGAGTGGTGCCGCGGCGAGAACAGCAATGATGAACAAAGATTTTTTCATATCATTATTGGACATTAACCCTACGCGTCGAGGTCGCGGTGAGGCCAGTGTGGTCGGTCGCGACATAGTCTATCAAATAGGTCGTAGTGGTCGAGGTGTCGAGCGTAATGCTCGTCACAGGCGAGCCATTGACGAAGGTATAAATGCCGAGGTTGGTGTCGCCCGCCTGACCCGGGCTGATGTCGCTCACGGTGGCTCCCAAGTCGGCATAGGTGGAGCCGACAGCAACAGTCGCCGGATTGTTGCCGTTGATAGTGATGGTCGGCGGCACCGTCACTGGAGTTGTCGTACTCGTGCTTCCCCCGCTTGTGGTTGAGGTTGAAGTCGAGCCGCCCGATGAGCCGCCGCTTGATGAGCCGCTTAAGCCGCCGATGGTTTGCGGCGAGCCGGTCGTTGAGCCGCAGGCGCCGCTGGTTTGCACCAGCGAGCCGCCGTTCATCGAGATGCAGTACGGCGCCTTAGTTGTCTGGTCGTAGAGCGTGATGCCCGCCGGCTGGCTCGCCGAGCCGACCGTGAGGTTGTTGACCGTTATCGTGTCGGCGAACAAGGTTCCGATGACCG
>JAGWIT010000055.1 GCA_028866155.1 Patescibacteria group bacterium
CATGGGGGGGGCGTATCGAAAGCTTGAAACTGCAGGCGGGGTAGCTTTGCTACCGGCGGAAAAAACGGCACTTGCGCATCTAACGGTTCATGACAGCGAATTTATTTTAACGCTGGATGCCGACTCCGTCCTCTTGAGCGAATATTGTTTGCGGTTGGTTTATTTCATGCATCAACCTGATGCGACAGATGTTGCCGTCGTGCAAACACCGTATTCTTCATTCCGCGGGGCCCCGACTCGTCTCGAGCGACTTGCTGGCGCGACAACCGACATTCAGCACATCATTCACCAAGGAATGACGCACTACGGTGCCACATTCTGGGTCGGTGCCAATGCGGTCATCCGTAAAAGAGCGCTTGAAGCTATTGTAGAGCAGGAATTCATCGGCGGCTTTCAGGTAAAACGCTATGTGCAAGACCATACCGTGATCGAAGATACCGAATCAAGCATCGACCTCGCTCTTCGCGGGTGGCGACTCGTAAACTACCCGGAGCGTCTGAGCTATAGTGCGACGCCCCCAGATTTCGGCTCTCTTGCCGTACAGCGCGAACGCTGGGCAAATGGCGGTCTTCTCATTTTTCCGAAGCTCCTCAAGCTACGTCACGAACGCAAACATGCCGGTCGGCCGCTTCCGACCCTCGAATTCCTGATTCGGATGTGCTACATGACCTCGATTGCATGGTCGAGCGTCGGGCTCCTCTTTATTCTGGCATATCCCTACGACGGACGCCTTTTGAGTCCGCTCGTCCTGCTCGCAGCCGCACCGTATTTCATCGCGATGGCGATGGATCTCAAGGCTTGTCGTTATAACTACAGCGATATCTTTCTTATTTACGGGTTTAATCTCATCTTGCTGCCGGTGAATCTCGTCGGTTCGCTCAAATCGCTGCAGCAGGCAGTGACAACCAAGAAAATCCCGTTCGCGCGCACGCCGAAAGTGAAGGATCGCACCGCGACCGCCTGGCCCTACCTGCTCGCTCCGCTTCTTATCGTTGGATTTTCGTTTTTCACCATGTGGCGAAACATTCAAGGCGAGAACTGGGGAAATGCGATCTTCGCAGGCTTTAACCTGTTTGCCGCTTCGTGGGCGATCATTGCATACATCGGCCTCAAAAATATGGTAGTCGACCTTTGGCTCGCGTACCTCGATTGGTTGTATGTGGAAATCCCGGCGGAAAAAATGCTGAGGACGCGCAGCCTTTGGCTTCTGCCGCGCATAGGTTGGCGCAGGGTAGCGGTGAATCAAAGCAATTAATTCTATGGAAACGCAGAATGCATCGGTGCAAAAGCGAACAATTCGGCGATTGTCGTTCGTTCGGCTCGCACTTTCCATCATTCTCGCTCTTGGGGGCGTTGGCTGGGCCAAAACCAGTTTTGCCGACTGGCAACAATCGGTTCAATTCGATGAGAGCGGCTACGCGCCGTGGTTTGGTGCGTACGTAGATGTTACATCAACCCCTACCTACCCATTTGAACGCTATGGATCGACAGCACAGCTCAATAACGCAGTACTTGCGTTCATTGTCTCGTCTCCTTCGGATCCGTGTACCCCAACGTGGGGCGGGCAATATACGCTCGATGATGCCGGAGTAATGCTCGATCTGGATCGCAGAATCGCACGGTTCCAAGAGGAAGGCGGGCGTATCGCGATCTCCTTCGGCGGCCTTTTGAATTCCGAACTGGGACTCAAGTGTACAGACCCGAAAGCGCTCGCTGTTGCATACCGCTCGGTTATCGATCGCTACCGCGTCTCGACTGTCGATCTGGATCTCGAAGGAGAGAGTCTGAATGATCATGCCGCCGCTAAGCGCCGTGCAGATGTCATCGCGCAGCTGCAAAAGACGTATCGAGAGAAAGGTAAACCGCTTGCGGTATGGCTTACCCTGCCCGTTGCTCCGCAGGGCCTCACAAAAGAGGGGACGGACGCGGTTGCGCAAATACTCGCAAGCGGCGTCGATCTTGCGGGAGTCAACTTCATGACGATGGATTACGGCGACTCCCGCAATCCGAATGATTCGATGGCGGATGCATCGAAAAAAGCTTTGATAGAGGGGCATCGCCAATTGGGTATCTTGTACTCGCAGGCGGGAATCTACCTCAACAGCGCATCGCTCTGGAGGAAGATTGGTGTTACGCCGATGGTCGGTCAAAATGATACCGCGGATGAAGTTTTCATGATGAACGACGCGATAGAAATCAATCAATTCAGTCTCGCTCAGGGGGTCGGCCGCGTGTCGATGTGGTCGGCAAATCGCGATATTGCGTGCGGCGTGAATTATGCAAATTTGAAGGTCGTGTCCGATGTCTGTAGCGGCGTGGATGCAGCAGCATTCGCCTTCGCGCATACGCTTGGCAAAGGGCTGGAGGGAGATCTCTTGCAGAGTGCCAAAATCGTTACCGTGCAAGACCCGCAGAGCAATAAGCTCATTATCGACGATCCGAACACGAGCCCATACTCGATTTGGCAGCCGAACGACGTGTACCTGGAAGGCACGAAAGTGGTGTGGCATGGCAATGTCTACCAAGCCAAGTGGTGGACGAAAGGCGACCTGCCCGATAACCCGGTTTTGCAATCATCCGATACCCCGTGGCAGCTTATCGGCCCAGTCTTGCCGGGCGATAAACCGATAAAGCTCCTCGTACTCCCTCAAGGCACGTATCCGCAGTGGCAGAGCGAGGCTATTTATAACCAGGGCGATCGGGTGATGTTCAACGGTATCGCATATCAAGCGAAGTGGTGGAATCAGAACCAGAGCCCCGCCGCAGTCGCACTCGACCCGGACAATTCTCCGTGGATGCAATTGTCGCAAGAACAAATTACAGTGATTCGGCAAGCACGGAGGTTGTAGCTTTTGCTCCGCCAGGACTGGACGAGGTTAGAACCTGTCTCATTGAGGGGAAAAGCGAGTTTTTCTTCCGTTGCCCCGCTTTTGCGATGGGAACTGCATGATAATGCCCGAAGTTTTCTGGCTTGACACCGTATCTCAATATCGTATAATGTTAGGCAGTTCTTTGATATTCAACTTGCGTTTGCCACAGCAGAAAGCCGCTCAAATATGGGCTTCTCCCTGCTATGGCAAACACGCCATCAGCCCCTATAACCTCGGGCAGAGGGAAGTTTCTTGGCTATCAGCCGAGAAAAGGAGACACCGATGAAATACCCCGACATCACGCTCGGTCGCGTCGAAGCAGTGTGGAACAAGCTCGGCGGCGAAGAGGGCGTCCAGCGCCTTCTCGCGGGCTACTGCGAAGTGGTCGTCAAGGAGCACGTCATCAACTGCGACGCCGACCCGTTCGTTCCGAACGGCTGGAAGGTCGAGGAGCACAAGAAGGGCGGCCAGCTCAAATGGGACGCCTCGCAGGTCGCGCTGTACCTCTCGAAAGGGCAGCAGGGCGGGAAGGTGATTGAAGGCAATAAGCTCCGCAAGGAACTTGCCGACAAGCCCGCCTATAACGCCAACGTCCTCGACTACCTGCTCGCCAACCCCGACCTCATTCCCGAGGAGTGGAAAGGCAAGTGCGTCTTCTTCTGGGGGACGGTCTACCGCCGCTCGGTCGGCAGCCTCTACGTTCGCTATCTCTACTGGAACGGCGACGGGTGGTACTGGAGCGACAACTGGCTCGACAGCGACTGGGACGGCAACGACCCTGCTGCGGTGCCCGCAAGTTGAACTATGGACTTGGTGCCTTGGGTTTTGTTTGAACCTTTGCCCCGCGTTGTCTGAAATATGGCAGCGCGGGGCCTTGTTTTGATGGAGGGGTAAAACCCTCCAAAAATACCGTACTAGAGATTGAGCGGTTGGAGTTTGTGTAAAAAACGAAAGCCACCGAAGCAGCTTTCGCTTACTTGGTGGCTACCTCTTCTTCGAAAGGGGACGTAAGATTCCTTTAGTGCGCAGTTCGGCAAGAACCCTCTCGATTTCCTCCTTGCTTGCCCCGCGTTCCTTGAGCATCATGCGCGCCGCATATTCCGAGACGTAATAGGTGTCGCTATACGAGAACACGTACCAATCGACCAGCGCCGCCGCCCAACCGTAACAGATTGAAAGGCCAAGTACACGGAAGTTTGCGTTGGTGACAGACAACAACATCGGATCATTGACCAGTCCGATAAAGAGGGCGAGTGCGAGGACGACAAGATATCCTGCGAAAAGAGCGATTGGCATGCCAAGGACATGTCTTTTGCCGCCCACCCCATGTCCTGTAGGCATCAAATTGCTGGATAAAAGCTGGACTGCTGCATACCCGGCAAAACCGACCGAAATCCACACCACAGCGTTAAGTTCACCGAGTGTGAGCCAGCCAGTCAGCAGTGCGGCACACACTGCCGCTACGACAAGTAATACTTTCCACATTTGCTTCTCCTCAGTTCAATGTGAATGAACACAAGCTCCCAGAGACCGCAGAGCGTTGGCGAGATACTATCATGGTAAATCGAATATGTCAAGTTCGAGCTATACATGACTACGTATTTAGTCGGTAAACGTGGTAAGGTGATAATCTCTTCGTCAAAAAGTCGCATGTCGCAAGAACCCATCAGGCGTATTGGAAAGAAGTCTTGGACGGTCGATAAAAAAACCGACCCCATTACGCAAACCTCAAAAAAAAGAGAAATTCAATTTTGAAAAGATGAAAGCCGCGTCTACAAGCGATAACCCTGCTATTCGTAAAGCAGCGTTTATCGAATATTTCGAACGTTTCTACGAATTTCCATCATTTCTTTTCGACAATGAGCAAAAAATCGACCCTCGTCTAGCGATAACAATGCGAGATCTTTCTAGCGATAA
>JAGWIT010000010.1 GCA_028866155.1 Patescibacteria group bacterium
AGTGAAAATATCGCGAAGACATGGGTTTTGATGACCGTGTTTTTGGCGGTGGTCATCGGCGTCGGCTGGGCTATCTCTTGGTACTACGACAACCCCGGCATCCTTGTTTTTGCCGCGGTACTCGCGGTGGTGATGAACATCAGCAGTTATTGGTTTAGCGATAAATTGGTCATCGCGATGGCCGGCGCCAAACCCGCAGATGGCCCCGAGTATGTTGAGTTAAATCGCATCGTCGAAAATCTTGCTATCACCGCCGGGCTCCCCAAACCAAAGGTCTACATCATCAACGACCCGCAACCCAACGCCTTTGCCACAGGGCGCAACGCCAACCACGCGGCGCTCGCGGTCACGAGCGGCCTGCTTTCGATGATGGATAAGAACGAGCTGCAGGGCGTCATCGCGCACGAGCTGAGCCACGTGGGCAATCGCGACATGGTTGTCTCAACCGTCGCGGTGGTGCTGGTCGGCATCGTCACACTCGCGGCCGACTTCTTTTTGCGCGCGTCGTTCTTTGGCGTGGGCGGCCGCGACCGCGACCGGGGAGGCAATAATCCGCTCATCGCGATTATCGCAATCGCTTTTGTCATTCTCGCGCCCATTTTGGCAACGCTCATCCAGCTGGCCATCTCGCGCAAGCGCGAGTTTTTGGCCGACGCCTCCGGGGCGCTCCTCACGCGCTATCCTGAGGGCCTCGCGAGCGCCCTGCGAAAGATAGGCAACTACCAACAACCGATGCGCCACCCCAACAACGCGATAGCGCACCTCTACATAGCCAATCCCTTTGGCGCCAAAGCCGCGATGGGAGGCATAGCAAAACTCTTCAACACGCATCCGCCGATTGAAGAACGCATCAAAGCGCTGGTGGGGGATTCAAATGCATAGGAATAAAATCTTGTTGCATGACTTTTTGCGGCTAGGCGCTTGACGTCGTTTGTTGTAAGTTAATGATTGTTAGTTAATCTGGAGGCGTCGCATAGCGGTCTAGTGCACCGCCTTGGAAAGGCGGCATACCGAAAGGTATCGTGAGTTCGAATCTCACCGCCTCCGCCCGAAGACTTTAGTATCGGACAGACCCGAGAGCTTTATTCTTGGCCGTTATTACCCAGCACAATTTCAAAAAATCTAGCCCACCGCGAAGGGATTCGAATTGAGTACATCACGTCAGGTTATAATTCAGAAATGGAGTTCACAAATTTATCTGCGACTACACGAAGCCGGAGGCGTAAAAAACAGCATTGGACTGCGATGCTAGTGCTGATCGTGGTCTGTACGTTTATAGCAGGCATCTGGTGGACCCTCACCAGGCCGACAGTCATTCCATCTCCGTTGATACAAGAGTCACTCGGCGCTGTGACGTGGCCGACTTTCGGACAGTCCGCCGTTGGTATCGTCGGCAGTAGTACAGTGGAAACCCACGGTGCACAAACACGGATGCCGACTGCCAGCACTGCCAAACTCATAACTGCCCTGGTGGTGCTCCAAGCTAAGCCGCTCTCGCTCGGCCAAAGTGGGCCGGTGCTCGTCATGTCACGCAACGACATTGCACTATTGAACAGGTACATCGCCCTCGACGGTTCGAAGATTGGCAAGGTTCTGATCGGTGAGCGGCTCAGCGAGTACCAAATGCTGGAATCCATGATGCTTCCTTCAGCTGACAATATGGCCGACAGTTTGGCCATCTGGGCCTACGGTTCGCTTCCCGCGTATAGTGCTGCTGCTAACGCCTACTTGGTCAGTCATGGATTGACTGATACACACGTTGGCACTGATGCCAGCGGCTTAGACCCAAGTACGGTCAGCACCGCACACGATATGGTCATCATCGGCGAACTTGCCATGCAAAACCACGTACTTGCGGAGATCGTAGAGAAGCAAAGTGTCGGCGGGTTTCCCTCGGTCGGAACCATTAAAAACACCGACACATTGCTCGGTCAAAGTGGAATTGTCGGTATTAAAACCGGCAACAGTGACCAGCAGGGAGGCGCTTTTGTCGGGGCAGCGAACGTCAGCGTTAACGGTCAGACTGAAACTATTGTGACGGCTTTGTATGGCGCACCGGATCTCACTGATGCTATGAACGGCAGCTTGTCATTAATCAAGAGCGTCGAAGCCGGTCTAAAGTAAATATATGAAGAGATCTCTGACTATACTTCTGATAATTGCCGCGGCTGTTGCGGCTGCATTTCTTGGCCACAAGGTTTATCACAGGAGTCAGCTGCGAGGTAGTTTCGGGCGCGGTGCCGATAGCGGTCAGTTTGGCGATGGAGAAGGTAACATTCCCCAGAGTGGCGATCTCTGCGGCGGCACCGGCGGCAACGGAGAGATCATCAATGTGGAAAGCAACGCTTTCACTCTTAAATTAAATAACGGCAGCAATCGACTCATTCACCTTGCTGGGAATGCTTCGATCAAGACTTCAACCGGCACTGTTTCCGTATCCGATTTGAAGACAGGAGATAGAGTAACGCTAGTCGGCGGGCCGAATCCCGATGGCAGCTTCACCGCGAATACTGTTGTCGTCTGTGCTGGAACAGGGCAAGCAACTCAGTCGGGGCAGCAAGACAATTTATGATAACGTTATGAAAAAGATTTTCCTCATTACTCTTTCGACAATTGTCGCAGTTGCTGTATTTACTCTGATCTTCTACGCAGCATTACTCGCCTATATTGCCAACGAAGCAGAACAGGATACGAAAGTAAAATCAGATGCCATCTTAGTTCTGGGCGGAGAAGCCATAAGCGGTATTTCCTGCTATGGTCCCATATGCCAACACGGCTTTGTCCCGCATCCTCAACTGAACCCATGCCTGGTCGCCCGAGTAGATCACGCAGTTTCTCTCTACAAAGATGGCTACGCTCCAAAAATCCTTATGTCCGGGGGAACCGACGCAGATACCAATGTGAATGAGGCCGAGACCATGAAAAAAATCGCGATCGACGCCGGCATCTCCGAAGCGGATATTTTGACGGAAGCAAAATCGAGCTCAACATACGAAAACTTCACGTTCTCTCAAAAAATTCTTGTCGAAGCAGATCTACATTCGGTCATCATTATCACCGACCCCTACCATAACGCGAGAGCGGCACTCGTAGCCTCGAAGCTGCAGTACGATTACACTTTATCTCCGGATGTGGAGAGCACCTGTTGGACTCAAGATAAAAATAATCCGTTCAATAGGGATTCTCTCCGAGAGGCTTCGGCATTGATTGAATATAAGCTTTTGAATGAGATATAGAATGACACCGCCGAGATTCGAACCGAAACTCGAAAATAGAAAAGTTATATTTTAAGCCATAGACGAAGGTACGACCCGAGAGCTTTCGTATCCCTCCGCCTCCGCCCGAAGACTTTTGTATCGGACAGACCCGAAGGCCTTATTCTAGGCCGTTATTACGCAGCACAATTTTAGGAAATCTAGCCCACCGCGAAGGGATTCGAACTCGGTTGTGGACAAGATTCGGCAAAATCGATGCGCCAATGTATAATTGTATATGGCACAACCACTTAGGTTTTCAACCGCATTTACTTTTGATGATGTTCTGATCCGTCCTGCCCGCAGTTCTACTGAACCTAAAGATGCACGACTCGCGACAGCCCTTATGGAGGGTGTTTTTCTTTCTGTACCGTTTCTGTCCGCGGCAATGGACCGAGTGACAGAGGTAGAAATGGCTATCTCTTTAGGGAAACTCGGCGGGTTGGGTATCATCCACCGAAATTGTCTGCCTGAAGTCCAGGCGCGGATGGTGAGTAAGGCAAAACAAGCCGGTGTACTTGTTGGTGCGGCCTGCGGGCCTTTCGATCATGCTCGAGCGGCGCTGCTCGAGAAGGCAGGCGCCGATGTAATCGTCATTGATTGCGCGCATGGGCATAACTTAAAGGTCATAAAAAGCGCTAAACAGGTCAAGCGTCTCCTTAAAACGGCAAAGCTCGTCGTAGGAAACATAGCAACCGCCGATGCCGCTCGAGAACTTTGTACCTTTGCAGACGGTATCAAGGTCGGCGTCGGCCCCGGTTCTATTTGCACGACACGCATCATGAGTGGTATCGGAGTACCACAACTCACGGCGATTCTTGAAGTGGCGGCAGTAGCTAAGAAGCGAGGGTGCCCGTCATCGCAGACGGGGGCATGCGGACTTCCGGCGATATTGCCAAGGCGCTCGCGGCTGGCGCATCCGCAGTAATGTTGGGGAATTTGTTTGCAGGCACTGATAAAGCGCCCGGCAAGACAATTTTATACAAAGGTAAAAAGTTCAAAGAATATCGTGGGATGGGTTCCCGTGCGGTACTTGAGGAAAGACACTCTTCAGACCGCTATCTAGTCGAAGGAAGAAAAGTTGTAGCCGAGGGAGTCGAAGGGTTGGTACTGTACCGTGGCACGCTCGTGGACGTGGTCGCTGAACTCTCATCGGGCGTACAAGTGGCTATGGGCTATGTTGGAGCGCGTACCCTTGCAGACTTCCAAAAGAAAGCCGAGTTCATCGTGATCACTCATGCATCAATGCTTGAGGGCGCTCCGCACACCCTGCTGGCCCTATGATTATTGTCCTTAACTTCGGCAGTCAGTTCGCCCATCTCATAGCTCGTCGCGTCAGGGATCTCGGTGTAAAAGCCGAGATCTTGCCGTTTGATGCGCCTGCGGAAGAAATCGCAAAACTTAACCCTGTCGGTATTATCCTATCTGGCGGCCCCGCTTCTGTGCTTGAGAAGAAGAGTCCTCGCCCTGATAAAAGAATCTTTGATCTTGGAGTCCCCGTTCTAGGTATCTGCTATGGACACCAGGTCATGGCACAGATGCTTGGCGGTAAAGTAGTTAAAGACGAGCATCGGGAGTTTGGGAAAGAAGAACTTGAGATACTCAGCCCGCGCCGACTATTCGCAGGGCTGTCGAAAAAACAAACGGTCTGGTTCTCTCACGGAGATCAGGTTAAAAAAGTGCCCATGGGTTTAGTGCGTACAGCTTACACAGCATCTTGTTCAAACGCGGCCTTTGCAGATGTACAGAAGAATTTCTTCGGTATTCAATTTCACCCAGAGGTGACTCATACCACGAACGGGAGCAAGATTCTGAGCAACTTCCTTTTCTCAATCTGCAAGGCGAAGAAGGACTGGAAAATTGCCTCAGTTGCAACAAATATCATTGCCCAGATTCAGGATGAAGTCGGTGAGAATCATGTAGTCGTGGGCATTTCAGGAGGAGTGGACTCTCTAGTCGCTGCAACACTCATTCATCGTGCCATCGGCAACCGCCTCCATGCCGTATTTGTCGACACGGGTCTCTTACGCAAGGGAGAAGTCGAACAGGTCGCCAGTTATCTAAAAAAGCATGGGTTCAAACAGCTTCACGTTATTGACGCAAGCCGCACCTTTATTAGTCGTCTCAAGGGCGTCACCGATCCCGAGCAGAAACGAAAAATCATTGGACACACCTTCATCGAGGTTTTCGAGAAGACCATCAGGAACGAATTGAAACGATATCCAATCAAATACCTCGCGCAAGGAACTATCTATCCTGATCGTATTGAATCCGCATCGACTTCAAAGACTGCAGCTAAGATCAAGAGCCACCATAATCTCACACTCCCTGAAAAGCTCGGTTTTAATATTCTTGAGCCCATCAAAGATCTCTACAAAGACGAGGTTCGGCGCGTCGGTCTCACATTAGGATTGCCGCGAGAACTACTCTGGCGGCATCCGTTCCCCGGTCCGGGACTCGCAGTTCGTATTGTTGGTGACGTAACGCTAGAGCGTATCCATATCTTGCAAGAGGCAGATGCTGTATTTATCGACCAACTTCGAAAATCGGGTGAGTACGAAAAAATCTGGCAAGCATTCGCCGCGCTCTTGCCACTCAAAGTAGTTGGAGTCATGGGAGATGCGCGTACCTATGAGTATGTTATTGCGCTCCGCGCAGTTGATTCGATTGATGGTATGAGCGCAGATTGGCACAAAATACCGAACGAACTTTTGGAAAAGGTATCAAGTGCGATCGTGGGGAAAGTAAGAGGCGTCAATCGTGTTCTATACGACATTACGCAGAAGCCACCAGCAACAATCGAATACGAATAGAACCCCGCCGAGATTCGAACTTTTTCGAAAACTAAGATCGCTATATTTTAAGCCATAGGCTAAGGTACGACCCGAGAGCTTTCGTATCCTGCCGCCTCCGCCCGAAGACTTTTGTATCGGACAGACCCGAGAGCTTTATTTTTAGCCATTATTACGCAGCACATTTTTTAAAAAAGCTAGATAAGGCGAAGGGATACCGAACTTTTTGTGATGGCGAAGCGGCACACGCCTCTCCTGATTCGATTTCCGACGATCGTCGAGATTTTTCCACCTTGTATTTCTGGACCATTTAACGTGGCTGTGAAAGGAATCGAACACCATTAAAACTTAATCGAAAATTCGTGATACGATTTTTGTAATGTTTCAAGCACTAGCTTTCATCTGGGAGTATGTCGTCCAAACGGTGGGGCTCTTCATCGCATTCATAGCTGCGGCGATTTTCATATACCTCACACTTCGTAAATCACATTCACGATGGATGACCATCGCACTCGTCGCAGCCTTTCTAGGAATTTCAATCTTCTTCTATGTACCCAACGGCTTGCCATCGTTCCAATATCCGTTTTCGACGACATATTATGGTCCATCGTCGACGGGGCCGGTCTTGCCCCTCTCGCACGTGTGGGATTTTTTCACGCATTTCAACCAATTCGAGCAAGTCGCGGACATTTCGCATGATCCTAATGACGTGCTGCCGCCTATCACGCGCACGATGGTTGCGACCGACACGGTCGATATCACAGCCAAAGAAGTGATCTCGCAGATTGCACCTGGCGTATATTTCAATTTTTGGACGTTCGACGGCACTGTGCCCGGACCCATGATTCGCGTCATGCAAGGCGACACGGTGGTCGTGACGCTTCACAATGATAAAACGAGTCTGCACCCCCATTCAATTGATTTTCACGCGGTAATCGGTCCAGGCGGCGGGGCACCAGTGCTACAAACAATGCCGGGCGAATCGGCAACGCTCACATTCAAGGCGCTCCATCCAGGGATCTTCGTCTACCATTGCGCATCCCCCGACGCAGCCAACCATATGGCGCACGGCATGTACGGTCTCATCGTGGTCGAGCCACCCGGCGGCCTACCGAAAGTCGACAAGGAATACTACTTGATGCAAGGAGAGTTCTATACGGCGGGTGCGTTGGGTAGGCAAGGTCTCCAGATCGACGATCCTCAGGCGATGCTCGATGGCAATCCGCAATACATTGTCTTCAATGGCCGCGTAGGCTCGTGGCCGGGGTATAAGATGCAGGCTAACGTCGGGCAAACAGTACGTATCTTTGTGGGAAACGGTGGCGTTAATCTCATTTCCTCGTTCCATGTAATCGGTGAAGTTCTCGACCGCGTATACGATGAAGGCTCGCTCACGTCTCAGCCTGTTACGAACGTACAAACGACACTCGTACCGCCGGGTGGCGCAACCGCAGTTGAATTTACGTTCAAGGAACCGGGTAACTACACATTCGTTGACCATGCGCTGGCTCGGATGGATCGCGGTGCATGGGGTATATTGCATGCCACGGGGACGCCGGACACTTCAATCTACAACGGTGTCGTGAAGCCTATGGCGGGGCACTAGGTTCTACGTTTTCAAACTGAATAATTTTTGACAAAAAAGAATAATTTTTAAAACCCGCCGGGATTCGAACCGAACCGAGAAATAAAATTGCTATATTTTAAGCCATAGACGAAGGTACGACCCGAGAGCTTTCGTATCCCTTCGCCTCCGCCCGAAGACTTTTGTATCGGACAGACCCGAGAGCCTTATTCTTGCGCGTTATTATGCAGTACGGCAATTGACGCACAGTATGCCGCTTTCGTACTCCGAGTTGTACTTCGTCTGCGCGCGCTGCGTATCCAGGTACACCATCGAATTGTTTTTGCCCGTAAGGAATTTATATAAAAACCGCGGGATGATGTGCGATTCCCGGCACAACTCCTTTTCTTGAAGGCACAACTTGCACTTTCCTTTGCTTAGAGCCACGGATTCTATAGTAGGCGATGGCGAAACTTTTTACCAAGGAGTACCATCGAAGCATGCCTCCTTGCATATATTGCAAAACAGAAGACCCTGAAAAATTCAAAGGAGTCGAGCATGTCATCCCGCGCAGCTTCGGCACCTTCGGAGCAAAAACCCCGACGCTCAAATGCGTATGCGATGACTGCAACGTATTCTTTATGAAAGAGCTCGATCAAGTACTTGCACGGGAGACACTTGAGGGAGTAACCCGCTATAAGAAGGGTATCTACTCGCGCGAAGCGCGCCCGCAGACGAAACTGAAGTTCTCCTTGGCAGAATCACCGGAAGTCGGAGATTTCCATGGCGCTGCCGTAGCCGTAGACGGCACGACCGGAAAATTGATGGCCCCTCCCGCACAATACAAGATTTTGAACAAGCAGACTGGCAAGCATGAGACCTACCGAGAGAACCAGCTCAAGGATTTGAAAATAACCGACGAGGTGTACGGCAAGCCCGGTGAGCGCGAGACAGGAATCATCGCACCTTCACATGACGCGCTCGATGCGTTCATTAAAAAGTTGCATGAGGCAGGCATACCTTACAAGGAAAAAGAGCGGTATCAGCCTCCATTTGTAAAAGCAATGGAAGGCATGCCTGACGATGGCGTCTCAACCCTCGAAGTCACAATCGACGGCAAGATCGACGACACGGTAAAGCGTGCGCTGGTAAAAGTCCTTTTCAACTTTGCTGCCTACAACCTCGGTGCTGTCGAAATGCTGAAAAGCGAGTGGGACATGGCCCGGAATTTTATCCGGTTTGCCGGAGAAACGCTTAAGGGTCGTGTCACACAGAAGCCGTTTTGGGACGGACAGGAAACCGAAAAAATCCGCTTCTTGGACGACAGCTACAATTTGCGGATCGAGAATCAAAATGGAAATGTCGTCGGTGTTCTGCAATTCTACAACCTGTTCACGTACGAGTTTATTTTGCTCGAAAGCTATCAGATTCCGCCGGAACAAGAAGTGGCCTACCGCTTCACGCCCGGACAAGAACCATTCATCGGGCGGAAAATGACTATGCCGCAGTATCTGAAAATGCAGAGGCCGGAATAATTATTGAATCGTTACAATTCCTTTCGTAAACTTGAGCTTCGATCTGAAGCAGCCCATTAGCTCGCGCTTCTCCTCGTTAGTACCTTCCTTAAGGATGTACTTGGCATAGGTGCGCAGGTCGATGTCCTCGTGCTTGGCGTCCGCTTTCGAGAAGCCCAGCACCGTGCGCTGGAATTTGTTGTGCCGCTTCAGCTCCTCTTTGAATTTCATCTCGACGCCCACCTCGTTGAGGTCGATCTGGTCCAGTACTCCGAGCAGCTGTTCGACGAGGTCCTCCTCGCGCAAATATTTGTTGCCGGTGCAGTGGTGATCCTTCGATCTACCGCACCCGTAATAGACGTAGCGTATCGTGGTACCGTCTTTACGCGGCTTGTACTTCTCCTCGGCGCTCACGCACGAGCCGCACTGGCCGCAGGTCATGAGCTTAGTGAAAGCGAACTCGTGGCTCTGCCGAGTAATGTTGTCCCGCTTGAGCTGCTCCTGCACTTTCTCGAACAGTTCCTTAGATATCAGGGGATCATGCTTGCCTTGATACCAGTTGCCCGATTTCTTTGGATACTCGAAGATGCCGTAGTAGAAGGGGTTCTGCAGCGTGCGGAATACGTTGCTGAGCGCAAGATTCTTGTTGCCGACCGTCTTGAAGTTGAGATCGAACTTCAGCCACTGGTGTATTCTTCGCCCCGACCATTTCTCGTACGCCATTTTCTCGAATATCTTTTTGATGATCGCTCCGCGCTCCGGATCCACGATCACTTGGCACTTCTTCTCCATGTTCTTCTGCGTGAGGTAGCCGGTCGGCGGCGTAGTCGGCCACAGTCCCATCTCCACCCGCGTCCGCAGCCCGCGCTTCACATTGATGCCTCGGTTGTCGTTTTCTAACTTTGCCTGACCGCCCAAAATTGTCAGCAGGAACTTCTCATTGGGATTGTTCGTGAATCGCTGGCTGAACGTGCGTATCTCGTGCAGATACCCAGCATCCATCAGGTCGACGATGCGCCCCAAGTCACCGGCGTTTCTGCTGATGCGATCCGGTGCCCACGTGATGATGCCGTTGTACTTGCCGACTTTAATCTCTTCTACTATCTCGTTGAACACCGGCCGTTGGCCGGTTTCTTTGGCCGAGTGGCTTTCGCGCTTCATCGCGACAACCTCAAGTCCTTCTCGTTCGGCGAGCTGCAGCATCTCCTTGATCTGTGAGTCGATGGAGAGCACCTGCCGCTCCTCACTCTCGGTGCTTTTTCTCGCGTAAAGGCAATATCGCACCTGCACCTGCTTTACCACCTGCCGGTCGCCCGCTTGGGGCTTGCGCAACACTATTGTCGAGTTGTCCATATCCCTTATCGATTAGCTGCTAACAGCTCAAGGGATGACGCATTCTGCCTAGGAGTCCAGAGCGTCCCGAGGGGTTGGAGTTGGTAACTTAGTTGCTCAAGAATGTGTAATTCACAGGTTGGTGTATCTATAAATATATCTTTATGGTAAAGTTATCTATATGTCATCGTCTTCAAACCGGGAAAAGACAATCGCAGATCTGACTCAGGCGATGCGTGAGGAATTTCGTTTTTTCATTCTTTGGGGCGGCATTGTAGCAGAAGAGATTGGCCTACATCTGACCGACATGATCACCGTGATGTATTTGCGTGAAAGAAAATCGGCGATCGCAGGAGAGTTAGCAGAAATCACCGGGCTTACAACTGGTGCAATGACTGCTTCTATCAATAGGCTAGAACGCGCTGGATTAGTAAAACGTACGGGCGATGCAGCAGACAGGCGGAAAGTCGTCGTACAATTAGTAGGAGTTCCCGCGCGTTTCAAAACTCTTCGCAATTCGGCAAATAAAGATTTCTCTAAGTTATTTTCAAACTACAACGAATCCGAACTCAAGAAAATACTTTCCTTCAAACAAGAAACGACCGCAATAGTTAAAAAGACCATTGACGCGTTTAAAAACAAAAAGGTATGAAAAAATACATTGTTGCTAGTGTTGCGGTATTGGTTGTCCTCAGTGGCATCAGCTACTACACCTTTAAATCCGGCAACGCTAAATATGCGACCGCGACAGTAGAACGCGGCTCCATTACTCAAGAAGTCTCGGCCAGTGGCAATGTTGCCGCTCCATCGACAATTAATCTCCAGTTCCAGAATGCGGGCAAACTTACATCTATCGGAGTGCAAATAGGTGATAAAGTCAGTGCAGGAAATGTTATTGCTCGTCAGGATACGTCAGTCTTGGGCGCACAACTACAACAAGCACAGGCTGCCGTCGATGCTGAACAAGCGCAACTCGCATCTCTTCAACAAGGAACACGGCCGGAGCAAGTGGCAGTAGCGCAGGCGCAAGTTTCAAGCGACCAGTCTGCCCTTACACAGGCAAATTTGAGCATCATCAACGCTATTCAAAGTGCCTATACTGCATCGGATGATGCTGTGCACAATAAGGTGGACCAGTTCCTGAGCAATGCACGCACCTCCAGTCCTCAACTCTCGCTCACCACTGCCGATTCACAGATCTCAAACACGTTTCTCTCAGAACGCGTTTCGATTGAAGGGACACTCGCCAAATGGCAAGCCGGTACCGCAAATCTTGTTACTGCAGGGAACAATGTATTCACTGCGGAAACAGAAGCTCAGACAGATCTCACTCTGGTAACACAATTACTCTCGGACGCAAACGCAGTTCTCAATAGTGCCGTCCCAACGACAAATGCGAATCAGACCAGCATAAATGGTTGGATTTCCAATGTCGCAACAGCGCGCACTAACGTGAACGCAGCTGCTTCTTCTCTGACAACATCTATTACTACACAGCAAAGTGATACTGCGACACTTGATAAAGACCGAAAGAGTTTGGCGCTCGAGCAAGCCGGTTCAACCGGGGCTTCTGTTGCAGCTCAGCAGGCGAAGGTAGCGCAGGCGCAGGCGAACGTTGCGGCAATACAGGCACAAATTGCACAAATGTCCTTGGTGGCACCGGTGAGTGGCACAGTCACGCAAGTCAACGGCGATGTAGGTGAGACAGTTTCCCCAGCAACCATTGTCGTGTCAATTATCCCCAACGCCAAACTTCAGACGAATGTGAATCTATCTGAGGACAATGTCGCGAATGTGAAAGTCGGTAATCCGGTTACAATCAGCCTCGATGCATTTCCCGGTATGCAATGGCAAGGAACCGTGGCCAAAGTCGATCCTGCCCAAACCATTATCGGCGGCGCAGTGTATTACAAGACAACAGTTGTGTTTAATCAGTCCGATGCTCGCATAAAGTCAGGAATGACCGCCAACGTGCTCATCCAAACCGGCGCGGCATCCTCGACACTCCTCGTTCCCGCAAGCGCAATACAAACCAATGGCATGAGCACCCATGTGCAACTTGATCAGAACGGAAAGATCACGAACCAGAATGTGACAACAGGCCTTAAAAGCCAGGACGGCATGGTCGAGATAACATCAGGTCTATCGGAAGGCGAATCTGTCGTCACAGGTCCCAAATAAGCACATGCAAGATCTCTCGACTGCTTTTTTCATCGCTTACAAATCAATCACGCGGGGCAACAAATCGATGCTCGCGCTGATGATTTTTATTTTGTCTCTCAGCTTCCTCAACATGATGTTCGTTTCCGGTGTGCTCGCTGGCATCTGGCAAGGTGAGCTGGGTGCGATGCGCAGTTTCGTTACTGCCGATATCAACGTCAACCCCCAACAGAAGCCACAAGTGAAACAATTTATCCAGAACCAAAATCAACTGCGCGCCCAAATCGAAACCATCTCCGGTGTTGAGGCTACAGTACGGCATTACCAGCTCGCAGGTTCGCTTTCCTACGATAAAGACAAGAATGGCCAATATCGAAGTGTTTCGGGCGTCATCCTCGGCATTGATCCCACTCAAGAGAGCAAAGTGCTCGCCGCTGACAAACTTTTGCTCGCGGGGGCTCGTCTTACAGATACTGACACCGATCAAATAGTTCTCTCCTCGGCGGTTGCTGGAGGATATGGCTCTATTGAGCGTGGCGGCAGCGACCTTGGTGGAGCCCGCGCCGGCGACAAGGTACTGGTAACGTACTCAAATGGAATACAACGCACCTATACGGTTAAGGGTATTTATAATGACGTACTTGGCATCAACTACACGTATATCACTACCAAGGAGGCTGAATCGGTTCTTTCCGTTTCCGACAGCGCATCCCAGATCTTGGTGAAAGTTGACATGAGTCGCGATTCGATTGCCGATTACGAAGGGAGGATACAAACTATCGCGCCCAATCTTGTCGTGCGGGACTATACGAGTCTGCTTGGCTCGATCGCATCTTTTGAAAAGGCGCTCGAGTTAATTTCCATCATTGTGAGCGTGATCAGCGTGTTGGTTGCCGCAGTCACGATTTTCGTCTTGATCTATGTGAATGCCATCAACAAACGTAGGCAAATTGGCATTCTCAAAGCCATTGGTATTAAGCAGAAAATCATCGTGAATGCGTATATTTTCCAGTCACTCTTTTATACACTCTGTGGCCTTGGTATAGGGGCTATCGCGGTGTTCGGTATCCTCAGCCCGCTTCTTACTGCGCATCCCATTCCGCTCATAGCAGGAGCGCTTAATCTGATGCTTTCGTTCACATCGCTCGGGATTTGCATCAGTGTTCTCAGCTTTATCGCAGCCGGGTATTTGGCGGGGCGGGTTCCGGCGCGACTTGTCGCAAGAGAAGATATTCTAACCGCCATTTGGGGATAATATGATCAAGGCTGAAAACATAAAGAAAACGTATCCGGGCAAGGTGCCCACGCCCGCGCTCAAGGGTGTCTCATTCGACATCGCTGATGGCGAATTTATTGCGATCATGGGCCGCAGCGGCTCAGGCAAATCAACCCTCTTGCACCAACTTTCGCTTATCGATACGCCGACTGAGGGAAAAGTATTTTTGAACAAAAGAGACGTAACACATCTTACCGATGTTCAAAAGACAGAGTTTCGTCTCGAACATTTAGGTTATGTGTTTCAGGAGTATGCGCTCATTGTCGAATTCAACGCACTCGAGAATGTCTACTTGCCGGCAATGGCATTGGGGAAAGATCCGAGAGTATATACAAAACGTGCGACCGAACTTCTAACGCTTGTAGGCCTTGGGGAGCGCCTCGATCATTATCCGCATGAGCTCTCTGGCGGCGAGCAGCAACGAGTGGCCATTGCACGTGCGCTTATTAATGAGCCTGAGATAGTGTTTGCCGACGAGCCGACCGCCAACCTTGATACCGCATCGGCAAAAACAGTACTCGAGCTATTTGCGAAGCTTAATAAGGACCTGAAGCAAACCATAGTGATGGTGACGCACGAGGAAGATGATAAAAAATACGTCGACCGCGTTATATGGCTTGAGGACGGGTTGATTGATAAGATTGAAAAATAGCTTGATAGTCTTATGGAGAACTTGCACACTCCGCAAGAAAGCTATAAGAAATAGCTAACACTCTTCCAGTTATGGTAATAACCGTTAAGTCATGAATACCGTAGGACAATGATAAAATTACATTATGATAACGACAGTTTTTCTTGGTTCCAGCACAGTCTCAGGCAAAGGTCAGGCGTTTGACCTTATTGGAGAGTTGGCAACGCGTCCCGCGAACGACGCATTCAAATTCTCGAATTTTGGCGTCGGCGGAGATCTTGCATACAACGTGCTTCAACGGTTACCGGAAGTCGTCGCCGCGCACCCCGACAAAGTAGTTATTATTATTGGTGGCAATGATATCATCGCCTCCGTATTTGAGAACGTGTGGCGAATTTTCCGGATTACCAAACACCTCCCGCAACGCCCATCGCCTGAATGGTTTGAAGCGAACCTTCGAAGCATCGTTCGAGAACTGAAGGTGCGGACGTCGGCGTCTATCGCACTTGCCTCACTGCCGCAGGTCGGAGAAGACCCGAGTTCTTCAAATCCGGCCCAAGCGAAACTCAATGATCTCTACGAGCGCTATGGCGCGATAATCAAGCGTGTGGCCGAAGAGGAGCACGTCGACTATGTGCCACTCTATGAGATACTGCGCGAACAAATCGCTGCTTCTCCAGGGGCTGCATTCACGTCATTCCGTTTCCTCCCATTCTATCGGGATACGCTGCGCTTCTTCCTTTTGAGGAAAACCGGGGATGAAATCGCTCGCCTTAATGGGTGGCGGTTTCATGTCGACGGGGTGCATCTTAATAGCAGAGGCGGGACAATTGCGGCCGACGCAATACAGGAGTTTTTGAGTAAGTAGTCGCTATACATGGCTGTTAGTTTTCTGTTGCATCTTTGAAAGACTCGCCGAGATTCAAACTTTCTGGTCTAACTGATCGAGAAAAAGAAAAAGCTCCGTAAGCCGACCGCAATTGTACGCTTCTCAAGCTCGACCTTGAGCTCATCGCCGTCAGTCGCTCCATGGGGTAAAATAACTAGAACTTCCATGACCCATGATCTTGATACACAATTACTATATCTTTTGAACGGACTGTTGGGCAAATCAGCACTGCTCGATAACGTGTTTCTGTTCCTCGCCTCCTATCTGCCGTACCTGCTCGTAGTCGCCTTTCTGCTCCTGCTGTACTCCTCGTCTTATTCGAAGAAGGACAAGCTCTACATGTTCTGCGTAACGACCGCTTCGGCTCTCATCGCCCGATTCGGCGTGACCGAGTTGATCCGCTTCTTTTACCACCGCCCCCGCCCCTTTGTCGCCATTCCTCAAATACACGCTCTGTTTGTGGACAACGAGTGGTCATTCCCGTCGGGTCACGCCACATTCTTCTTCGCCATGGCGGCCGCGATCTATCTGTTCAACAAAAAGTGGGGCATCGGATTTTTCATCGCGACGCTTGCCGTGACCGTTAGCCGGGTTGTCGCGGGCGTCCATTACCCCTCGGACATTCTGGGAGGAATGATTATCGGTATCCTTGTTGCGTATACCACTTTCTACGTTGCTCAAAAATGGAGGGCTAAAGAAGCAATAACCGTATGAAGAAAATACTGCTCTACATCTTGGTATTCATTCTGGTCTTCGGCGGCGGCACCGGGCTCGGCTACTACGTCCGCAGCGAAACACTTAACCCGAGGGCGACGATCCCGAATGTCTTCGAGCGCATTCTTGCATTCTTCGTCCAGCAAGGGAAAAAAGAAGAAGATGACTTGCTCTACCATGACGCCGGCTTGATTGACTTCATCGCCAATGGGAGCGACAAAACGAAAGTGTCGGTAGAAGGCGTCGTCGATGAGGTGGCCCAAGAGCCGGACGGCGACTATCACGTGACTATCCGTCCGCAGTACGTTCCGCTACCCGTGCTCGTCACCGAGTTCATTCCTGAAATGAAAATGCCGCTTCCCAAGGTTGGAGACCACGTCAAAATCTGGGGCATCGCCCGATTCGACATACCCCATAACTGGTGGGAGCTCCACCCAGTCATCGGGTGGCAGAAGCTGTAAAAATACCATGGTCAAGGTAGCTGAAAACAATGATAGAAAGTTATACCAGTGTGAGGAGTGCGGCTTTCACTATGCCGAGGAAGCAACGGCGCAAAAATGCGAAGCGTGGTGCAAGGAGCATAAAAGCTGCAATCTGGAGATCACTAGCCGTGCGGAGGAGAATAAGTCAGGATTATAGAAAATAATCGACGCTCTTCCCATAGAGCTTTGCAAAGCGTTTTAGCTCAACGATATCTACCCGTTGCTGCCCGGTCTCAATATTGGAAATGTGAGACTGCGGCCGCCCCAGCTTCTTCGCTGCCTGCACTTGGGTAAGACCTGCCTCTATCCGAGCCTTCTTTAAACGCTCCACGAAGATCTTATATTCCTTGGTATGGATGCTCTTTCCCATACCCATAAGCGTCTATCCAAGAAGTGAATATCCAAAGTTTGGATATTTATGCTACGATATCGGCAGCCGTCCAGCTGTTGGTAACTCGCTTCGCAAACGGCCGAATCTAAGCAAGGAATACAAGCGGCCAGGCTGGCGTGCCAATGGATTCGCTCGATCGCGAAGTGCTTGGCAAAGTCCGACCCGGGTTTGGCACTGGCGGGAATAGAGGCTCAGATCTCCTTTGCGGGACAGAAGCCCTTCCCGCCAGAACCGAGCCCAGATATCCGGGCCATTAATAGCTCATCGTATTCATATGGATTCCAAAGAAACTCCGAGTTCGAAAATACCTTTTTATAAACGCTGGGTATTTTGGGTCCCGATTACGCTCCTCCTGCTTTTTGTCATCGGCGCTGCAAGCAGCCCGAGTTCTTCGCAGCCGATTGTCTCGCCTGCGGCTGACGCCAGCGCGCCGCCCCAGACCATTTGCGACACCGATCAGCAGGCGCTCAAGCAGCAAGCGCAGAAAGTCGATTACAAGCAGCTCTCGAAAGAGCCCGATAAATACAACGGCACCGTCGCCACGTTTACGGGCAAGGTATTGCAGATAGAGCAGAACGGCGACGAGGGCGTCATGCGCCTCTCCGTCACCAACCTCGGCTACGGCGTCTGGAGCAGCAGCGACGTCCTGTACGTCACGTATCACAAGGCGAGCGACGCGCTTGAGGACGACATCGTGACCGTCACCGGCAATCTCACGGGTTCCCAAACGTACACCTCGCAGGCGAACTACCAGATCACCATACCGAGCATGGATGTCTGCTCCGTCACAAAGGCAAGCCCGGCGAAGAAAATGGCGCCTGCGCCCGCATCAAGCGGCTCATCCCAAACGGCGCAGCCTGCCCAGCAGACATACACGACTCCGAGCGGGGCTGTCGTAAACAACAGTGGGAGCGTCGTCACCGCGCCGCCGAAGCCAGCAGCCTCGTGGCATACGGTCGGGACGTTCAGCGGGCAGACGCAGAAGAACACCGCGCCGTTCACGATCCAGGGATCGCAGTGGCGCATCACCTGGCAGGAAACGGGCGATGGGTACTTTGGCGCGAATATAGAAAGTCCCAGCGGGGACGGGTATTGCTCCATCGCAAATCTCGCCGGTTCCGGGTCCGATTCCACCTATTGTTATGGCGCGGGAACGTACTACCTCTCCGTCAATACCGCAAACTCGTGGACGATGACAGTCGAGGATTACTATTAGTACCCCCGCATCATTCGGTTGAACACGTCGCGCTCTTCCTTGCGCCAGTACCGCTTCCGCTTCTCATTCATGAACGCGTTGTATTTTTGGAATGCGAATGGGCTTCCGCTCCGCATCGCTTCTTGGAGCAGGCGCGCTTCCTCGTCGGCGGTCTTCTCCGTTTCCGGAGGCGCGGTTTGCTCGAGAGCCGCTTTGGGAATCATAATCGACGGCCTGCTCATGTGATCCAGTACGATATGCAGCGCGATCGCGAAGGCGTCCGCCAAGTCGTCGTGCCGCTCGATGCCGAAACCCACGAGCTGATTGATGAGCGCCTCCGCGCCGCGCTCGGGAAAACGCACGATTCCGTTCTTGACGAGGTGCGTGACGAGCGACAGGCGCATGCGCTTGTCCTGGCCATGCACCTTGAATTCCTCGGCGGGGAATCCCTCGTGCCGCAAGTCCTGCACCATGGCGCTTTGATAGCCCACCGACTCGATGTGCACCGGCGTGGGGCTTCCGAACCCGAGGCGGCGCGACAGTTCCTTGATGCGCTGGCGGGTTTCGGGATAATCCAGCCGCTCATTGACGGGATTCGGATGGACGTATATCGACCAATTGCCGTCGCGATCCCTGAACACGGACACCGGCACCATGGCCGTGAAGTCCGCGCTCGTTTCCTTCGAGATGGCGAGGTCGATGCCCGTCAGTGTCATCTGCAGATCCGGGTTGCCTTCGAGCGGCGGCAGGTCTTTGAAGTAGCGGATCCACTCCGCGCGCACGACGCGGCTTTCGTCGGGAATGATGCGAAGCATGTACTCGCGCTCGAAGGTTGCATCATCGGCGATGCCGCGCTTCAGTTCCTCAATCGATTCCATCGTCGGGAAGCGGCCTGGCCACAAGGAGCTGCCGCCAGCGTCGATAATCGGATATGTCCTGGAAACGCCCGCGCGTGCGCCGCTCTCGATTCCTTTGCGCAGCCGCATGAGGAGAGAATCCTCGTGGAGCCGCGTGCCGATGACCACGAACTGCGTCAGGTCGGTTCCCATCGGCATCACGTCGCCCGTGTACCATTGCCACAGCTTGTCCCGCTGTTCCTGCTGGCGCACCGACTCCAGGTCTTCGAGGTCGTCGGCGATCACGAGCCCCGGCCGGTGCTCGAGATGGCGCATGCCGCGCAGCGAGCTGTCGACGGAGGCGACCGTGATGCGCGCCCCGTACTTCGGGATGACGATGGTGAGCATGCGCCATTCGTCCTCCTGCTCCTCGAACGGCCCGAGGTCGCGACGCAGCATCTCGTTGGATTCGATTTCTTTCTTGATGTTCGTCAGGTACTGGCGGGCCTGCTGCTGGGTTTTCGCGAGTATGACGACGAACTTCTCCTGCCGCTCGCCGAGGATCGCCCAGAGCGGCAGCGAGAGCGTCATGATCGTCGACTTGCCCGATCCGCGGAACGCTTCGAAGACGAGCGTCCTCGCGGAGCGGTTCTGCGTGAGCGCGAACAGCTCCTTCTGGAACCGCGCGGTCTCGTATTGGATGTAGTGGGCGAAATAGACGTGGAAGAAGAGGAGGTGGCTACTGCGCGTCACCGTGCGGCGCACCTTCGGGTCCTTCAGGATTTTCTCCATCAGTTCCGCATCCATCAATGGGTTGCTGCTCATGGCGGTTATTGTTATTGCGAGTAATATCCGGCGCCTCGCTAAGCGAGGCGAGTTCCAGCGCCTTGCGCACGGCCGCCTCTTGCTCGGGCGAGAGTTCCGGATCCGGCTTCGCCGCTTCGACCTGTATCTTCGTCGTATACGCGGGATGGCGGTGCTTGAGCCAGAACTTCGAGGCGTCCTTGTCGCGATTCTTTATCTCCGCGATGATGTTGGACTCGGCCGCGTCGTTCACGAGTTCGATGCCTTCGCGGATGGCGAGGTCCGCTTCGATGGCGAACTCCGGATCCTCCTGCCGCCAGCGGTAGTACGTGGTCTTGCCGACGCCCGTCTTGCGGCACACCGCGAGCACGACGTGGTTCTCGCGCAGCGTTTCAAGGAATTTCTTTTTGTCGCCTGCGCTTTTCATACCTTCTTGGGCGTAATGCCGGTGAGTTTTTCGAGGCGCTTGAGAATGACGGCGGTATACACGGGCGATTTCTCCATGAGGAAGAAGCGCCGCCCGAGCTTCCATGATGCGACTGCCGTACTGCCTGAACCGCCGAAGGGCTCGAGTACGATATCTCCGCGATTAGTGAGAACTTTGATGTACGGGATGAGGAGCTCGATCGGCTTCGTACCGAAGATGATTGCTTGGCCGCTGCTTTTTTCGTCGGCCGCGATGTGCTCGATGAAATCTGTGGGCTGGATTTTCTTTCCTTTCTCATACGGCTCCCAGTGCGGCTTGCCGGTCGTCGCATAGAGGGCGTTCTCGTACTCGCTTTGGAAGAGGGCGTCCTCCGGCTCGATATTGAGGGCGATATCGCCGCCGGTGCCGACGAGTGCAATATCCGCCTTGTTGAAGAACTTATATTTCGCCGCGAATCCCTGCACGCGGTTCGGCACGTGCCATGTGATCGTGTTGCGGTAGCGCCAGTGCTTCTCCACGGCGGTCCAGATTGTTTTGAGATTTTTCGGGTGTTCGAAGATAATGATTGAGAAATCCGGCTTCTGGACTTTCGCGACCGCATCCATCCACAAGTCGCTGAAATTATCCGGCAGCGAGTCGGTGCCGAGATACTGGCGGTCGCGCTTGAGGCCGAAGCCCTTCGTCGCCTTGCCTCCTTTCTTTTTCTTGCCGTGGAGGTAATCGAGAATGTACGGCGGGTCAGTGCAGACCATGTCCGCTTTTGCGCCGTTCATGAGAGCGATCATGTCGGCCTCGACGGTCGAGTCGCCGCATTGCACGAAGCTGTCGCCGAAAGCGAAGCGGTCGCCTGGCTTGATGCCGATGTCGCCGATGCCGAGCTTCTGCAATTCTTTGGCGAGGTTAAATTCCTCCGGGTGCTCGTCCGGAGGAAATACATCGTCGAGTTCTTCGCTCGTGAATCCGACGCTCAAGAGAAGGGACTCGTCGAACTCGGCGAGGAGCGGAATGTCCCATTCGCCGGTATTGCGGTTAAGGCGCAGATTCAGCTCGCGCTCCTTATTTTCGTCGGGGATATTGACGTAGACGACCGGCGCTTCGGTACGGCCAAGCTTCTTGAGCGCGGCGAGCCGCATGTGGCCGCCGATGACGATGTTCTCGCGCTCAGGGGCGCGGTTGACGATGAGAGGATCGACGGCGCCGAAGCGCGCGATGCTGTCCGCAAGATTCTTGAGCTGGTCGTCGCTCCATTTTCGGGGGTTATAGATAGCGGACTTGAGAATCTCGACGGAGACGAACTCGATCCTGATTTTTTCTTCTGTCATAGCGATTATGTTGGTAATGGATAATCCCGAATGGTTTCCAAACGCAAAAAAGCGGCCGTGCCCCCAATCGCTTGGGTCGGCACGGCCGCTTATCTCCTAGGAGCGCGTCCGCTAGAAACTATTCAGTTACTTTCATTATACACCGTTTATTCAGATTTCCGTTTTCGGCGTACATCGAGCTTCTCCATCACCGCGCCCACGGCGAATCCAACATCGGCCCCGAGCTTGCGATCAGGGTAGAAGCGGGTCGTGATGGTTTGATTGAGGGGCCCGGGCAGAAGGAGCGTTACGCGTACGAGGCCGCCGTCTGAATCGAAAGACTCCACGAATGCGGGGAGCGTGAAGCGCAGGCTGGGCTTCACGGATTTCGCAAGTTCCGCCGCGCGTTTTTGCAGCGCTCGCTCGTAGTTGAAATTGACCGGCTTGAAGCCGAGATTCAGGGCGTCGTAGTAGACGCCGTACGTCTCGCCGCCCTGGCGGAAGTAGTACCAGTACCGCGAGTCGAGCTTGCCCGTTGCGGACACGCGGCCGTCGAGCTGTGTCTGGTCAGTCATACCTATATTATACCGGGCATATTGCGTTTTCCGTTTTTGGGGTCAAATTCGGGACGTCCCGAAAATCGCTTTTTCCATCCCGTTCATCCCGTTTCTGGAAAACGACCCAGCGACCCGGAGGCCTCGACAAGATGCCCTCCGGCGCGCCAAAATACCCTTGCGGGGATTGACCTATAAAAGTTGAATCCCGAGAACACCGCAGTAACAGAGACTAGGTTAGTTTCAGAGAAATTATTTTGGGCTTCACGCAGTGAAGCCCATTGGGGTTGAGCCAGGCCGCGCGCTTCGCGCGTATATAAGGAAAGGTTGGAGCCGAAGATTTTTTGGAGGGAGAGTTTTTTGGAGGGGAGGTCG
>JAGWIT010000011.1 GCA_028866155.1 Patescibacteria group bacterium
CCCGCGCTTCACGTTGAGACTCTTGTTGTCGTTTTCGAGCTTGGCTTGCGAACCCAATATCATCAAGAGAAATTTTTCGTTCGGGTTATTCGTGAATTTCTGCGTGTGCGTCCGAATCTCGACCAGGGATTTCTGATCCATCAAGTCGACCAGCACGCCGAGGTCGCCACCGTTTCTGCTCAAGCGATCGGGTGCCCAAGTGAGAATCCCGTTGAATTTTCCTTCGCGGATATCCGTGAGCAGTTGTTGGAACACCGGTCGCTGCCCAGCTGCCTTAGCTGAATGTTTCTCCGAGCGCACTTCGACCACTTCTAATTTTTCTCTCGTCGCCAACGTACCCATTTCCCTGATCTGGCTCTCAATTGAGAGCGCCTGATGTTCGTCGTCTTCAGTCGATTTTCTTGCGTACAAACAGTATTTAATTTTCTCGACCGGTCGCTCCGTCGGAGCGGCTACGCCCATCCGAGCCAAACCCTCTGCTATATGTGTTTCCATATGTCTAGACCTTACCTGCCTACTAATATCGACAGGTACAGGGATGACAGAACGGTGGTGGGTGTCCAGGAGGGGCGAGTTGGTAAGAAAAGGCTTGTGGGGTTTGTTAAAAATTAAAACAGCCACTTGTTAGTGACTGTCGGCCTATTTATACCCCGCAGGCTTGCGGAAGAAATTGGAGCTGTTCTTCGCGAGCCATCGCGAGAGAACTTTAGACAATAATGATGCTTAATGGACGCATCATCATTCTCTGCGCCTGCTCCTCGGCACACCTCCCTTTGTGATTAGTTCGGGAGGATTTGTGGATTAGAAATCTCTGTTGCTCCATGTTCCCATGGGACAGATTTTCCTGATTCCGCATACGAAAGACAACGCTTTCGTATGCTTAGGCGCCCACTACCGCCTAATCACCCTCTGATGGCCCAGAGGGGGATTCTCCTGTTTGCATCCGGTGTGCAAACTTCCAGAGAATCCTAGAATCGTTCGTGCCTGCTACGTGTGTTTGTGTGAACCTGAATACAGGCACTCCACACGCACCAGCAGCACGAACGATTCCTAATTATTAGAGCTTCCCATGGCGGGGGAAAGCGTTGCCCGTGGGCCCAGACCTAAGGGCCTCAAGCGCTTCGCGAGAACGTCGCAGAATGTCTGCATGTCTCGCGTCCTGCTCCTGTCGGAGGCGCTCAATCTCGTTATTGAGATCTTGCATCTGCTCTTCGTGAGCAGCCAGAAGCTCCGTTTTACGGCGCTTCGTTTCCTCCGTCGTCTCGCGCTTGAGGCGCACGAGCAGAGCCTTTAGGTCGTCGGTCACGGGCACCTCCTATGTTTGTGAAAGAACGAATCTCGATCGAGCGCTCGACTGTCCAAGCGCCGAATAGAGAGGGGGAATGATTTGCTATCCCCCTATAGAGATCTGGATAGAGAGTCGGTTCATTGGCAGAACCCCCTCTCCTTGTTTCGACAAAGAACCAAAGGTTGAGTGAGGAAAACCGGCGAGATGAGCTTGATTGCTTCATCTGTACGATTTTCTCTCCCTTTGCCTTTGCAATCCTTTGTGTACCACATACGGCGCTCTGCGCCGTTGGCCATCCAGTTGGCCACCCGATTTTGAGGTTCGGGAACCCGCTCGATTTAAGGCTCGAGTCCGGCCCAGTTAGAAGTCGGGGGTTTCTGGTTGCAGAATGTTCCGCAAACAGGTCGGAGCTTGGCTCCGCATCCGCACTTCTAGGGCTACCTGCCTTTACTCGCCATGAATCCGCAGATTCATAACAAGCGCCAATAGGCAGGAATTACACCCCGTCAACGTTCAGAACTATCCGTAGATAGAACTATCTGTTGACTACCTCGCATTTCAAAGAACTTTCTCTGTGAGAACCTGACTGTCCGGGTTCTCAATAGAGAGGGGAAACTTGCGGCGTTCCCCTGTTGCCGTAGAGACTTCATTCGAGGGCTTTGAGACCATCTGGAATTTTGTCCTTGTTGATTGCCCCCGCCGCACCCGCCGTGATTCCGTCCTGTCGCATTTTCTCGTCAGAGGAAATCATATACACGGGCGGTAGAATGCGGCCCTCAGCCACCCATCGACGAAGCGTGATCGGGCCGGTGACATCATTGAGCAGATGGCCGTCGAGAAGCAATACGTCGAACTTCTGCTCCTGCATTTTCTTTTCCGCTTCGGCGGGAGTCGTCGCGCCCTCATATTCGTAATGCGCGGGCGAATACTGATACAGAAGCCCGCGCATGGACCGCCAGCAGTCATCAAGAACAAGAATCTTCATGGCAGAGTCTCCCATGGTTGAAAGAACGAATCCCGATCGAGCGCTCGAAGTAAGTTCAAGCGCCGAATAGAGAGGAGAAATGTGCCAGATTTCTCCAAGATAGTTTTGCTCCTACTGCCTCCTTGCGAGTGCTCAGAGCTTCTGTTGCCAAGCGGGATATCAGCCCGCTCCGATCTTCGGGGCATTAATTTATTTTTCCAATTCGCCATCCTCTAACCCGCACATTAGGATCGAATTTCATATAAGCTCCGGGCCAATTATTGGTCGCCCGATCCAATGAGCCGCGGAGGTCTTGTACCCAGAATAGATCTTGACCGCCAACCTCAATATGCTGATCATGCGATACCATATCCACTGTTACATCGTTGCAGCCAACCTTTTCCTTGCGAGAGAAGGGCGAGAAATCACCCTCAGCCGTAGTCCCAATTATTAACGACGGAAAGGAATAAATTTGATCCTTCTCTATCTTGGCCATGGCTTCTTGCAGAGTTTCGCATTCATCCTTAAGCTCAAACAAAGTTCCGCAAGGTACGCAACCAACAAAGTTAGGGCCCACTGCGACGATCTTGTAAGGCTTATTCGCGTTCATGGTTTATCTCCTGCTGAGAGGCCGGTATGGCCTGTTTCGATGAACTCTGCGAACAGTATACTCTGTGCAATATAAAAAGTCAAGTCCTATGACCATAATATTGCCTATAAAATAGCTAATTTAGTTATGTTTTACAACATGTTATCTATGACGGTACTATAAATCATCAAAAACTATTGACTATTTTATTGACTTGGTATAGGATAGGAACCGTATGGAAATCAAAGAAGCCCTGCAGAGTATAGGCCTGGGCGACAAGGAATCGGCCGTATACACGGCCCTCCTGCAGCTGGGCCGCTCCTCGGCCTACGGGATAGCCCAAAAAAGCGGCCTCAAGAAGCCGACCACCTATGTTGTGTTAGACGAACTTATCAAAAAAGGCCTTGTGCAGAAGGTGCCGCGCGTCCGCAAGCAGCTCTATGTGGCCCAGTCGCCGGAGGCTGCCTTTGCTCTTGCGGAAGAGAAGTTGAACCTTGCAAAACAGAAGTTGCCGCAGCTGCTTGCAATGTCGAAGGGCGAGGAGACAAAAGTAAGCACGCTATATTTCGAGGGAGTGAACGGCATCAAGCAGATGCTCGAATACAAGCTCAAGGAACTAGACGGCAAGGAAATGCTTGGGTTTTGGGCAACCGACATGAACGCGCCGAAAGAGTTACAGGACTACTTCAAGACTGAATTCGCACAGAACAACAAGAAGCATCGCATTGACATGCGCGGTATTGTCCCTATGCATGAAAGCTTGAAGGATTACCGCGAGGCCGATGCTGCGTTCGGCCGTACCATGAAAGTAGTTCCGTATGAGCAGTATTCTTCCGAGGTCGCCATAGATACCGTTGGCGATCTTGTACGGATACAGGATTACAAGAATCTCCAGGGCGTCATTATCGAAAACAAAGACGTCGCCAAGACGGTGCGGGAGATTTTTGAGATGACGTGGTCTAAGTATTAGTATTAGAAATGAGACAATCAAAAATGAGCAAAAAGTGTCTCATTAGTCTCATTTGCACACAGTTAAGCCATATTTTAAAGGGCGAATGAGACACGCACCCCGTGAATGTTACAGTCAGAAAACGCAGAAATCGTGTAACATTTGTAACATTCCGCTCTAAAATCACACGGTTGAATGTCTGATTTTTGTGTCCGATTTGTCCGATTTTGCACAGACCTGTGTGCCATTCTCGTGTGCAATTTGTGCAATTTTGGGTTCGCAACCGTGAGGGCCGCCCGAGAAGTTCCTCCGATTCCTTGAATACCCTTATGGTGCTTGCCGGAATGTCAAAAAGCGCACAAAAAACCGAACACTTCGTACTATGCGCTTCTGTGTTCGGTTTGTTCGGTTTTGCTGCTGACCATGAGGCCTCGATCCGGTACGATTGAAGCTATCCGAAAAACCCTTAGGTTGCCTCACTTGGGTTGGTGCGCTACCGTGAGGGGGCACCGATTTTTAAGGGCTTGACTCGTGTGCTATAATTACCAAATAAACATTAAACAGAAACTTGTATGGACAAGCATGTGACCATTTACTCGACGCCGACCTGCCACTTTTGCCAGATGGCAAAGGAGTTTTTTGCCGAAAAAAACATCCAATACACCGCCTATGACGTCGCTTCGGACGCGGCAAAGCGCCAAGAGATGATACAGCTCACGGGCCAGCTCGGCGTGCCGGTCATTGTTGTTGGCGATTCAATTATGGTCGGCTTCGACCGCGAAAAGCTCGCCAACAAACTGGGAGTTAAATAATAATTGGTGCGGGATGCGAGAATCGAACTCGCGTCCTGTGCTTGGGAAGCACATGTTTTGCCACTAAACTAATCCCGCTTCTAAACGACAAAAAAGAGTTTACCATGGAAAGAGCGCGTGGAATATGCGGCTGAATATGTTCGACGAAGCGGGTTCTGCAGGCGTCGTCGAGGCCGCATCCTTGACTATCTGTATCTCGCCCTCCCCGGGCCTGGCGACCCCATAGCGCTCGCGCATCTGAGTCTCAACACCCTCCGAGGATGACAGCGAGGCGACCGCCGCATTTACCTGCGATTCTTGCAGCTTCAGCGAGGCAAGGTTCTGTTGAGCAACCGCGTCGGCCGCGGCGCTCGAGGAGAACTTGCCGTACATCTCCCACGCGCCGCGCACTGCCGTAACGGTGACGACGAGCAGGACCAGCACTCCCGCGAGGTGTGCGGCAAAACGCAGTATCTCCTTTCTGCGGCCGCGCCGCCGATTGAAATCACGCATAGATACAGTATACTGCTTTCATGCCCGACCTTTTCGGCAAAAACCACAAAAAATACGTCCGCGTCATTTCTATCATATTCAGCATCGTGCTGATAGTAGGGATGGTGCTCTCCTACTTCGCGATAGCCGGTTTTTAGCCTGCCTCTTCGCCGTTATTCGCTTTTGACCATTTTGAGGAAAACCTCTTCGGGGATGTTGACCTTGCCGCGGCCCAGCATCTTTTTCTTGCCTTTCTTCTGCTTTTCGCGCAGCTTCATTTTGCGGGTGATGTCGCCGCCGTACATATGCTGGGTGACGTCTTTGGCTCTAGCCGAGAGGCTGCGCGAGGCGAGGATGCGCCCGAGCGCCTGGCCCTGGATTTTGGTAGTAAACATCTGCCGCGGCAAAATTTTATATAATTTCTCGACCGCGGCGACGGCTTCGTCATAGGCGCGATGCTTGGCCACTATGCGGGTGAACGCGGGGACCGGCTCGTCGGCGACAAGAATGTCGAGCCGCGCGACATCCGCCTCACGCAATTCGCGCAGTTCATAGGAGATCGATGCGTAGCCGGATGAGGCGCTTTTTAATTTGTCGAAGAAGTTGCGCATTAGCTCGCGCAGGGGCATGAGCACCTGTATCATCAGGCGACCTTCGGAGAAGGTTGCGGTCGATTCGACCAGCGCTTCATGCTCGTATAATTGCGGCATGAGTGCGCCGAGATACTCCGCGGGCACGAGTATCTCGGCGGAAACGAACGGCTCCCACACTTTGACTATTTCGCCGAATTCGGGGAAGAGCGACGGCGAATAAATCGTCTTGCGTTTGCCGTCGCGTGTCTCCACCTCATAGGTGATGCTCGGGGTGGTGACAATAAGCGCGAGGTTCGCTTCGCGCCGCAGGCGCTCGGTGACAATCTCCAAGTGGAGCATGCCGAGGAGCCCGCAACGAAACCCTCTGCCAAGCACTCCTGAGGACTCTTCTTCAAACGAGAGCGACGAATCCGACAAGCGCAAGCGCGTGAGCGATTGGCGAAGCAGAGCGAAGTCGTCCTGCGACTCGGGGTACAGCGACGCCCACACGACCGGCTTTGGCTCGGCATAGCCCGAAAGCGGCTGAGTTTTTGAGGAGCGCGCGCGGATGGTGTCTCCGACGCGTGCGAAGCCCGGCTCTTTGATGCCGGTCACAATGTAGCCGATGGAGCCGCTCGCGAGATTCTCGGCCGGCGTCGGCTTTGGGGCAAAGATGCCAACCTCAAGCGCATTGAACTTTTTGTCGCTCGCGGCAAACTCCAAAGCATCGCCCTTTTTAATCTCGCCTTCGAACATACGCAAATAGACTATGACGCCTTGATGGTCGGAGTATTGAAAGTCGAATATAAGTGCCCGAGGAAGTTCAGGAGAAGTTTGCTGGACATGAACGCCGACGCCGTAGGCGGAGAGTGAATGGGAAGCAAACTTCTCCAGAACATTACTTGGCGGAGGGACACGTTCAATAATTTCATTAAGTAACGCCTCGACGCCCTCCCCTGTCCGGCCCGAGCACAGCAAAATCTCATCTTCAGAAATGTCGAGCAGTTTCGCCACTTGAGTTTTAACATCTTCAACCTGCGCCAGCGGCGAATCTATTTTTGAAATGGCCGGCACAATAACAAGCCCCAGCTCGCGTGCGGTGCGCAGGGTCGTCAATGTCTGCGCCTGCACGCCCTGGGTCGCGTCAACCAGCAAGACCGCGCCTTCAACGGCGGTGAGCGCGCGCGAAACTTCGTATGAAAAGTCGATATGCCCGGGCGTGTCGATGAGATTTATCTCGTAGCCTTGGTAGCTCATACGCACGGGCTGCATCTTTATCGTGATGCCGCGTTCTCTCTCCAGGTCCATCGAGTCCAAAACCTGCTCGCGCATCTTCCTCTTCTCAATAGTATGGGTCAGCTCCAAAAACCGGTCGGCCAAAGTCGACTTCCCGTGGTCAATATGGGCGATGATGGAGAAATTTCGTATCTGCTGCACCGAACAAATCTAGCATTTTTAAGTCCTAAAAACTACAGACAACTAAGACGCGACTTCGGTGGGCTCGAGGGCTACTGGCGGGGTGTCTTGGAAGTGTCTTG
This sequence comes from Patescibacteria group bacterium, assembly GCA_028866155.1. Taxonomy (GTDB): domain Bacteria; phylum Patescibacteriota; class Minisyncoccia; order Phycocordibacterales; family SBAW01; genus GWA1-54-10. The sequence continues at coordinate 7,184 of JAGWIT010000011.1, forward strand.
TAAATGCTTGCCACGCTTCGGCAAGCTCTTGATTCTTAAGAAGCCAGAGCATGAATACCGCGACCAAGAGCCCGGCTAACCCTGCGCTCGCGCCCTGGGTGAACACGCCGAGTGTCGTGTTTATGTTGACCAGGTTGCCCGTGATGTCGAGGATGACGTAAGACGCGGCGCTGCCGATGACCGCCGCGCTAAAGCCTTGAAAGCTCAAACGCAAAAGCCTTGAGTGCGGGAGCGAGAAGTCGCGCAATATAAACGAAAAGCCGACAAAACACTGCGCGAGCGCCCCGAGCGTGTAGCCGAGCGCGAGCATGAGCACGGTCGTGCCGGGGATGTCCGAGACGCGCAGCAGAGACTCGATAAAATCGCGCAAAAAAGCGCTGCTGTGAAAGAGCGCGACAAGCCCGACCGCGCTTCCTATGGACACCACGATGTCGATGACGCCGCGGTAAAGCGGTTTGCGGGTGTCGCCCGCCGCATAGTACGCACGCGCAATAAGGAGCGAGATGCTCTGCGCCGCGAGCGAGATGATAAACAGCGCAAGCGCCGCCGCAGTGAGTCGCGTTGCCGACCAGCTAAACGCGCCCGCGCCAAGAATGACGCGCACAAGCTGTGCGCGCAGAACGATGACGAACACCGTCGCGGGAATCGCCCAAAACAGCATGTGCCTCAGCGCCGCTTCGATGTGCTCGCCAAACTCCCGGCGTTTGCCTTGGGCGTAGAGCCTTGAGAGGGTCGGGAACGCCGCTACCGAGTAGGACACGCCGATGATGGTGAGCGGTACCGCCTGCAAGTTGAATGCAAAAGTGAACACGGCAATAGAGCCGGGTGCTAAGAATGACGCGAGCGCGACGATGACCAACAGCGATATCTGCCCGGCCGCCAGAGCAAGCGTGCGCGGGACGCTGAGCATCAAAACTTCTTTGAGACGCTTCATCACTTTGCCGAGCGGCAAACGCGCCTCGCTCTTCTCGGAGAAGAAGAACGGCGCTTGAACGGCCATGTGCATCAAGGCACCGAGCACGACGCCCCAGCCGAGGCCCGCAATGCCGATGTGCGGATACAAAAACACCGCGCCGAAGATAATGCCGAGATTATAGAGCAGCGGCGATATTGAGTAGAGCACGAAGCGGTGCCGCAGCTGGGTGAGCGCGGAGAGCGTGTTGGATGCGCCCAGGAAGATCGGCTGCAAAAGCAGGATGCGGACAAGGAGGATCAATTGCGCGTGCGATACCGGGTCGCTCGCGAACCCCGGTGCGATGAGGTCGACCAGCCCCGGGACAAAAAAGAACAGGACGCCGGCAACGACCCCCATGCCCGCGAAGAACACCAACAGCATGTCGCCGAGGAATGACACCATGAGGCCCTCCTCCTGCGTCTGCAGTCGCGACAAAACCGGCAGCAGCGCATACAGCGAGAGCAGCGACGCGACGGTCGCGAAGAGAAAGTCCGGTATACGAAACGCCGCGTAATAGAGGTCGAGCGTGTGGGATGCGCCGAACTGCGCAGCGAGGATGCGGTCGCGCAAAAGGGCGAGCACTTGCGAGAGAAGCGCGAAGCCGGCGAGCACATAGGCGGCTTCATGCATCCCCCGCACCTCTCGCCCCATTGCGGAGAAAAAACGGACCATCATGGACCCATTCTACCAAAAAACCCTTGATTCGGAAGCTTCTTGCGGCTCTCTATTGGGAGATAGGCGCGGTCGTCCTGTCCTGCGGCTTAGAGGTCACCGGCGGCTGAGCCCCCGCGAACGGCTGCTTGCCCGAGGTCAAGTTGCCGAGGATGAGTTCGACTTCGCTGTTGCCGGGATTACTCTTGTTGAGCGCTTGGAACTGCGCGATGGCATCAGGCACATCGCCGAGGATGTAGTCGGAGAGGCCGAGGAAGTACTGCGCGTTGGCATAATCGGGCTGTATCGCGACCGCTTGCTTGAGCGCGGCTGCCGCATCCTTCGCATCGCCATTTGAGTAGTAGAGCAGCCCGAGCTCGAACCATATTGGCGCCACGCCCGGCGCGGTTTGAGCGGCGGCAGTCGCCGCTTTTATCGCGCTCGGGATATCCTTGTTGGCGACGTCGAGCTGGACGACGAGCAATATCGCGTCGGTATAGTTTGATTTGAGCGTAAGCGCTTTTTTAAGGAAGACCGTAGTGTCCGCCGCATCGTTATTGCCCGCGGCCAGCCGCGCCATCGCGAGCGGTATCGCCGGGTTGGTCGGGTTTTGAGCTTGCGCCGCGAGATAGGTCTGCGCCGCGGTCTGTGCCGCGCCTTGGACGCTCAGCGTTGAGAGATAGTCGTAGACCTGCGCGAGCGCGAGCGTCGGGCGGTAATCGTGAGGGTTAAGTGCTTCGGCGGACTGGCCCGCGGCTATCGCCGCTTGCACGGTGCTTGAGAACTCCTGCTGTAACTGCGCCGTGGGTGTTGAAGTCGCGGATGCCAGCTGCTGCAGTTTTGCCGATTGCGCGGCCAAGACCGCGCGCAGGGCGTCGCCGTTCTTCTCTATGCCGGCGGCGCGCGACGCTTCGGAAAGAGCATCATTACTATTACCGTCGCTAAGCGACTGGGCCGATGCGCCGGCGTACGCTTCGACAACAAGCCGGCGGCTAATGGCGAACGCGCTCCATAGCGACACCGCGACGAGCACGACTATCGCAGCAATCGCCGCAAGCTGGCCCAAGCGCGAGCGGTACTCCGTCTCAACGCTCGACTGCCCCTGCCGCCACAAAAACCCGAACGCCGCGCCTGAAAACACGAACGCCAAGAGAATGATGTTTTGGCTCGGCACATATAGGAGTATAGACGCGAGCAAAAAGAGGCTTGCGATGCCGAAGGTCGTTGCGACTATCTTGTCTTCGCGGTTAAGCACGCCCAATCGAACCACGCGCACCAGCGCTGCGAGCACCAAGAAGAGCGGCATGAGCCACGCCAAGATGCCGAGGAAGCCCACCGTGCCGAGCGCGGTAATGAACGTCGAGAAACCGACGTTGAAGTCGAGGCTCCAAAATGCCGACTGGTTGACCTCGGCGGGCTTGTTGAGGAGCCACTCCTGCCCAAAGGTGTTGGGGCCGGTGCCGACAAGCACGCGCTCAAAAGAACCTCCTCGCGCGGCGTTGATGATGTCGAGTGTCGAGGAGTACGAGGGCCGCACTTCGAGCGATGAGACCGGGAAGAGGCTCGTGAGCCCCGTGTTGAAGGTCGAGCCGAAGAAGAGAAACAACACCGATACAACGGCCGCGACGAGCGCGAACCACGGGATGCGAGTGACCCATGTTTGCATCGACTCGGTAGGCTCCTGCCGCTGTATGATGAAGCGCACTATCGCCAGCACGATGGAGAATCCGAGCACCAAGCCCCACACGAGCGGGAAGTTGATGATGCCCAGAAGCGCGCCTAAGACCGCGAGAAGGAGCCCTGTGACGAGCTTCCACAGGTTCGACATCTGCATCAGCTCGACGCGCACCAAAAAGAGCATGCTGAGCAATCCGACCAACATGCCGAGGTCGTTCCATTTGCCTACCAGGTTGACCGAGCGGTTGGCAAACGTCGCAAGCGGGATAGCCGACGAACCGAACACGATTGAGATGCACTGGAAGACCGCTGCAACAATGAGCGCCCAAAATACGACCATGAGAAGGAACCGTGCGGTACGCAAAGTGCGGAAGTACGCAAACGACATGATGAATGCCAGCGCCGCGAGCGTGACAAAGAGGATTGTGTCGGTCTCGACGCCAAAGCCGGTAAACGCGACCGAGCGGTCAACAGAGAAGAGCGCCGAGACAAGATAACTCAGCGGCAAAAGCGCCACCAAAAGCGCCGCATAAAACCCATGACTGCGCACGACCTCGCGCACGCCCCTGCCCCACACGAGAAGGATGACGGCAACAGCTAAGAACAAAGCGAACACCGTCACTTTTGCTAATTGGAACGGGAACCATGCGGTTGGGATGACAAGCACCAGCGCGAGAACAATACCCGCGAGGTACAAGCCTCTCGACCACGAGAGAAGCTTCGAATACATATTCGATTCGATTAACAATTAATCGCTAGCTATGTGAGGGGTTGACGAAACCCCTGTTGTAGACCAGCCATCTATAAGTGTACCGTGGATTTTGGGGCGTAAAGCCGGGGGGGTGTGGAAAAAAAGCAAAGAGCCTCCTTTAGGGAGGCTCTTTACATCTAGCGCGCGCGTCTTTAAGCCGAATTCTGTCCAGCCTGCCTTTCGGCAAGCCTGAGTAACAATTTATCTGGGCCTTTGATCACTCGAAAGCTCAAGCGGCACTCCCTACTTCGCTAAAGCTACGTCGGGCACGGCCTTGCACTCGGGTAAGGATTTTGCCGTTTCACTCCCACTAAAGGGATTCGTCACTGTTCGCACCTCTTGCGCCCGCCAGGAGCGCACGACAGGGGTTACCTGCTACCCTTCTCCGACCCTCGCGAGCCGGTAGTGTTCGGACTTTCCTCCCCCACCTTTCGGTGAGAGCTGCTACTCAACGCGCTGGGCGCATTATAGCACACTATTGTCCTATGTGCATGATGCTCCCTGCAACAATCCCGTTCTCTGCGGCAAAGCCGGCGGGAACTTCGAGCACATACTTGGCCGGTTTTGAGGGATAAAACACCTGCGACGCTTGTGGGTTCGAGGCGTTGTACGAGCCGGGTGTGGCATCCTGCGTTATCGACACCACCGTGCCGCTTTGGTCGGCCCAAATCATGTCGAGGCTAAACTGCATATCCTTCATCCAAAAACCGGGCATCCCCGCTTGGTCAAAAATAAACAGCATACCGTGCCCCGGCAATAGCGATGTGCGGTCCGACAGACCCTGCTCGCGCTCGGCATCGGTGTCGGCAACTTCAACAACGAGGCTTGTAGTACCCAGCGTCACGGCAGCGGTGGTCAAGCCGGGGTTAGGAGTATTTGTGGCCATAGGCCGGTACTGTAACACATACGCAACAAATGCCAGACATATCAGCAACAAACCAATAGCGAACACTCTTATTCTCATACTATTTTTTTTCTTAGGGCGATTCCGCCGCGCGACTCACCCATGAAAAGATAGACGATGAGGGTAAACATCGGCATGAGCGTCGCCAGCCCGGAGAGTGCGCGCCACCCGCTTTGCTCAAACAGGACAATAGCGGTGGTGACGACTCCGCCCGCCAGGAAAAATAAGAATATTTATCATGCCTTTATTATATATGGTAAAGAAAAAGCGCCGTCAGGAATCCCGGGCGACGCTTGCAAGAAGGCCGAAACATTCAGCACACGGTGACCCACATGCCCAAATTAGGGTCATATCGAAGACACGGGTCGTCGTAGCTGTCTCCATAGTCACCGTATCCATAGAAGCCCATGCCCCCATCGTAATAGCTGCCGTATCCTCCGTATCCGCCATATCCTCCGCGGCCAAAGAAGCCTCTGTGCATTCCCATGCCGCCGAAGTGGCCGCCGCCGAAGTGGCCGCCAAAGTGGCCGCCGCCTCCGCCGAAGCCTCCATGTCCCCCGCCGCCAAAACCGTGCCCGCCTGCTTGCGAGACATTGGGAGTCATTAGAAAGAAAGCCGCGATTACGGCACAAAAGAGCGTTCGCGTCATGACCTAGCTCCTTGAGTTGGGGAGGAATTCTCCCTCGTTACAGCTGAGCCGATGATAGCAGGTGGTTTTTAAAATACAATGGGGCTCTCTATAGACGAGTCCGTTGTGTTTCGAATCCTTGAGGTCTTTTTGCCCGGACGTTTTAAAGAAAAGTGCGATTACAGGATTTTGGTTTCGCCGAACTTCATGACCGAAAATTCTTCAGGAGGAATTCTTGCCGCCGCGACTTCCTGCATCAACTGAAGCGGGGGTTCGTGCAATTTTTCTTCCGTCATTTTGAACACGCCCCAATGCATGCCGATGGACTGCTTGGCGCCGACCTCTTGGTGTATGATTACCGCTTCCTGCGGGTCGATATGCACGCCCTGGAAGATGTGGCGCGGATGGTACGCGCCAATGGGAATGAGCGCCACCGCAATGTCGAGAAACCGCTCTCCTATCTGTTTGAAATAACTCTCGTCGTAGGCGGTGTCTCCGACGAAGTAGATGCCGCCGGCGGGCGACTCTATCACGTAGCCGCCCCAGCCCGCTTCTTCCTTGCGCAATATCCATCGCATCGACCAATGTTTGGCGGGGACGCTGTATATCGCAAGCGCTCTGACAGTGGTGCTCTGCCACCACGAGAGCTCCGTGACGTTTTTAATTCTTTCTTTTGTGAACCACCTGGCGACGCCGGTGGGCACGATATACTGTGGCGCATCGCCGAGCTTGAGGATAGTCCGGCGGTCCAGGTGGTCGTAGTGCGTGTGGCTGACGAGCACAAGATCAATTGTGGGCAAATCTTCAAACGCGATACCCGGGCGCGCCTGACGGCGCGGTCCCAAAAATTGCACCATAAAAGCGCGCTCGCTCCATATCGGGTCCGTTAAAATATTTAACCCCGCGACCTGGATGAGAAACGTCGCGTGCCCGACCCAGGTCACCTGAATTTTTGCGGGGTCGGGGCTGTTGATGCGCGCGAGGTCGGGCGCCGTGTACTCGGGCACGTATTCTGGGACATTTTTAGTAGCCGCGCGGCGGCGGCCAAAAAACCACTGTAGAAACGACAGGCGAGGTGACATGCGCATAGTATATGTTCATTCGAGTCTGCAGTATAATGTCCTCGTCATGCCGAAGGACGCGCGCGACGTCATAGAGGCCGTGGAATCGCAAAGGTACACGGATACTCTTTTGGCGCGCACCGTGCTCCCGTTCATCCCTCGCCGAATAACACCCAACGAGGTAACGTGGATGCGCATCGCGTTCTTGCCCTTTATCGTCTACTTTCTTTTGGTTCACAATTATGGCGTTGGTTTCGCACTATTCGCGATTGCCGCTATTACCGACGCGCTAGACGGTGCCATGGCTCGCACGAGGCACGAGGTGACAGACCTCGGCAACCTCCTCGATGCGCTCGCCGACTGGGGGCTTATCGGCATCGCGGCGGTGATGCTCCTGCCGATGTACTTCGGCTGGTGGCTGGTCGCAGCCCTCTTCGCGTTCGAGCTGTTCAGTATTGCCATGGCGTATCGCTCATACCGGCGGACCGGGTCGCGTCCGGAGCACAATTGGGCGGGCAAACTGAAGATGATAATGCAGTGCGTCGCGTTTTGCTTTATGCTCGGCACGCTGTTTTTCGGCGAATCGTTCTGGCTCCTGCCGGCGCTCGCCTTGTTTCTCGCGAGTCTGCCGCTCTCGCTCCTGGAGGTATATCTCTATCCACAATACCCGCCAAAAGCGCACGCCAAGAAGATAACGGTGGACGGGCTGAAGGTCGAATACCGAGAGGAAGGGAGCGGGCCGACGCTTCTCTTGTTGCACGGATGGATGAGTTCTCTGATAACCTTTGACGCGCTTGTGGAGCGGTTGAAAGACCATTTTAGGGTCGTGCGGATCGACCTGCCCGGCTTTGGTGACAGTGAGCAGCCGCACACATCCTGGCGTCTCGTCGATTACGCGAAGTTCGTCAAAGCATTTCTGCGACAGACCGGTATTGAACCTGCCGCGATTGTCGGCCACTCCTTCGGCGGCAGAATTATCCTCAAGGGAACGGGGCAAGAAGTGTTTGCCGCGCCCAAGCTCGTGCTCATCGATGCTGAAGCCGGCGAGCAGCTGGACACGCTCCGACCGCGCCTTTACAAAGCGGCCGCAAAGACAGGAAAGGCGCTCGGAGCGCACATCTCGCGTGAGCTCACCACTCAACTCCGACGGCTCTTCGTCCGCCGCGACGGAAGCGAGTACTTGGACACCGCCGCCCTTTCAGAGACGTTCCTCAATACTGCCGGGGAGGATTTAATTGATGAGGCGCGCCGCATCAGCGTACCGGTCCTGCTTTTGTGGGGCGCGCGCGACAAGATGACGCCGCTTGCTGACGCCAAGCGATTGGCGGGCGCGATACGCAATTCCAAGCTCGTCGTATTCCCGCATGCGGGGCACGTACCGTACCAAAAATTCCCTAAGGAAGTCGCCGACGCCATCCGGGCATTCGTATAATCCAGTTCGGATCCTCTAACGGTCTCCATACTATGTATGATAGTATTGGCATTTCATGGATACTGCTGAATTCGCACATGTCGTCGTAGTCCATAAATCCTTTGATGAGGCGGTCGTCGCCGTCCTCAAAGCCGTCGAGCAAAAGGGTTGGGCGCTTTTTGCGGTGTATGACGTACGCGAGCGCCTCGCTGTCAAGGGCTTCAATCAGAAGCCGCTAAAAATCATCGAAGTATGCTCGGCGAAGCACGCCGCCCGCTTTCTCTCAAAAAACCGACTCATATCATTATGCATGCCATGCAAGATCAATGTGCTCGAGGAGGACGGGGCAATAAAGATTGCTGGGATGAAGCCTAGCATCATCTCCCAATTCTTCTCTGAAGTCAGCGCGGAAGAGGCCCAGGAGGTCGAACGTGAACTCATCGAAATAGTGGATGCAGCAGTAGCCTGATCACAAACAGGCTAAAGTTCGAATCTCGGCGGGGTTGTAATATGAGGATTATGTCTCTGCATATTAAGCGTGCATACGATGACGCTCATATACGGCGCGAAAGATGAAAACACAATCAGGCGGCAGTGCTAAAAGCAACTTATATAGATGCCACCGTATCGTAAAACTGATTATCTTCTCGATACCCTCCTCGTCCTCGCCTAACGCTGCGGATATCTTCCGCTAATTCGATCTCTTTGATGTATTTCACCATCGACGACTGTAGAAATTACGAGGTTTTCCTTTCCGCGTGCTGTGTATTGTTGACTAACGAGCAAGCTCTCGGGTCTGTCCGATACAAAAGTCTTCGGGCGGGCTACTCGGGATTCAACATTTAGGGATCGGTCCCCGTAAGGGTATTCTAGCGCGTCCGAGGACACTGCAGGGAGGCACTCGGGTCAAGCATTTCTTATCCACCCCAAATAGCATTAAGTTCTTCAGAGTCGATCACTATTCCAAATGTCTTACGCGTCAATTCGAGCGTCCGATTGTGTAATTCCAAATGTCTTCCGTTGCAGGCGACTAAATCTTCTGGAACAACAATTTTATATCCCAAATCAAAGGCATTGCGAATTGCAGTCTCAACGCACCAATATGTGTCCATCCCAGTAATAACAAGTGTTTTGGTTCCTCGTGTATTTAACGCTTTCTCAAGATTGGGATTAGAGAACGCATTGTAGTCATGCTTAACAAACACAGATTCTGGTGGCGGATTAATTTTATAAAACTTATATCCATCAGTAGCCACATCACAGGTAATATATTTTCCGTCCAAGTCGTATTGTTCTTTTTGTAGTTCGCTTAGCTTCGAGCGGTCATAGATTTGCTGTGTGAAAAATATTGGTACACACGCTTTCGATGCCGCCTCAATCGTTTTCTGAAGTCTCTTGAGCATCGGTTCCACCATCGACATATCACGGCCTCTTTTTGCAAAGAGTCCGTCCGGTGCAGCAAAGTCATTTTGAATATCTATGACCAACAGTGCCGTATGTTTTGGGTCGAGTTTTTCCCTTAGCTCCATAGAGCAATCTTAGCTCACCAAAACAAATTTAGGTACTCGGGTCTGTCCGATAAAAAAGTCTAACTGCGGGCCACTCGGGATTCAACATTTGAGGGTCAATCCCTGTAAGGTTATTTTAACGCTTCTAGCGGCTGTTCGCCGAGGCACTCGGGTCACTAACCTCTTTTCTAAAAAGTGGGATGGTCGGGATGAATGGGATTGAAAGTCGTCCCCTTGAGCCCGTCCCGTCGAGCGGCAATGAAAATCTAGTGATACTCGATATAATAGTGATATGGGAAAACAAATCGAACTTGACGGCAGAGTATCAGGCCTTGGCAAGCTTGGCTCTCGCTACTGGTTTTACTTCCGGCAAAACGGCAAAAAATACGGAGTCTTTTTCGAGTCGTTCAAGCCGACCTTCAAGCCGGTCAATTACAACTACGAGACACGCTTGCGGCGCGAGGCGGCGGCCCTCGCGAGGTCAGAAAAGCCTAGCCGGCGCTTTACGCTCTCGGCGTATGTCGAATCCGTCGAACAAGATGGAGATCTGATACGAGTGAAATTTCTGCTCCCGGGCCCTCTCAACCAAACTGTGACGACGAGGCTTTATCCATCGTCGGAGTACGAGGCGGATATGGGCATCGCCGTCGGTGCCGTGATGGAAAGGCTCGATTGGCGGCCTGCAATGAAAAATGCGTTGGCGGGTGTATACTGAAAGTAACTGAATAGTTTCTAGCGGACGCGCTCTTCGGAGGTAAGCGGCCGTGCCGACCCAAGCAATTGGGGGCACGGCCGCTTTTTGCGTATGCGGAACATCCAGGATTATCCGTTATCAGATAACTAGTATGAAAAAGGAAAATAAACAGGAGGACAAGGGCTTGAAAATTACCTATGTCCCCATCGAATCGCTCCGGCATCCGGAGAAAAATCCTAGAAAGTGGTCGAGGGAGGCGCGACAACAGCTGCGCGAGAGCATCGAGCGCCATGGCGTCATCGATCCGCTCGTGTGCAACAACGCGCCTGGACGCGAGGGCGTCATCCTCGGCGGCAACTTCAGGTACGAGATCCTGAAGGAGATGAAAATGAAAACCGTTCCCGTCGTGAACATCAGCGTGCCCGATCCGGACAAGGAAGCGGAAATAATCCTGAGGCTGAACAAAAATGTTGGCGACTGGGACTTCGACTTGCTCGCATCGTACGATGAATCGCTCTTGACCAGCATCGGATTCAGCTCGGAGGAGCGTGATTCCATCTTCGTGGAAGACGAGACGCCGGAAACCTTCGACTTGAAACGCGAGCTTGAACGCCTCGACATCAAGAAAGTGACCGTGCAAAAGGGCGACCGCTACGACTTCGGCAAGGATATCGGCGTGGTCATGTGCGGAGACTCCACCATCGAATCCGACATGCTCAAACTCATGGACGGAGAGAAAGCGGATATGGTGATGACGGACCCGCCTTATCGGCTCCAATATTTGGACAAAGGCAAGCGGCGAGACGGCGCGACCGTCGGATTCGGCATGAAAAAGAACAGACGCTATCTCGAAACGGAATCGCTCCCTGCGGACTTCACGGAAAAATGGATGGCCAACATCTCGAAAGTTGCCGCGAAAGATTTCTCCATCATCGTGTACGAGAATTGGAAGAACATCCGCGAAATCTGGGGCGAGATGGAGAAGCACTGGAAAGTGCGGAACATGATCGTGTGGCATCTGCCGAATCGCAACCAGGGGTACGCGGGGCGCAACAAATTTTTCTCGAAGCACGACGTTGCCATGGTCGGCACGAGCAAGAACCACGGTGGACTCAACTCCGAATCCGAAGGCGAGCTCCTCGACAACGAATATCAAACCGCGCTCTTCGCCATCCAGGGACACGGCGCTCACTGGGAAGGCTACAAGAAAGGCCGCAAGTATTGTCCGACCGACCACATCAGCTTCAACGCCGCGGACGAAAAATCGTCGGGTCAAGCGATTGTGTTCGGCGTCAAGCCCACGGAGATTTTGATTCCGTACATCAAAATTTTATCGCGACGGGCGCAGCTCTTGCTCGAGCCATTCGGGGGTTCCGGTTCAAGTGCTGCCTCGGCATTCATGCTCGGCCGTCGCTTTCGGCTTATGGAAAAAAGCCCGACCTACGCCCAAGTCATTCTCCGTCGCCTCACCCTCCTTACCGGCGTCACTCCGAAAAAAATATGAGTACCGCAAAAGAGAAGAAACGCTTCCTTGAAGGGCTGAAAGAAAACCACATCGTGCTCGCGACGTGCCGCAAGACCGGCATCTCCAAAAGTGCCTACTACCGTTGGCGGCAGAGCGATCAGAAATTCGCTAAGGCGGCCGACGCCGCGATTGATGAGGGTGTCCAACTCGTAAACGACGCTGCGGAATCAAACGTGGTCATGGGTGTGAAAGACCGCGACGACGATATGACAAAGTTCTGGCTCACGCACCGGCACCCCGCCTTTAGTTCGCGCCTCATGCAAGCGGGCGCGGCGCTCGCCGGCGACGATGACCGCGAGACGATCCTTCAGATTTTCGCCACGCTCAAGCCGAAGACTCGGGCCATGCTCGCCCCATACCTTAGCAAGAAATCCAAGCGCAAAAACCACCGTGGCTAGGATCAGCGCGAAGAAGCGCAAACAATTCGAAGAGACGCTCGCCTTCTGCGGCCTTGCTGCAGAAAATCTTCCAGTCTTCACCTCCGAGATCATGAGTTTCGATCAGGAGAACGCGGGCTTCCACGATGAAATTGACGGATACTTCTCGAACCCGTACATGAAAAACATCGCGGTTGCCATTTCCCGCGGCCACGGCAAGACGAATCATCTCGCCATCGCGCTCCCAGCATGGGCGATGGCGCTCGACCACGACATTCGCATTCTTCTGGTATCGAGCACGGGCGAACTCTCGCGAAAATCTCTCGGAGCGATCATCGATATCGTCGAGCGCAACCCGCGCTACCGCGCGTGGGCGAAAATCATCGACGAGAAGCATGTTGGCGTCCGGCCACGCCGACGGGCACGCCAGAACCGCGACGAAAACTGGTCGGCAGATTCCATTACTATCGAGCGCGACGTCGTCGCCATGCGCGACGCGACAGTCGAGGCTGTGGGCCTCTTTGGTCCCGTGCTTTCGCGGCGCTCCGACATAATCATCGTCGATGACGTATGCACGCAGGAAAATTCCGCGAGCGAGGAACAGCGCCAAAAAGTGAAAGACTACTTCCGCCAATCGCTCCTGCCGACTCTGGTGCCGGGAGGCCGCGTCATCGTGATTGGCACGCCGTGGCACGAGGATGACTTGATGAGCGAGCTTCTCAAGGACCCGCAGTTCCAAGTGAAGAAGCGCTTGGCAGCGATCCAGCATGAATCGACTCGCCGCGATCTCTGGGATGAGTGGGCAAATATTCATCTGGACGAATCGCTGTCGCCGGAAGAGCAGAGTGCCAAAGCGCGGGCGTTCCGCGACGAACATCGCGCAGAGATGGATCGCGGAGTCGAAGTTCTCTGGCCGGAGCGCTTCCCGTACGAAGACTTGTACCTCAAGCGCGTCGCCGACCCATTCTCTTTCGCTCGCATGTACATGTGCGACCCGACGATCAGGCCTAACCAAAAGTTCTCCGAGAAAGATATTGAGATAGCTCTCGCGAAAGGAAAGAACCTTGTGTTGCAGGACGAGGAACGCGTTGAGTTTGACCTCGACTTTGCAGCGGGCGGGCTCGATCTCGCTGCGTCGCTTGAAGCGTGGGCTGATGATTCGGCGCTCCTGGTGCTTGACCGCGTGCGGCACGGTAATAAGGCGCTCGGCATCAACGATGGCGACTATGTCTTACGCCAAATACACCGCGGCAAGTTCTCGCCCAATGAAAACAGGAATCTAACTGCCCGCATTGGTATCAGCCTAACCGCCGTGCGGGTTGAGACGAACGGCATGCAGGAGTTGATGTATCAGGAACTTAGGGATATGGGTGTGCCGGTGACGAGCTTCAAAACGGGTAAGGAGAAATTCGATCCCGCCATTGGCGTCACAGCGCTCGCCATACTCTTCGAGCAGCATAAAATAATTCTGCCTTTTGACCCGAAGGATCCGCGCACCCGTCGCTTGGTATCGCAATTAGTTAATGAGCTACGCGCGTTTCCTGATGGCCATACGGGAGACTCATTGATGGCATTTTGGTTCGCATATTCGGAGATTCGCGATCGCATCGCGGGGAGGATAATCATCCCCGGCAATTCTTTGCCGCCTTCTCCGCAAGGACCCGCGACGGAAGCCGAGGCAGATCGCGAAGTCGCCATAAAACAAGAGCTGTCCCGAAGTGAGCACGCCGCCTTAATTCTGCTTCAGGAAGTTAATCGATCGCTGGAGCCGTTTAGGCTACCCAAAGAGCTTGATGCTGATCTTGAAGATTTCAAACAGCAGTCAATGCGTGAGGGCATGAAACCGCAAGATGCAAGTATGTTGGCCTGGCATAAGCAGTCCCAGCGGCATGCACGCCAGATTCACCAAGAGGATGCGCGTCGGCACTTCTACAGGTACTAAGGGAAAATTGTAGTGTCTGATGACTCGCCGCAACCGGAGCCGCCGCATGCGCCTATTACGTCAAGACGAACTACAGTTATGACCGGGACGAGTGTCCGTGCGCCATTACTGGTTGTGAAATATTCGCTTGAAGCACCGGAACCGTATGCCGCAATGAGGTCATAGTATTGCAGGGCACCGACTGCTTTTTGGTAGTCGACATTGCTTGATATCTTGAGCATGACCGTGGCAGTGGAGTGTGCGTTTGGATCTGCAATGCCAATGTAGTTTGAACTACCACCCTTATCACCTGCGGCTAAGAATTGGTTATTGATGGTGCCCTTAACTTTGATTTGGGTGCCAAGATATGCAGGCGGATCTCCGGCAAAATTATAGAAATACGTCGGAGTGAATTGGGAGTAATTAACTGCTGTTGATGGAGATGGAGTAGTGTTTGTTTGAGTACCGGATGAAGCAGGAACTGACACAACGTTGCCGCTTTGATCCACCACTGTGCCGCTCGGTGTTGTGTAGGTCTGTTGTGCGGCTGCAGTCGTCGGCTGAGGGGTCTTAAGAGTTGGGGCGTTAGGTGGGCTGGACATTTGCGTCCACGTGCCGCATCGCTTCGAGGTGAAGCCTTTATCAGTGGATTTAATGGTCACGATGGCGGAAGAATCTGTATTATCGTTGGCTATGATGTCGTCTGTTGTTCCTCCAAAGCCACTCAATCTCGCGTAATAGCAATTCTCACCTCCACTGCTTCTGTACGTGCCCGCTTGTATGTCTGTACCGATGACGAAAGTGCCATCCCCGAACGACGACATCGGCTTATCCGGCTTTGTGATATTGGGCGCTTGAGGAGTAGCACCTTGATCGCCATATGAATTGCCTTCCGGGCTTGTTGCAGGCGAACTCGAATTATTTGATGCGCCGATTGCGGCAAAAATAACGATCGCAACTATAAACCAAAACCACGGGCTGTTATAAAATTCTCGCTTTTTCTTCGGGGTTTCCTGGGTATCCATAAAGTGACCTGTCACCCTAGCTCGGTTACTGGCTTTTGCGTAGCGAGTTACCAACAGCTAGAC
>JAGWIT010000056.1 GCA_028866155.1 Patescibacteria group bacterium
AGAGCGCCATAATATTTTTGGTAGGCGTCATCAAGGCCGCCGGGCGATGAGTCGGCCGCGGCATATGCCGCGCCGCCTTGGTCGAGCAAAAAGCAAGGTTCGGCCGCTGACACCTGCTCACCACACCACAGGGCTTTCGGCTGCCGCTCGGTTATGGCGATAGTGATGGTGTTAAAATTTTGCGCGTGCACGTCGGCGCTCGCGATGGCCGGCATCGCGGCGGTGAGGCTCGCGGCGAGCGACGACTTCGGATAGATAAGAATGTCATTTTTGGCGAAGAGGCCCCAATAGGCGCCGCTCAATTTTTGCGCGGCAAAGGCAGTGATAGTCGAAGTACTAAGAGTCTGCGCACCATTTATTTGTATCTGCGTTATCCGCAGAAAGGGCGCCCATGAGAGCCACGCCAAGCCGCCGAAGATACCGAGCAATGAGCCGGCGATGCTCCCTGCGATAACCAGCCGCCGCTTGCGCCGCCGCAAGCGCACTCGCGACTGGGGCAAAAAATCTCGAGCCATGCCTCTATTATAAAGCTGTTTTTTCTATTTTATCCTTGCCCATGAACGGGCGGAGAACTTCGGGGATGAATATTGAGCCGTCGGCTTGCTGATAGTTTTCTATCAACGAGACAAGGATTCGAGGGGTTGGGATTGCCGTTGAATTAAGCGAGTGCGCGTATTGCATTTTGCCCTCGGCGTCGCGATAGCGAATATTGAGCCGCCGGGTTTGAAAGTCGTGAAAATATGAAGCCGAGCTTATCTCGCGATATTTATTTTCTCCCGGCACCCAGAGCTCTATATCGTATTTTTTAACTTGGCCCAGCCCCAAGTCACCGCCGCAGTTGACGACCGTACGGTACGGAATCTTCAGCGATTCGATGAACTCCTCGGTGTTGCGATTGAGCCACTCATGCAATTTGACCGATGCTTCATGCGAAGCCTCGCACAACACTACTTGTTCCCATTTAAAGAATTCATGCACGCGTATCAAGCCCTTCACATCCTTACCGTGGCTCCCCGCTTCGCGCCTGAAACAGGGCGAGAACGAAAGATATTTTATTGGCAATTCTTTAAGCTCAAGCGTTTCGTTCATATGATAGCCCATGGTTGCAACTTCGGCGGTTCCGGCTAAAAAGTCGCCATCCTGCGTTTTGTACAAGTCTTCTTCACCCTGCGGCAAATAGCCGGTACCTAAAAACGCCACTCGCTTAATGAGCGAGGGCACAAGCATTGGCGTGAAGCCTTTTTTCAAAAAGAACTGCTGCGCATAGTTCCAAATCGCAAGATTGAGGAGCACTCCATCGTTTTTAAGAAAATATCCGCGAAATCCGGCAACCTTGGTACCGCGCTCGAAGTCGACCATGTCGAGGTCCTGCATGAGTTCAATGTGGTTTTTATGCGCGAAGGAAAACTGCGGCTTCCCGCCCCATGCACGCATCTCTTTGTTGTCATCATCCGAGTCGCCATCGGGGACCGAGAGGTCGGGGATGTTCGGCACCTGCACCATCAACAACTGCCACTCTTTATTTATTTCTTCCAATTCTTTTTCTTTTGTTTGAAACACCTCTTTAAGGGGTTTCATGTTGTCAATTGCCTTTGCTTTCTCTTCGGCGCTTAGCATGGGCATGCGAGCGGAGGCTTCATTTTGCATTGCCCGCATCGACTCTGTCTCAGCCATAAGCGTACGGCGTTTGTCGTCAACAGCAATGAGCTTGTCCAAATCGACGGTGATATGCTTTTTTATAGCACCCGCTTTGACAAGGTCGAGATTCTCCCGGATGAATTTGATATCAAGCATATTGGTGGTATACGTATAGCATACAATGCCCGCGCCTATTAAACAAACAAATTGGCCTACGCGACAACTGCGGCCTGCCGACTTTCCTGTCCTGCTTAAGCAAATCCCCGATGCGCCCAAGATGCTCTATATAAGAGGAGTGATGCCCTCGGCTGATCTGCGCTATTTGTGCGTTGTGGGCTCGCGCGCGTGTACGCCCTATGGCCGGCGCGTGTGCGCATCTTTAATAGCAGGGCTGGCACAATATCCTGTGGCGATTGTCTCAGGGCTTGCGCTGGGCATCGACGGCGAGGCGCTCAAAGCGGCGCTTGATGCCGGCTTGCCCGCGGTGGCCATCTTGCCGTCGTCGCTTGATGACGTGAGCATTTACCCCGGTACCAACCGCCCGCTGGCACAGCGCATTTTGGCGCGCGGCGGCGCCCTTATTTCTGAATCCAAAGGGCCGTACAAAGCAATGCTGCACGACTTCCCCAAACGCGACCGGCTCATGGCAGCGATGGCGCACGCGACATTGATAATCGAAGCGGGCGAGAAATCGGGCACGCTTATTACCGCGCGCCTGGCGCTCGACTACAACCGCGAAGTGCTGGGCGTGCCGCACGAGCTCAATCGCGAGACGGGCGCGGGCGTCAATCGCCTTTTGCGCGAGGGTGCAACGCTGGTGCGCAACTCGGTCGACATCCTCGAAGCGCTCGACTTGGTGCCTCTGCAAAACCCCTACCAAACTACCCTGCCGACCGACCTCACCGACATCGAAACCGCGGCGATACTTGCTATTACCAAACCCATGGTTAAGGACGAACTCATCTCAGCCTCGGGCCTCAGCGCGCAAGACGCCTCAATCGCTCTCTCCTCTTTATTAATCCGCGGGCTCATCACCGAGCGGCTGGGCAAAATCGAGCGGGTGTAAAGATATCCACAGTTCACAAAATATTGATTTTGATATACCGTAGCGGCAGTAGCCCTTTCTAAAACTGGAGAGGGCCAACCCGAGGGGAACCTCATGTTGTGGACTGACGAGCGAATAGAGTTGCTCAAGAAGCTTTGGTCGGACGGCTTGTCGGGATCTCAAATTGCCACCCAGCTCGGCGGCATCACCCGCAATGCGGTCATCGGTAAAGTGCACCGGCTGGGCCTCAGCGGCCGCGCCAAAAGCTCCTCGACCGCCGCCCCGAGAACATGCAACCGAAAACAGGTCCAAGACAAGCTCAAGAACGCTTGGCTGCGTACCAACGCGGCACTAGCCCTTGAACAGGAAGTTGCCCGCGATGCTTTTGAACCTTCCAACGAGAGGCGCACCCTCCTTGAACTCACCGAACACACTTGTCGCTGGCCTTTTGGTCACCCGGGCAAAGCGAATTTTTTCTACTGCGGTGGCAACACGATAAGCGGCCTGCCATACTGCTCCTATCACTCGCGCATCGCATATCAACCAATACGCGGAAGACTGCGAGAGAGACAAATGGTTCATGGTTGAGAACTTCCCTTTGGCATCCCGCGCGTGCAATAACGCGCGGTTTTTTATTGCCCGACTTGCTTTATCTTTGCAGACGTTATATCAATAACCTCATTCGCATGAAGTTAGTTATTGTTGAGTCGCCCGCAAAGGCGAAGACTATTGAGAAGTACTTGGACTCCATCGATCCGAAGGGGGACTTTGTCGTACGCGCGTCGGTCGGCCATGTGCGCGATCTGCCGAAGTCAAACAAAAAAGCGATAGACATCCCCGCGGGCTTCGTCCCCCATTACGAGGTCGTCGCGGGAAAACTGCAGGTCATTCATGATTTAAAGGCGCTCGCTAAAAAAGCGAGCGAAGTCATACTCGCGACCGACCCCGACCGAGAGGGCGAGGCTATTGCCTGGCATATAAAGGAGGAGTTGGGGCTCAAAAAGCCGGAGCGCATCGTCTTTCATGAAATAACCAGAGAGGCTATCGAAGAGGCGCTCTCGCACCCGCGCGAGATAGACGACTCATTGCGCCTGGCGCAGGAGGCGCGCCGCGTGCTCGACCGCCTGGTGGGCTATGATCTCTCGGGATTGATTTGGAAGAAGGTGCGCTACGGTTTGAGCGCCGGCCGCGTGCAGTCGCCGGCACTGCGCATCATTATGGAGCGCGAGCGCGAGATACGTGCGTTTAAGCCCGAGACCTTTTATGTGATAACCGCGCAGACCAAAACGCCCCGCAAGGATGCATTGACGCTCACCTGCGTTGAGGAGCCAAAAAAACAAAGCGAAGTCGATAAAATAATTGACGCAGTCAAAAAAGAAGGACTCACGGTTGCCGATGTGAGCGAGACCGAGGCTAAGCGATCGGCGAGAGCGCCCTTTACCACCTCAACGCTCCAGCAAACCGCATCGAGCAGATTGGGTTTCTCGCCGTCGCGCACGATGCAGGTAGCTCAGCGGCTGTATGAAGCGGGCCACATCACCTATATGCGCACCGATTCGACCAACCTTGGTGCCCCGGCGCGCGCGGCCATCCTCGCGCACATCGAGAAAAAGTACGGCAAACAGTATGCCGAATCGCGCGTATATACGGCAAAATCGAAGAACGCGCAGGAGGCGCACGAGGCCATCCGTCCCACGAATATTGCCAAAGAATCTGCCGGCCTCACGCCCGAGCAAAAAAAATTGTACGAGTTGATTTGGGCGCGCGCCGTGTCGTCGCAAATGGCCGATGCAAAAGTTCTGCGCACCAAAATCGAAGCACGGGCGCAAAGGTCTGACCTTCGCCATGGC
>JAGWIT010000012.1 GCA_028866155.1 Patescibacteria group bacterium
GGATGCGGCGCAGAAACGCGAGTGTTGAAGCGGATTTTGCGGGAGCGCACCCCTGCATGCCGGAGAGAGACGCATGTAGGGGCGGAGGTAGGGGTACATCACGGCTGTTTTCTGCTAAAATACGTTCGAGCGGAGGCATAGAGACTCACCAAAAAAGTACAAAGGCCAGTTTCAGGAAAATTTTTACGCGCTTCGCGCAGCGAAGCGTATGGCGGAATGGGGCTAAAAACGATTTCGCGGTTTCGGACGGACAGGTTCGGAAATACGAAAGCCGAAGATTTTTTGGAGGGAGGATTTTTTGGAGGGGAGGTCGTACCCGTGGAGCACACCCCTTGCCCCACCCGTCCCGTGCGCGTGGTGTGCAGAACTTATTTCTTTTCGCCAAGTTTTTCTGGGCTTGGCGAAAACTCCCTAAAACGTGGCGGCGGTAGCTGTTTCTGAAATCATTACCTTTCCCTAGCCAGACGCAGAGTTTCCTTGATAAAACTATCTTTGCCATCGCTATATTTTTGTCTTTCATCCGCATGCTGCTTTGCGAGCTTGACCTTGAGTGCCGCATACGCGCAAGCACGCACAGGATGGTTCCGTAAATACTCACCGAAGAGAGCATCACTCTTCCATTTCGCTCCGTTGTAACGCATCACGTGTACGTAGTGAGTACGTTTAGCATCAGAACCTTTAGCAAAAAAGAGTTGATGCTGAAATGGTCGGTCAAAATTATATCCAAGTTCGCGCAGAGGTTTAGCGAGTTTCCGCGCATCTTTAAAACGCCGTACCCCGATAGCCATATCAAGAATGGGCTTGGCTGTAAGGCCTGGGACGGATGTGCTGCCTATGTGCTGGACATCGACTGCTAAATTACCAAGCCTGTTGAGTAGACATTGACGCTCCTTCTCAAATTCGCTCGACCACAGTTTGCTGTAGAAGCGTAATTTGACTGTCCCACGCTTTAAGCCAAGAGTCGACATTAGAATTATTTTTTGAAAACCGCTTCTAGGTTGTGTCCGTTCGGGTCGATAATGAACGCGGCAAAATAGCCGGGCTCATAATCACGAAAATCGGGCTTGCCGTTATCTTTTGCGCCGAGTTCAAGGGCGGTTGTATAAAAGGCGCGTACTGCGTCCTCATTTTTCGCGCTGAACGCTATGTGCGTTGCGGCAGACAGTGGGATTTTTTCGCTCGCTTGCCGTATCTCAAACATGTCGTGCGGGTTCGTGCCGAAGCCAACGACATTCTTATCCTCAAACACCACGCCGTAGCCGAGTGTTTTCATTACAGCTTCGTAGAAAGGGCGACTTTTTGCGTAATCACTCACCTTTATTTGTACGTGGTCAAACATATCTCGCCATTATTTTAACAGTTTTTAAAAATGAAATCCGCCGCTTCTTTCGGAGAGTGCGCTTCAAAATGCTCCTCATCGTTGCGCTTCCAAATGCCGTCCCAGTTTTCGTCTTGAGGGTTCTTGTACTCCTCGCGGTCGCGCTTCTTACCACGCCGCGTTGCCTCATCCACGGGACAATCCACCCAAACCTTATAGCCAAAGAGGTCTTTGAGTTCGGGACGGAATAAGCCTACACCTTCCACGATGATAATGTCGTCGTGCTGTATCTCATTTGTCTTGATGACGCCGTTTGTCGTCCAATCAAAGTGGCCGTAGCGGATAGGATTTGCACCTGCTAGAAAAGGGACAACGACTTCCGCTTTCAGTCGCGCGTAATCTATACCTTCCCAACGTGAATAGTCGGCTGTGCGGTCTTTCATAAAACTATCCACGCCGATAACGGGAGCACCGAGCGCTTCGCCTAATGCGCGGGCGAATGTGGACTTGCCCGCACCGCCGAAACCCGAAACACCAATGAGAAGCGGAATCCCGAAAGTTTTTATTTGTGCAACGGTATCTGATGAAATATCCATAATCATTCGGGCTTGAAGGTCATCGTCCATTTATCCTTGCCCTCCCATCCATCAAACATGTGTCCGTGTCCTGTCTTACGGGCGAGCTTCTCCATGCCCACCAATAGTTCTTGTTGAGCATGAAGGTCGGCGTCGGTGAGCACGCGAGATATCTTTTCGACAAACTCGCTAATAGACCACGGCAAGTGTTCTAGCGGGTATATCTCAAGTTCTTTCTGCACATATCCAAGGAAGGGTCGGTGCCGTCCGTTCATTGCAAAAATGAGAGTAAGCAAGTCGAGAATGGAGTTGACCGCCTCAAGGTGAGCACCGAAACGATTGCCGTTGCGGATGCATTTGACCGACCGGAAAACGCCATTTACATAGCCGTCAATCCACCAATCAATAAACTTGTCGAGTTTTTCCTGCGGTATGTAGCCCTTCTCCTCGCAGAGTTTTGGTAGCTCGCCCGTTTTGTCTACGAGGATTTTGGTGTGAGCATAGTTGTATCTATCCCATTCTTCGGGGCTTCCCCAACCAGCGTATTTTTTGAAATCGGAAATGGCGTATACCGATAAATCCACGTCTTGCGCGGCTTCCCATTTGTCCTTATAGACATCCTCGGAACCATCCCGCACGACCATCACTGCGTCATAGTCGGAGTGCTCGTTTTCAAAGCCCTTGCCACGCGACCCGACGAGAATGAGGCCGAGCACGTCATCCTGCTCCTTCGCATCTTGTAGTATTTTTTCGTAGTCGCTCATAAGCTTATTCTTTCTCGATTATCGAGAGGACTGTTGAGACAGTTTGCTCAACACTTAAATGCGTGCTGTCAATTTTCTTGCTGTCCACAAAATCAATGGAGGAAGTCTGATTGCCGTCAGCAAGCGTTTTTAGCAAGCCCTCTTCAGACTTCACCTTGTGAAACTGTTTGCGCGACTCTTCTTTGACTCGCTTCAGTAATTCTTCTTTCTCGCAGTAGATTTGAATAAAGAAAACCTTGCCACCGTTTCCCTCGACGCATTCAATCAATTGCTTGATAAATCCATCGTCGCTCGGCTTTTCGTATACAAATGTGAAAATCACACCGGGTATACCTTCTTTTGCGGCTTGCTCGAAAATATCCAAGCGCATTTTTTGGCTGAGCCGAAAAAAATCGGGTGTGCCGAACTCGAAAACAGACTTGAGCAAGTCAATCGTCAGATGATTATGAAAAAGTTTATATCCGGTTTTTTCGGCCACCGCTTTCGCAATTGTATATTTCCCAGCCGCAGGAGGGCCGTAAAGCACTATTAGTTTCATGTTCTTATTTTGGCTAAAAATCTTTTTGTAAAATTCATCCCTTCCCACTCCATTCAGTCGTTCTATCGCCTTCTTAATTTCCTCGAAATCGCCTTCCTCCGACCAACTTACGCCGAGCAAAATAATGAGCTTCAAGGCATCGTAGATATGGGCTTTCTCCGACTCATTTAATCCGTGATGCTTGCAATACTCGTGAACGATAAAAGACGCGCGGCGTTCGTTGAACCCGTCTTTAATAGGAGATGTCCACCAGTAAAGCAGACTCGCCACGTCGTGGATAACGTGGGTATAGAAACTCATGTCGAAATCCAACACCGCAACGACCTTGCCGTTTTTGAAAAGAAAATTGCCATAATTCAGGTCGGCGTGGCAAAGGCCTTTCGGCATATCCGCGGGAAATTCCAACTTGTTGAGTTCCTCTTTGAACCATTTCCCTTTTTCGGTTTCCACCAAGTGCGGATGTTTTTTCTGAAATTCTCGCCAGCAATACTCGACATCGTACGGCTCACGACTCGAAAAGTAATCGGGCTGATAATCTTTCGTGAGGTTGTGCAGTTGTGCGACAACCTTCACTACTTCGGCAGCTTGCACGGTATCAAAAAAATCGTTCGGATTTTTGCCGTGTTCGCCCTCAATAAACTCGATAATGATGTAAGGTTTATTTTCGTACTTGCTTAAAAATTCACCCGAACGATTTTTGATGATTGCCGGAACGGGATAATTTTTACTATGCAAGAAATTGAAAAGTTCAACTTCAAAATCAACATGCGCGTCCGTTCGGTTTTCGTAATAGCGCAACACAAATTCTCCTTTGCCCGTTTCGAGTAAGAGAGTCGTTTGCCCTGCGCCGTTTGCGAATGTCTTGAAACCGCGATACTCGCCCAAATCGTAGTTAGAAAGAATCACAGGGAAATCCTTTTCTGAAATTGTTGTTTTGACAGTCATGTTTATTTCATCAGCTCTCCGACCGAAACGCCGAGCGCCTTAGCGAGCTTTGCGATAGTTGCCAGTGTCGGGTTCGTCTTGCCGTGCTCGATGTTGCTCACGAAACCCTTGTGGACTTTCAATGCTCGCGCGATATCGCCTTGCGATATTGCTCTTTTCGTTCGTATGCGCTTTAGATTTTCTCCGAGCTTTTGTGCTTCATCACCCATGTATACAAGTATAGGGCGCGGTTGCACTTTACGCTATCGGTTATGCTATAATACAACCATGCCCACAACCTACTTTCTTTACGCCCGCAAATCCACCGATGTCGAAGACAAGCAGGTGCGCTCCATCGAAGACCAACTGGCGGTGTTGCGTGCGCTTGCGAAGCAGGAAGGATTGCAAATCGCTAAAGAGTTCATCGAGAAGCAGTCGGCCAAGCTGCCCGGCCGCCCCGTCTTCAACGAGATGCTTGCACGCATCGAGCGTGGCGAGGCGCAGGGCATCCTCTGTTGGAAGCTCGACAGGCTCGCCCGCAATATGCAAGACGGCGGGACAATCATCGAGTGGCTCTTGCAATCCACCATCCGGCATATCCGCACCTATGAACGCGGCTACTACCCGACCGACAACGTGCTCTTGATGTGCGTCGAGTTTGGCATCGCCAACCAGTACAGCTTGGACTTGAGCACGAACACGAAGCGCGGGTTGCGAGAGAAGGCGAAGCGCGGCGAGTATCCCTCGCTCGCGCCCGTCGGCTACATCAACGACCCGCGCACGAAAAGCGTTATCATCGACCGGAAGAAGGCCGAAGTCATCAAAGCCGCCTTCGCCCTGTACGCCGAGGGCAACTCCCGCCTTGAAGACATGTCGGTGTTTTTCGCCAAGCACAAGTTCCTCTCCAAAGAGGGCAACGCCTATCACCGCGACCGCATTACCCGCATCCTCTCCAATCCCTTCTACTGCGGATTGTTCCGCTACGCCGGAGAAGTGTACGAGGGCAACTACACGCCCATCGTTTCCAAGCAGTTGTTCGGCAAGGTGCAGGGCGTCTTGCGGAAGAAGGGGCGGCCGCACCACAGGCAGAAGAACGTCCCCAAGGCGTTCTGCGGCCTTCTCAAGTGCGACGAGTGCGGGATGATGATTACCGCCGAAGTGCAGAAAGGCCACACCTACTACCGATGCACGAAAAAGGGCGGCGTGCACTGTTCCCAGCCCTACGTCAGAGAAGAAACGCTCGATGCCCAACTCTCCGCTACGCTTCAAGAGTTCGTCATGCCGCAGGAGTGGGCGACGGAGCTTTCCAAGCTCGCCGAGAAGGACGAGCGGGAAACCCTGCAATCCGCCGCCGTCCTAACCCAAGAAACGAGAGCGGAGATACAGACCATATCCCAAAAACTCCAACGCCTTCTTGACGCATATCTTGAACAAGATATTGAGCAGGAAACCTACCGCTCCGAGAAGGCAAGCCTTCTCTCCCGCAAGAAGTCGTTGAAGGAGAATATGGCCGATTTAGAGAGCGGCTCTATCGCATGGCTCGAACCCCTGCGAGGTTGGATAAAAGACGCGTCAATGCTTGATGCAATAGCAGAAAGCGACGACCTCCCCTCCAAAAAATCCTCCTTCCAAAAAATCTTCGGCTCGAACCTGTCCATCCGAAATCGCGAAATCGTTTTTAGCCCCATTCCGCCATACGCTTCGCTGCGCGAAGCGCGTAAAAATTTTCCTGAAACTGGCCTTTGTACTTTTTTGGTGCCCCCGGCGGGAATCGAACCTACATCTTTCCCTTAGGACGGGATTGCTCTATCCATTGAGCTACGGGGGCCTGCCTCGTCAATAGGCGGGCTAGACAGTTAATCTAGCATGTTATAATTTTTTTTGTGGACCAGCAAATAGAGGAGCTCAAGGAGCTTGTACGGCAGAACATCTCCCTTTCGGGCGAGACCAACAAAATGCTCCATGCGATGCGCCGAGGCGCTCGGTGGAGGACATTCTTTAGCATCGTGTGGTGGCTCGCTATTTTTGCCGTATCGGGCGCGGCCTACTACTATTATCTCCAACCGTACCTTGAGCGGCTTATACAGTTGTATCAGCAATTCCAGCAAGGAGGCCAGCACGCCCAAAGCGCAGGCCAGCAGCTCTCAAGCTTTTTTGGCAATATCCTGCCAAAGCAATAATGAAAAAATAATCCTCCTGTGGTAAAGTCTTTAGGCGCTTGGGTAGCTCAGTTGGTAGAGCATCTCCCTGAAGAGGAGGGGGTCGCCGGTTCGAGCCCGGCCCCAAGCACATTAGTTTGACTTAACTTTGAGTTTTGCCTGCCGGCTCTTGTCGAGTTTGGGGAGGCGAATGACGAGGAGGCCGTGCTTCTCGGTTGCTTCGGCCTCTTCTATCTCAACCTCCTGCGGGAGCACAATGGTGCGGCTAAACGACCCCCAATAGAGCTCTGAAAAGAAAAAGTCGCCCGCCGTACCCTCGGTGTGGCGCTCACGCTTGCCGCGCACCGTGACCATGTCGCGGGTTATAGAGATGTCGAGGTCTTCGGGCTTCACGCCCGCTATCATCGCCTTGATGATGAGGTGCGTCGGCGTCTGATAGACATCCACCGCGAGTTCGCCCTCGGCTTCATCGGCCGCAGGTTCAGGCTCGGGAGAGATGGGGCGCCCGAGGGACAATTTACGGCTTGCCGCGGGCGCGTAGGAGGCGCCGCCGCTATCGAGGTCGTCGAAGGAGAAATCATCGCCTCCGGCGCCGCCGGTGAGCCACTCGAACAATGATCGTTTTTCTCGTGCCATAGGTGCGTTAGGGTTGCGTATTAGCAGTAGTCCCTCGAGGGATATTTTACTTTCTCAACGAGGAGCAGTATCGCGATGATGCCGAACCAGATGCACAAAAAGATGAAGAAGGTCGCGGCACCACTGCTTCCCAGTATAAAAAAATTGAAGAGAGTGTGCAACGCGGCGGCAAGGATAACTCCGGTCAATGCATAGAGCGCGCGCAGGGCCCTGCTTTTGTAAAACGAGAGCGCGATAGAGACGCCGATGGTGGCCGAGGAAAGCGTGTGCAGGAGCGTGGCGCCAACAAAGCGCAGGTCCTCGGTCAACACGCCGTGCAAAACGCCTTGCGGCAGGGCGCCCCACAAAAAAAGCGCGTTCTCAATCGAGGAGAATCCGAGTGCCGCCGTGACCAGGTAGATAATGGCATCAATGGGCTCGTCAAAGACCCAGCTGCGCAGGGCGACCACGTAGGCCGCGGCAAATTTGAAGACTTCCTCCGTCGTCGCCCATGCCAAAAGGAGCGCCGGCGTAGCGGCCGCCCCGGCCAAAAACTCCGGGTCGACATACGGCACGATTCCTTTCTCAATGAGCAGTACCGGCGCGACCGACAGCATCCCCGCCAGGAAAGTCAAAAAAATATAGCGCTTCGGCTCGGGCTCGCAGCGGTCTTCGAACAGCCAAAAAGCGAGCCAAAGCATGGCGGGCAGGACGCCTCCTAAAAACGCGACAAACATTGCCGGGGAAAGTACAGGCACTCCTACAGTATAAAGCCTATTTTGCGGGCCACTCCTCAACCATCAACAACCCTGACCTCTCAGGGAGTGATTGCCACACTTCTTCGGTGAGGAAGGGCATAAACGGGTGGAGGAGCTTGAGTGAGCCGGTGAGCGCGTCCAGCAAAAAGTGCTGGCGCGAGCGCTTGGCGGCCGCATCATCGCCTTTAAGTATGGGCTTGCTCTCCTCGAGTATCGCCGAGGCGAAGCGGTCCCACACATAGTGATAGAGCTTCTCGGCCGCCATATAGATGCGGTACTCTTCGGTGTCACTCGTGACTTCTGTGACCAAGTCCTCAAACTCAGCCCACAGCGCCGCGTCGGTCGCGTTGTAGGTAGGCGTCTCCTCGCGCGCCACGCCCTCGGTGTTCTCGAGCACAAAGCGCGTAATGTTCCACACCTTGTTGGCGAAGAGTTTATAGCCTTTGACGCGCTGCTCGTCGAATTTGACGTCACTCCCAATAGCGGCGCCCATAATAAGGCCCATACGCAGCGCGTCGGCGCCGTACTTCTCGATCATGTCTAAGGGGTCGATGCCGTTGTTAAGCGATTTGCTGAACTTGCGGCCACTCTTGTCGCGCACGAGTCCGTGGATAAGCACTTTTTTAAACGGCACTTGGTCCAAGTGGAATTCGCTCATGAGTATCATGCGCGACACCCACAGCTGCAGTATTTCGTACGCGGGCGACATAAAAGAGGTCGGGTGGTAGGTCTTGAGGTCATTGGTCTCTTCGGGCCAGCCAAGCGTCGAGAAGGTCCACAGCGCCGAAGAGAACCACGTGTCGAGCACGTCTTCTTCCTGCTGCCAGCCATCGCCTTCGGGCGCGGTAAGGTCACAATAGACTTCCTCGCCTCGATACCACACGGGGATGCGGTGGCCGAACCAAATTTGCCGACTGATGCACCAGTCGCGCAGGTTCTCTATCCAGTGCAAGTAGGTGCTTCTAAAGCCTTCTTGTGGCATATCTATCTCGCCGCTTTCGACCGCATGGCGCATAAGCTCTTTGAGTGTTTTGCCGCCACGGGTCTCAACAGGTTTGTTGACCGCTATCCACCACTGCAGCTTGGGCAGGGGCTCGATAATGGCACCGGTGCGCTCGGCAGTTGAGACATTCTGCTTGATGGTCTCTTCTTTGATGACCAAGTCGTTCTCTTTGAGCCACGTGAGTATCATTTCGCGCGCTTCGAGCACTTTCTTGCCGTTGAGGCGGCCGGGGGTTGATATCTTGGCATACTCGTTAATCACTTGGGGGCGGGGCAAGTTGTGCCGGTCGGCAATATCCCAGTCGGTCATGCTATGGGCCGGGGTAACGCCGAGTGCGCCAGTGCCAAAGGCTGGGTCGACCTCATGGTCGGCTACTATCTTGATATGGATGGGCACGTCGCAGAAGACCGCGTCGTATTCTTTGCCCACAAACTCTTTGTATCGCTCGTCGTCGGGATGCACCGCGACCGCAGTATCGCCCACTTTTGTCTCCAGTCGCGTCGTGGCAATGGCGATGGGGAAGTCTTTGCTGTACTTAAAGGTGACAAGGTTGGCGTCGCGCTCTTCGTAGATTATCTCGTCATCTGAAATGGTGGTCTGTCCTTTTGGGTCCCAATTGACGATTCGATGGCCGCGGTAGATAAGTCCGGCGTCATACATGCGCTTAAAGGCGGTCATGACGGCAAGGTTGCGCTTGTCATCGAGCGTATAGGCATAGCGCGACCAATCGAGTGAGGCGCCCATCTTGCGCACTTGGTTGAGGATAATGCTCTCGCTCGCTTTGGCGAACTCGGTGACGCGGCGCACCAGTTCTTCGCGACCGAGGTCATACCGATTTTTATTCTCTTTTTTTAAAATATCTTTTTCGACTTTTGCCTGGGTGGCGATAGCGGCCGAGTCAGTGCCGGGTATCCAGAGAGTTTTTTTGCCGCGCATGCGCTGGTAGCGCACCACAATATCTTGCAGTGTATCTTCGTAGGCATGGCCTATATGTAAAGTGCCGGTCACGTTGGGCGGAGGCAGCACGATAGAAAAAGATTCCTTTCTATCTCCCGGCAGATTGTCGGGGTTGAAATAGCCGCTTTCCTCCCACTTCTTATATATAGAAGCCTCAACTTCTTGAGGATTGTAAGGCTTTAAAAACTTCTCGGGCATGCCATCCATCCTATCAAAATAAGGCTTTTTTAGAAGGGGGTTATATTTGCCAACGAGAGATTGCCGATTGCGCGGATTTCTTGGAAATCCCCCTTTTCCAACCTCCAATCGCCGCTGAGGAGATGCGCAAGTGCGGCTTCGGCTATCATCACGGCGTTGTCGCCGGTTATAGCGAGCTCGGGAAGGCGAAACTCGACATCAGGGAATTCTTCGAGCAGGAGCGCCTGCAGTCGCTCGCGGATGTAGCGGTTGGCGGCGACGCCTCCGCCGATGACAAATGTTTTAGCGCCGGTTTCCTCAAGCGCGCGGCGCGCCTTTGCCACAAAGACATCGGCGACTGCATCCTCAAACTCGGCGGCAAAAGCTGCTTTCTCCTCGTGTGACAAAGGTCTGACCTTTGTCACATCGCGCAGTGTATAAAGGGCGGCTGTTTTTAAGCCAGAAAAAGACACATGGCAATTTTTTGAGTTGAGCATGGGGCGCGGGAGCGTCACGGCAACTTGCTTCCCATTCACCCTCACCGCTTCGGAAGCGGGTCGGCGTTCGTGTCCAGCAAGTTGCCGTTCCGCAACCCTAGCTTTATCTGCGAGTCTGCTTATCTCCGGCCCGCCGGGGTAGGGGAGCTCGAGCATGCGCGCGACTTTGTCAAAGGCTTCGCCGACCGCATCGTCGAGTGTCTCGCCGATAATTTGATACTCAAACCAGTCGCGCATCAGCACAAACTCGGTGTGGCCGCCCGAGATAAGCAATGCTAAAACGGGCAGTTTGATATTTGAAATTTGGTATTTATTATTTTCGAGTCGCGCAAGCGATGAGATGAGATGCCCCTCCATGTGGTTGACGGGCAGGAGCGGGAGCTTCCACTCTTCGGCGAGTTTTTGCGCGAAGGTGATGCCGGTCCACAGCGCGGGCTCCAACCCCGGCCCTACGGTAACGGCGACGGCGTCTGGAGCGAATCCGGAATTTGTGGCAAAAAATAGTCTGGGAGCCGCCGAGGACCTTTTTTGCGCAGATTCCGGGTCCGTCTTTTCTAATAGTTTTTCCAAAAGAACCGGCAGATTCTTTTCGTGTTCGCGCTTGGCGAGGTTCGGGTAGACGCCTCCATAGGGCGCATGGAGCGTGGCCTGCGAAAGCAAAACTGACTCTAGGACGCTAAATTGAAAGCCACCGGATTTTTTTTCGCCTTCAACGAGTGCGATGCCGGTTTCATCGCAGGAGGTTTCTATCGCGAGGATTTTCATCCTTGAGTTATATAGTATTTTTGAACATGAGGAAAGCTCATGAAATCTTCAGACAATAGTGATAAGGTATCGCAAGCACGTTCTTAATTACGGGAAAAGGGAAGAGGGGAAAATGGACTGTAACGAAAGGGATATTCCGATAATCCAAAAAGCCAAACGAAAAAAACTCATCGTGCTCGACAAAGACGGCACGATACAAAGCAATCCTCATCCGGTCGAACATCCATCTGAGAGTGAGATCTCGGCCGGCAAAGAGATACGCCGGCGGCTTGAGGAGTATGCGGTCATGACGTCTTCTGCCCAAACCCTTGAGTTGGGGATGGACAGCGGGACCTATGCCCGCTCGGTTGCGTATGGATTTAAACGGCTCCGGCCGAAGATCCGCCTGCCCGACGGGACACTCACTCACAAGCCCGAAGAGGTTCGCGAGTGGGGGTATTTGCTGAACTTCGATGCCTTCAACGGTTTTGGCACCGGCATCTATGTGCTCAAAAACGGCGGCTACATCTGCGACCGCGACTATGAGACATTGCTTGGGGGACCTCAGTGGCGCCCGCAGGCGTTTGAAATGCTCGACCGGCTCTATAAAGGCGACCGCTACAAAAGAAATCTTTCTTCTGTCGATCGCGCAGATGCTGATATAGATGTTGCGCCTCTTGAGTATCGCATCCAGTTCGATCATCACGGCGACGAAGGGTATGCGCAGCGGGAAGAACTGCACTCTCTGATAGCTACCGGCCGGGAGGATAATGATCTCAATCTGGCGTTTGTTGATGAGAGCAACCTCAAAAAAAGCCGCTACACAACTTATGTGGTGCCTAAATACGGACAAAAAGAGAGGGCGCTGGAGCGTTTTGGGAATCAATTGAGCTTTCGCTCAGGCGTACCGATGGACGAAATGGAGTGTGTCATCGTCGGAGATTCGCCCACCGATCTCAAGAGCGGCCTGCAGGCGTTCCAAGGAGCGGCACAGGTTACGTTTATTCTCGCCGCAGACTCGCGCCTCACGGAGCCTCTCTACGAAAACTTTCCCGATTTTGCCGGAATATCGCTCCTGTGGAATCGCAAGCATCCAGATTTGCCTGCGCGGTACAAGCAGACCCGGATCCCCGGCGTGTATTGGTACCGGGCGCACCGCTTATTGCGCCCGCGAAAGGTCATCCTTGCCGGTATTGCTCCGTGGAGCAAGGGTCTCGGATGCACCGAGTCGGTCCTCGCGTGTTTGTGCGAATTGGGTTTCTAAACAACAAGCACCGACTTTTTGGCGGTGCTTCTTTTTTTGAATATTTTTTGTTATTGTCTACCTGCGCGCGGTTAGCTCAGTTGGTAGAGCATCCCCTTGACGTGGGGAGGGTCGCAGGTTCGAGTCCTGCACCGCGCACTAACGTTTATTTTGCACCGGCCATCTCCGACGACGGCTGTAGGATGCCAAAGATAGTGCCCTCAGGGTCTTTATAGTAGGCAAGAAGTCCCACATGAGGCACATCGGTTTTAGCCACCTGCTCGGTGCCTCCTGCGGCGAGTATTTTTTTAATGCACGCGTCTATATCATCGACTCCAATAATGCACACAAACGCGTTGATGCCGCCGCCTGCCGCGGGCAAGTCACTCATGCGCGGGCTTATTCCGCCGTTGATGCCGACCGAGGCCATATCCTTCGGCACCGGCTCGCCGGTTTTGACCATCCGGTAGCCGCCATACTCGGCGCCTGCGTTGGTAATCTCCCAACCAAACACATCTTGATAAAACTTCTGTATCTTGTCTGCATCCTTCGCCTGGATCTCGAAGTGTACGACTCGGTTCATATAGTTTTGTGATTATTAAATAATAAGCCCGAAGTAAGGATAGTATAGCAAATCGCCCGTTTGAGGGTCGCCCGGGATTCAATATTTGAGGGCCAAGTCCCAGATGAGGTGTTTTAAGCAGCTTTTTTTTGGTCTCATTCTCAACCAACCCTCTTCATTGATTCTAGCCCGGCGAGCGTTACAATGCAGGTATTACAAGTTAGTCATAAAAAGATATGTATATTAAAAAAGCATTACTTGGTGCTGGTGCGACTGCAGTTATGTTCGGTGCGATGGTGGCTCCGGCATTGGCAGCCGGTTCAGGAGATGGTTCGCAAGCTTCGGCTTGCGGCGCAGTTCACGGCGCATTTGCCGATGTAAATGGTAACTTCGGCTTCTTAGGCGCGCTCGGTGGAACGCCTGGGTATCATGGTGGCGCAGTCGGACAGGAGCCGGGAGCGACCGGCTACAACAACTCTAATACAGGCTGCCAAAACTAGACGAAAAATAACTTCGTGCACAAACAAAAGCCCGTCACGAACGGGGCTTTTGTTATTTATAACCGACAGGCGCTCGGGTTTTCGATAAAAGATATTTACTGTGGGTCGAAGGGATACGAAAGCTCTCCCGTCGCACCTTCGCTTATGGTTTAAAATATAGCGATTTTAATTTCGAGAAAAAGTTCGAATCTCGGCGGGGTTATTGGTTCAGTGGCGAAAGCTGTATCTGCTTTGCAAGATTGTAGGCGGTCGAAAGATCGTTGTCGTTCTCGACAAACACGCGACCGACCACGAGCACCGCATTGTTCGGCGAGGATATCTGTTTCATTCCTTGCGGCACGGCTCCTTTCCAACCCGGCCCCGTAATCAGGTAATCGCCCGCATACGTTCCGGTGGCGCGTTTGCCGACGTAAGCGAAATTGATGTTCTTCGACGGATCGGTGAATTGCACGCTGTAGTAGCGACCGGCCATGTCCGGCACATGCAGGACTTGAGATCCTCTTGAAAGATCAAGCCAACCAACCACATAGAGCGTGTCACGATTCGTGCCGACGTTCATCAACTTCGAGCTTCCGGGTGGAAGCGGCGTGAGGGGGTCTCTAAAAAGATTTTGTGGTTGCGTATAGAGCGTATTGACCGGAATAGGGCCATCGCCGAACCCTTGAGAGAGGGCCGCCCTCTTGTATATGGACAGCATGAGGCGGGGCACCAAATAGATAACAAGGAGCCATGTCGCGATGCAGATCCCGCTGAATATGAGCAAATGTTCGTATCCCATAGGCATCATGTTATTTTGACGACTGGCGGTATTTTGTACTCGCGGTTAAGGATCGCCGCGCTGGGTATGTATACGCGCAACCAGAGTATGAAATTGCCAGTCGGCGCGGGAAGCCAATTCGACTCATGGCCTGCCGGAGCGTCGTGCTGGATGTACACATCGACCGAGCCGTCGGCGTTCGGCACAAGTCCTAACCGATCGCCTACGTTATACCGCTTGAGCGGATTCGGCACGAAACGATTTTTCGCATCGCCCATGGTGAGCGACCAGAAGGCGTCGTTGGGCGGGAGCTGACCTGCCGGGAAGTGCATGAGATAGTTCTGCGTTCCGGAGAGCGTCTGGCCCGCGCCGTCCGCGTTCGTGAACCAGTACATCGATTCTTGGGGGACGTTTATCGGACCGACAAACACCAACGCTTGCGCAGCCCGAAAGAACATGCCGTTGCCGGGCTCGCCGCATCCGTACATGGTGGTCCAGCCGTTTGTTTTTGTTACCGTGCCTTTGAGCCTGCCGTACACCTGCACGGTGACAACCGCGAGCCCGAAACCGATGAGGATGCCTTGGATCACGTCGCTCTGCACGGTTCTCGAACTCAAATCGGCAAAGAAGAACAGGCGGATGATGAAGAAGACACATACCGCGCCGACGAGGGTTATAAAATACGTGTAGGTTCTGCTCATAGAAATAATTCTATCACTCAACATGCTTTTCTGGACATCTTTCACCACCAAGTTTGAATCCCTTCGCGGTGCATTTGACAAAATCTTGAAATCTGTTACCACCATAGATGGTTAAGCTCATTTCAGCATAGCTCCCATCTGCACCGGCAGGGATTGCCGGTGACAACGTAGCGGGACGCCACAATGGAGGAAGTCGTGACCACACATGCAACACCCGTGAGAGGTTCGAAGCTTAACGCTTTTCATCGCGAATTTCCCTGGCTCAAGCAGTATCTCGGGCAGGGACAGAAAATCACCGCGCTCAAGGTAGAGCGCATTGATAACGAACTCGGAGCGAGACACTTGCAATCGCTCCGCTGTTACCGATGCGATCCGGACCCATTCATCGGATATAGTACGCCGATGAGTTGGGAGAATGAGCGGCTCCTGATTCTCGGTGGCGACGGCTCGCTTCTCGCTCAAGTCGGCGCTGTTCCGTACACGCCGCCTACGCGGTGGTGGCGAAAGAGCCCAAAGAAGCGTATGGTCTTCGACGCATTAGACACGCTCGAAAAGGCGCTTCTGCGATTGGACGAGCAGGCAAAGAAAGCGCAACTCGTTCTCTCGGTTGCTCCTTCGGCAATGGCCGCTCCCGCCTCAAACCGTTTGGGCGAAAGCGCGGTAAATGAGGAACATATCGGCTTCGACATTACGGTCTATAAATCTCCCAAAGGGATGAATATTTCGGAATGGCTGGAGCAATGCGTCCAGAACGAGCAAAAGAAAATTACGGAAGCTGTCGAAAAGATTGATACCGCAGCTTAAGTACTGAACCGCAGTAGAGGTCCAACTCCTCTCCTGCGGTTTTCGTTTTCTAAAAATTAAACAAGTCTTAGGACCGCACTGTCGCCTCAGGCCTCAGAGTTGGTCCGATACAAAAAGTCTTCGGGCGGGCCGTCTCGAGTTCGGACTTTTCAGTGCCACCTTGCTTGACGGAATAGCTACATTTTACACGGGCCTATCGACGCGTCTCGAGCACTATAAGGACTAAGTGAGCATGGCTTTTTTAGCAAGGTGTTTTGCGTATAACACAATAAGTATTGGTGGTATGTAACCAATTATTCCCACTAAGCCAAACCAGCCGATAACTTGAATCAAATTAGTAGTGAATAGATTTACTAAAGTTCCTATGATGCCCAAAACCAATGCAATGATCATAAGAGGGATTGAAATCTTCTTAAGAAGGAAAAAAGTCACTGCAGCTCCAGCATTTATCGATAAATTGATAGAAATAAGAATCTGGCTAATAGGATTCAGAGGGCCTACCAACTGCTGACTATTTCCTAAAGAAATTACAAAGAAAACACTTGAAATTAGTGTTACCAAATAATAAGCCGAGATTATCCACACCCATGCAGGACGCTTTTTCATATTCTTAATTATATAGCTTCAAAAATATTTGCTAAGCATCCGTCTCGGACGCTCGAGACCTATAACGGTCTCTGGCGGGATAACTGAGCACGTTACTGCGGGCCGTCTCGAGTTCGGACTTTTTGATACCAAGCCCTGCTTGACGGAATAGCTTCATTTTACACTACTCAAACGACGCGTCCTGAGCGCGTCAAAAAGTTACAAAAGTGACACAGGAATGAGGTTTGACTGTGTCACTTTTGATATATACAAAGGGTCTGAACAATGGGCAGCAACACTTGGATAACCTGCCATGCAAACAGGCCTGTGAATAGGGCGAACGGAATCAGTGCTATCCATGGGCGCTTATTGTCGTTTGCTTCCTTAAGAGTTTTTGACCTCTCCTTCGCTTCTTTGTAGAGAGACCAGAAAAACTGGATCCCCACATATACAAGCCCGAAAGCCACTAATGATTTAAGGGCATCATCGGCGGTCCGCGCGTAATTTGGCACCGCACAATAGGCCTGTGCTAGAAAGATAATCAGTGAGAGACCCGCACTCACGCCGAACAGAGATTTGAGTACGGCGTGCACTGCCAAGCTCCACGTCACCGCTACTACAAATACCAGTTCAATCGCCAAAATGACATAGGCAATCTGCGAGAGATATTTGCTAAAGAAGTTCGCGCCTATAAAGACGACTGCGACAATGGCGGCGAAAATGAGAAATGATTTGAAGTCCCAGCGTTTAAATACATCCATTTTCATGCCTCTTTGCTGTGACCAATTATTGATGGGATGTAATCACTCAAGGCCTTAACGATAAAGCGTTCGGAAAAACCGGCAAAAACGCTTAGGAGGATAAGTACGCTTCCAGCATCTGCACTGGGAGCTACTACCAAAACTTTTGTTTGCAATAAGGCGTACAAAACAATCGCGGAAATGACGCCAATGAACGGCCTTAATATCAGCCGTAGCATCTGCAAGCGGTTAGAGCTATCGATTTGTAAATCCTTGCCAATATTCAAAGCGACACCGAGAGAGCCGCCCAACAAGCCGAACAGCATTGCTGTATACAATCCATGCTCAGCAATATTCACAAAATAAAAATACGCGGCTATCGCAAGCAGTTCGATGGGAATGGCTACTACAAATACCGTTGTGACCTGCCTCTGTATGTCTTGCCAGCGGAATATTCTTTTCCATAGTTGGTCAACCACCTCATTGACCCGACCGACTAACTTAGTGGCGTAGACATAATTTTTCCCTCCGGTAATTTCGCCCTCAGCCTTATCCAGTAGATCTACCCATTTTTGTTTCTCGCCAGAATCTTTAAACACGTATAAGCCCTTGCGAGCAATCTCTATATCAGCAAGCAGCTCTTGCTCTTCTTTAGAATAAGACGTGTGTCTCGCTTTGCTTTCCGGCATAACTTATTAGATGGTATCCGCGTAAATAGTCGGTACCCCGAGCGCATCGACCTGAATATAGATACTTCCGTTCGAGCGCGTGGTAAGAGTCTTTTTATTGGCAACATTTTTTAGAGTCAGCCCGGTAACGGACAGCCCGGCCGAATTTGCAGAGTACCTGTTGTCAACATCCGTTTCCTCACCCGTCTCAGAACCTTTTGAGAGAATTGAGAGCTTGGGCGAACCGATGAGGTCCATCAGTTTTTGTGAGTACCCTGAAGTATGCCCGTGGTGCGAAGCGACGAGCACATCAACGCCTTTGGATATCTCGTCTTTGAAGCCTCCGTAGTTGTTGTCGATCAGCCAATCCCAACCGGCCCCTTCCAAATCGCCGCAAAACAATATCCTAAAACTGCCGTACTGTAACAGGTATACAATGCTGGAATTATTTTTCAGCTTTGACTCACCAAATAAGGCGTCCGTCTTTAGGGTTGCCATCGGGATGGTGTAGGCCCTACTGGTAAAACCCCAGTTGGGCATTTGCGGATTAGTGCCTGTATACGTTGCGTGAACTTTATCTCGATAGTACTGATAGCTCTCGTCCTCATTATGAACAACTGCTGGCGGAAACTCCTCTATGTAAGTCCTATGCAGGAGGTAAGGGGTAAATTTTGTATGGACCTTCTCTATATTTTTTATATGATCTACATCCGGGTGAGACACTACCAGTTGCGTAAGTGGATACTGAAGGCCGTTGGAGACGTAATTCCTCATATGTCCCAACCACCCATTCGGAATTCGCAAAGCGTTAATTTTATCTACGGGGCAATTTTTTTCAGCGTGGCTCCCGCAGTCCAACATTAGACTGTTCCCGTTTTGGCAAACAGCGAGCGCGCAGCTGCCGTTCGAAACATCGAAAATCGCTATTTTCATAAAATTTAATATTAGCCAGCCTGTAATGCATCCGAGACAGCACCCTAATGTGGTTCATTAGATCTTCATTTTACCACTGCGCGACCATTGACACACTATTTATTTTTATTGCGTGATTTAAACGTGCACAGGTTTTTCCTGAACGGGCATATAATTAGGATATGTCTGAAAAAGAGCGCGTTTATCTCACCGATATAACCCTCCATACGAGGAATTTTCGCGATACTTCTAGCTTCGAAAAAGTGGCTCAAAAGGGACGGATGTTCAAAGCCGGTAATGATGCCCTTGTGACCGACCCTGCGCTCGGCGTCTCTCTCATCGATCTCCTCCCTCCCGATCTCCAAAAGCGTTACAAAAAGGGCGAAATTGAGCTGATGATGCCCAAGGATGGGCTGCCTATAAAATTTGCCGACGATCTCAAAGAAAAAGTGACACAGCTAAAGGCCAAAGCCCGCCGCGAGCTTATACACCGCAGCAGTGGCAAGACTTGGCACGCAAAAGAGAAAGGGGTACAATAAATGTACAACTGAATATTACTAGTGGTGCCTCGCACTCGTTGCCACGCCCACTTCGTAGAGAAAGCCTTTGAGAGTCACTCGTTGATTCCCTGAGACTTCCCCGCGAAGTGGGCTTTCTCGTTATTAGGGTAATTAATAACGTGAATATGAAAAAAATAATTTGGCATCCAGAAGAAAGAAAAGTGCGTGAGCTTAAGTTGTGGAAGAAGAATCCGAGAACCATTACCAAGGAGGCGTTTGCAAAGCTGAAAAGCAGACTGCAGGAGCGTGGCTTCCATGATGTCATCGTGTTGGATACTGATGACAATATACTCTCCGGCAATCAGCGCAAAAAAGCACTGATTGAATTAGGCATCGAGAAAGTGACAGTGCTTGTCCCGAGCCGTCCGCTTACGAGCGAGGAGAAAAATAAAATTGCGCTTGAGAGCAACCTGAACGACGGGGAGTGGAATTTTGAAGCACTTAAAACATTCAGCTTGGACACGCTTACCGATATTGGCTTCGATAAGGCTGCACTGGATGATATTTGGACAGAGAATCTAGAAGTAGAGGGCGATCAATTCGCTGTCGAAGAAGAACTCGCAAAAATCACCAAGCCAAAAACAAAACTCGGTGACTTGATTACGTTGGGTGGTCACCGCCTCATCTGCGGCGACTCTACCAATCCAGCAGTACTCAAAAAACTGCTCGGCAAGGAACGCGCCTCAATGATATATAGTGACCCGATTTATAACCTGAAAGGAGGCGTGGATTACGATAAGGGCTTCTCGGGAAAACAGAATTACGGGGGCAACGTAAACGACACTCGCACCGACGACGAGTACAAGGAATTCCTCCGCAAGAGCATGGCTGCCGCGTTGGCAGTATCCAAGCCTGATATCCACGTCTTCTACTGGAGCGACGAAACCTACATCGGATATATACAGGACCTTTACAGAGAGCTTGGAATTGAAAACAAGCGCGTCTGCCTGTGGATCAAAAACGCACAAAATCCCACGCCAGGCGTGGCGTTCTCAAAAGTGTACGAGCCTTGTACTTATGGGGTGCGTGGTCGTCCGTTCACCGCCAAAAATATTCAAAACCTTAACGAGGTGCTGAATAAGGAGCTAACGACTGGAAATAACCTAATACAGGAAACTCTGGATCATCTCGATTTATGGATGGTTAAACGCTTATCTGGCAAAGAGTACGAGCACGCAACTTCTAAGCCGCCGAAGCTTCACGAGAAAGCAATACGCCGCTGTACTAAGCCTAGCGATATTATTCTCGACTCATTCTCTGGTTCAGCGAGCACGATGATAGCGGCCGAACAGCTCAAACGCCGTGCCTATTTGGTGGAGTTGGAGCCGCGCTTCTGCGACTTGTCTATCAAACGCTATGAAAAACTGACGGGCAAGAAAGCTCGCGTAATCTCCAACGGTTATGAAGAAAAATAAAGTTAAGGACTCATTCCTTGCGGAGCTTAAGAAAATCCCAATTGTTCAAGTCGCGTGCGAAAAAGTAGGAGTATCTCGCAACAGCGTGTATCGCTGGCGCACGGAGGACGAGGAGTTCCGCAAGGAAATGGAAACCGCCTTGGTCGAGGGCGAGGCTTTGGTGAATGATATGAGCGAAAGTCAGTTGCTCAGCCTTATACGCGACAAGAATTGGTCGGCTATCAGTTTTTGGCTCAGACATCGCAATCCTAAATTCCGCGACAAGGTTGAAGTCACGGCAAAAATAGAGAATCAGGACAAGCCTCTCTCCCCTGAGGAAGAGGCCGATTTGAAAGTTGCTCTCCAACTTGGGCTACCACAAAAACCACATGAAGCTTGATGTCGTCGAATTTGTACGATCGAAACCTCTGAGCGACGAGGAGGAGCGCGTTATTGATCGCATGATCCATAACCGCTCCTTCCGCTTGGCTATGGTGCGTAAAAGCCACTTTTGGTTTTTCCACTACTACTTCGGCAAAGCATATGTAAAGTACCGCACCGCCGACTTCCATAAAGAGCTGTTTCAACTTACTGAAAATCCCGAGCTACAAAACATCGTTATTACTGCCTTTCGCGGCAGTGGCAAAAGTACGATAGTAACCCTCTCGTATGTAATTTGGTCCATTCTTGGAGAGCAGCAAAAGAAGTACCCGATTATCCTCGGGCAGACGCAGATAAAGGCTCAGACACACCTACAGGCTATCAAGCGTGAGCTAGAGCATAACGAAGCTCTTAGAGCCGACCTGGGACCATTTAGAGAGGAGAGTAACCAATGGGGCGCACATTCCCTTATCCTCCCCCAATACGGTGCAAAGATATCTACTGGCTCAGTAGAGCAGAGTATTCGCGGTATGCGCCATTACCAACACCGCCCTGATTTGATTATTTGCGACGACATAGAAGATCCCGATTCTGTACGCACTCAGGAGAGCAGGGATAAGCTTTTTGATTGGCTCACTGGTGATGTACTCCCTGCTGGAGATAAGGACACGCGCATGATATTTATTG
Organism: Patescibacteria group bacterium; assembly: GCA_028866155.1. Classification (GTDB taxonomy): domain Bacteria; phylum Patescibacteriota; class Minisyncoccia; order Phycocordibacterales; family SBAW01; genus GWA1-54-10. The sequence goes on from JAGWIT010000012.1 coordinate 21,524, forward strand.
GTACGCCACTCCACGAAGATTCTTTGTTGCGCCGTCTTGAAAAACTCTTTGCAAATGGAAGTACCAAAAACGTCTTTCGCCGCTATCCAATTCTTAATGGCGATGGAAAATCTTTGTGGCCGGGGAAATTTCCGACTCAAGCAGACATAGATGCTGAAAAAGCAAAGTGCCTTAACGTACTCGCTTGGATGCGCGAATATATGTTGCTGATCGTGCAGAGCGAAGATCAACTGATTAAGCGCGAG
>JAGWIT010000057.1 GCA_028866155.1 Patescibacteria group bacterium
AAACCAAAAGTAACAGAAATCTCTTTCTGCTGAGTTTCCTCATTCGGACATCTCCGGATCAAAGGTTGCTTGGCACCTCCCCGAAGCGTATCGCCGCCACGCCGCGTCCTTCATCGCCTTTTTAAGCCTAGGCATCCACCATACGCCCTTAACTTGTTTCCTTCTCTCAGTGAGAGAGAAAGAAAGCTTGAGAACCGCAATAATTTGTTGTTTCGAACTTTTACAATTTTTTACCTTTGTCCATTTCCGCATCCTTGAAAAGACCCACTAGGAAAGTGGTTTGCGTAATGGCATTTTGTTGTCAAAAAACACCGGCACCTTTGACAGATTTTGGCAAACAAAAATCCCGCTCTTCGCGGGACAAACAAGCAACACTAAAGTCGCAAGCTCATCGCCGCAATTTCGCTTGATTAGTGGTCGTTAACATCTGTACAGTGAGTATATAGGAAGGCTATATGGAAGTCAATGAAGTGCAAAAAAAGCCCCAAAAACGGGGCTTTTTTCTCAAATCCTAGAAGATTAGTTACATTTTGCCCTTCATGTCTTCGCGGGTCTTCTCGAGGAAGCGCGCCGCGGTATCCTGGCCCCCCAAACCAAAGGCCAAGCCAAACGCGAGGCTGAGCGCCACGACCAAACCGGTGAAGAGCGTCTGGAAGTAGGCGGTTGCAATGCCCAGCTGGCTGAGCGCCACGATGATGCCAAAGATCCAAATCGACCAGCGGGCAACGGTGCCGGCAAAACCGGCCGAGCGTATCCCTGCTGCGCGCGCCCCCCCCGCAACCACTCCTTGCGCGACCTCAGCGACGACCGCCGCGACAAGAAGAATAAGCACGGCCACAATGACCTGCGGTATGAACGACAGCACGATTTGCTGGAGGAAGTAGTTTACCTGTGAGAGCTGGAGCACCTGGAGCGACGTCATGAAGAACACGAGGATGACGAACCATTTGACCAAGACTCCCAAGAACTTGCCGGAGTTTAAGTTGTAGCCCGCACGGTTCACCACACTCTCTACCCCTGCGGCTTTGAGCGCATGGTCCACGCGGATCGCCTTGATCGCCTGCTCGATGATATTGTCGAGCAAGATCGCTATTGCCCATCCGATAATAAAAATGATAACCGCCAACAAGAAGTTGGGAATGAAGTTGACTACTCCGTAGAGCAGGTTATAGAACGACTGCTGGAATACCTGCGCCCAATTCTGAACGATCATAGAAATAATGAATAACGAACGTGTTAATAATCGACACCTTAATTGTAGCAAGCTAAAGACCCCCTACCGGAGGCCGTGTGGATAGTCCCTCGGAGGCCCGAGAACGAGTGTTCCCTTGCCTATTTGAGGCCTATATTGAGCTTGTCTTCAATTATGCGGTGCGGGTAGTCGAACACGTCGCGCACCAGGTGATCGTTCATGTTGAGGCGGTAAAAGAAGTCGTCGGTGGTGAGGAGCGCGTAGCGGAGCTCTTTGCCTATCTCGCTCTCAAAGCGGCGCACTCCCTCGCGCAGCTTGCGCTCGTTGATGCGGTCGCCCACCACGAGGATATCGAGCCTCTCCTCCCACTCGTCCACGAAGACGCCGGCAAGCACGAAGAGTTTTATCGTGCCTGCGCGGCGCACGCGCTCATAGAGATCGTTGCCGCGCTCGGGAGCGTTGAGCAGGAGGTGTTTGAGCGCGCCCGCGTATCTGAACGAATCGTTCAATATATAGCGCGCGCCCATGGCGCGCGCCGAGCGGCGCACCTTCTTTATTACTTGAATCTGGAGCAGGAGCCCCAGCTCGCGGCGCGCCTCGCGCTCTTTGATGCGCGAGCGCTGAGCGACTTCAGGGAGGGTGAACGATTGCCGCGGGTTGAACAAAAATAGGCGGAGGAGCTTGAGCCGCGGCGAGCTGCCGAAGAGTTTTTCAAGCGGGTCAGACATACGGTAAAATGCAGTAACGCCTGCATATTCTAGTTGAAGGAAGCGCCGAGCGCAAAGTGGAGAAAAAAAGAAGCCCCGCAAGCATGCTGGAGCTTCACCTCCTTCTCGCCTTATTGCTGAGGCGGAGAAGGGGGAAGAAAATATGGCAAAAGCCACGGACAGTAGATTGCGATGTAGATGAGCGGCAGGAATGGCAAACCCATGGCAGCTTCCTCCGGCAAGTGGTCCGACTACCTCAAGTATGTGCTTATTATGAAGAAGCACAATACTACGCCTGTGCAAAACAACCCCCCGCCGGCTTATAAGCCGGCGGGGGGTTGGGTAAAAAACGTTTTTTGAGATTACTTAAGCTCAACTTTGCCGCCGGCGGCTTCTACGGCCGCTTTGAGCTTGTCGGCGTCCTCTTTCTTCATGCCCTCTTTCAGCACGGTCGGAACCGCATCGACGAGGTCCTTTGCCTCTTTGAGGCCGAGGCCAAGCGCGTCTTTAACCGCCTTGATGACCTGGACCTTAGCCGCGCCCGCATCGGTGAGATGCGCGTTGAACGAAGACTTCTCTTCCTTTGGCTCGCCAGAGCCTGCAGAGGCGGGGCCCGCCGCGACTGCCGCCGCAGACACACCCCAATGCTCTTCGAGCGTCTTGACGAGTTCGTGGAGCTCGAGCACCGTCATCTTCTCGACCGATTGGATAAGTTCTTTGAACTTGCCTGACACTTCTTTTTTTGCTTCCTCTTTGGGAGCTTCAACTACTGCCGTTTCATCTGCCATACAATTTTATATTTACAAAATTCTAACGAATTTTGCGCAATTAATTTTTATTCGCCTTTCTCCGCTTTTGCGTTCAACACGACCGCAAACCTTTGAATAGGACTATTGATAAGCTGTACGAACTGCGTGCGGAGCGCCTGCATGCCCGGGATAGACGCTATCGATATGATTTCATCCTTGCCGACATACGCGCCGCCGAACACGCCGCCCACGAGGGCGAGCTGTTTAGGAAACTTTTTTACAAAGACCGCCACCTCGCGCGCGGGCGCAAGCTCATCATTGCCGTAGGCAACCGCTATCTCGCCGTTGAACTCGGGCATTTGCCCTTTGAAGCCGCCGGCCTCAAGGCCGCGGCGAAGCAGGGTCTTTTTGGCGACCGTGTAGCCGATGTTTTGCGCACGCAAGCTCTTTCGCATCTCGTTTTGGGACGCGACGTTGAGACCCTTGAAGTTGGCAAAGACGATGGTCTTCGCCTGCCTGGCAAGACTCTCCACCTTGGCTACTATTTCTCCTTTCTTTTGTCTGGTGATTGCCATGTGATTTCTTTATTTTTTGGGCAATAAAAAATGCCCTTCGGGCTGTAGAATCGACCTCTCGGCAGGATTTCTTATGTATTAACCTCTTTGGCTATGCCTCAGAGTTCCTGCTGTCTTCGCGGCCCTTAAGAAGCAACTTACCGCGGCACGGCGACATTGTCAACCGATGGCGACACTTGGGCCGCGGTATAGAGCATCACACTGAAGGCGATGCCGATAATGGCCAAAAAGGCAAAAAAGAATGCGAAAAATGTTTTAGTAAAAAAGCGGTTCATGCCTATTGGGTGCTCCCCGAAAGCTGCTGCTGCATCTGAAGCAGGTCGGGATTATTGGGGTTGGCTTTGAGCCCTTGCGCCACAATAGCTGCTGCTGCGGCAAGGTTGTTGTCGTCATAGCGGTAGAGGTTATAGAGTGAGCGGTAATAGTCGATGACAGTCGGGTTAATGGCTATCGCCGCTTTGTAGTTGGCCGCGGCCTTCGGATAGTCTTTGACAAAGTTCATGTACAGGTCGCCCAGGTCGCCATACGCAACGTAGTTGATAGAGGCCGGGCCTGCCTGCGCGACATAGGTCCATGCGGCAATAGCGCCTTGGTAGTCGGCACCTATTTTGCGGTCGACGCCGAGCTGGAGCCAGAGGTCGGCGCGCGTCGGGTCCTTTTGGAGCTCCCCGATGAGCGTTTGCTCCTGCGTGCGCAGCGCCGCCTGTGCATCCGCAGGGAGATCAGTTGCTATATTAATCGAGCCCGCAAGCGAAGGCGGATTGACGCCGCCGACAATCTTAATCGTCGCGCCGGGCGGGAGGTTGGCGGTCACACCGTTGCCCAGATATACGGAGGTGGTGGAAGCGGTGGTCGTTGTAGCCGTCGTGCTTTGCGTAGGGGCAACGGCCGCATGCGGGCGCAAAAAGAGTATGCCGCCGACTAGAACGATAGCGATGATGATGCCAATACCGAGCCAAACATAGTTGTTCTGCATAAAAGTAGTGTACCTCCTAACCTAAAATTATCAATATCAACGACTCTCCTTGATAAATGACTGATCCGAGTGCCAGCGGATTAATTCTTCCA
>JAGWIT010000058.1 GCA_028866155.1 Patescibacteria group bacterium
CGCAAAAAGTTAAACGGCAAAAAATTGTTTATAGTAATGCCGTAAAAGCTTACTCGGTCCGCATAATCGTGCGCCATGAGCACTCCGGCGCCGAGCTGGGCGAGAAAAACCGCCGCCACGGCCAAAAAAAATTTGCCTACTTTGCGCTGGCTCTCGGTGAGCGGCCGAAACTCCGTAAGTGCAAACTCCTTAGGCGCAGTATCCCGGCGGTTGAGGAAATATTCATATACGAATATCACCAAGCCGAAGCAAAAGAACGTAAACATAAAACTCACCCAGGTCCATATAAAGGTGCTCGTGGTGGGCGTGTTGCCCACCAGCGGCTCATAGGGCCAATTTTGCGTCCATGAAGCGCTCCCGTCCGGACGCCGCGCAACGGTCGTCAGCGATGAGAAGATGAGGAAGTCTGCGGTTTGCGCCGCGCTCACCGAGTTTAGCGTGCGTGCGCCCGTCCACCCGTTGGCGGGGTCTCCCGAAAGCAGTTTGCCGGCAATGTCTGTGCGCAACGTGCCAATCGCATCTGCGAGCGGGTCCGGCAAGGCGGCACGCTCTTGCGTGAGATCAACTCCTTGCAGCATTCCCTGCATCTCCCGTTGTACGACATTTTGGTCATCCGGGGACAATTGATCGAATCCTTGAAAATAGCGCGATTGCGCAATGTTATTTTCGACCGCGACGCCGAGCGCGTGCAGATATTGAGCCGTGTAGTCCTCGCCAAAATATGAACCCATCCCATAAAGACTGCCGTAGTCCATCAGGTCCGCACGCTGAAAGCCCGCCTTCCCGGCGACAATGTCGTCGTTGGTCATTACGATATTTCCGGAGACGCTGACAAACTGCTCCGGTTGCGGCGGCACGGTGCTATAGGTTATTTTGGCCGCCCAAATGAGCCCGGCGAAGGTACAAACGCCGACTATCAGCAGCAGCCACTTAAGTACTGAGTTAATCGTGTCGCGTGCAGGAGCCTCAATCCCCATAGGCAACTATATAGATGCTCATCTATGCAATATATCACAGGCAAGAAACGTGGCTTGCGGACCGAGGTAATATTGTGCGACACTCGTGGTATGAATGATCTGCGGGGATTGAAATCCCAATTTTTGGAATATCTCGAGATAGAAAAGGGCCGCGGCGTTAAAACGGTGGAGAATTATGACCGGTACCTGACGCGTTTTTTAAAGCATAGCAAACTCGCCAATCCGGGAGCGATAACCGAGCGCGCCGTGCGCGAGTTTCGCCTCTATCTTAACCGCGAGCCGGGGGTAACCGGCACGATGAAGCTGAAGACGCAAAATTACTACATGATCTCCATCCGCGCATTCTTAAAATTTTTGCGCAAGCGCGGCATCGAGTCGCTAAATCCAGAGCGTATAGAGTTAGCTAAGGTCGGCCAACGCGATCTCGACCTTATTACTGCAGATGAATTGGATAGATTGATGAGCGGCCCATCCGGCGACTCGGTGTCGGCGCTGCGCGACAAGGCGATACTTGAGCTTTTTTTCTCGACCGGGTTGCGCGTCTCCGAGCTTTGCTCTTTAAACCGTGACCTCGACCTTTCGCGCGACGAATTCTCCGTCCGCGGCAAGGGCGAAAAGGTCCGCGTGGTATTCCTCTCCCCCACTGCCAAGGCGGCGATTAAAAAATACGAAGCCAAGCGCGCCGACCTCGACGATGCGTTGTTTACTCAGCTGGGCAAGGCGCACAAAACTGCCAAAGATTTGAGGCTCACTCCGCGCTCGATTGAAAGGATAGTAAAAAAGTATGCTACCAAGGCTGGCATCACGCGCAAGGTGACGCCGCACGTCATCCGCCATTCCTTTGCCACCGACCTCCTTGAAAACGGCGCCGATCTGCGCAGCGTGCAGGCGCTCCTCGGCCACTCTAATATCTCAACGACGCAGGTATATACGCATATCACCGACAAGCATTTGCGCGAGGTGCATAAAAACTTCCACGGCAAGCGGAGAAAATAAAAAGCGCGGGTCAAGACCCGCGCCTTATAGTATCTCTCCGCCTCAATGGCTATGCGGAGTGTTCCACAAAAGCTCTTCGACATAGAGCTTAGAACCCGCTTCATACCCATAGACATGGGTAAAATAAGCGAGCGTTCCGGGCTCCGGCGGCAGCGGCTCAGGCTTCTTTGCGGCTGGTACTTCTTTTTTATCGTTTGAGATTATTCGAAGATACGCCGATCTGTCCATGAAGGCCTCCATTGGGATTTCAGGTGCGTCTGAGAATAGAGACGCAGGAATAAGGGTCCTTCTTACCTCTTCATACTGTAGATAGTATGATGAATACATGAAGCTGGCTTCATGGAACGTCAACGGCATTAGAAGCGTCGTCAACAAGGGAGCGTTGGGCGAATTCATAAAAAGCCAACGTCCGGACATTTTGTGTCTGCAGGAGACCAAAGCCGAGCGCGGGCAGGCCGAGATAGATTTGCCCGACTACGAGGAGTATTGGCATAGCGCCAAAAAAAAGGGCTACAGCGGCACGGCCATCTTTGTGAAAACAAAGATAAATAAAAAAGACGTTGTTAGAAGCGTCCTGCTCGGGCTCCCCGATGATATCTGTAAAAAATATAAATTTCACGAGGACGGCTATGGCGACCCCAACGCCGAGGGCCGCGTCATTGCGATAGAACTCGATGATTTTTTTGTCGTCAATTCTTACACACCCAACGCCAAGTCCGACCTCTCGCGCCTCAAGCTGCGCCACAAGCAATGGGATCCGGCGTTCCTCGAATACCTAAAAAATTTGCAAAAAAAGAAGCCGGTCATCTTTTGCGGCGATCTCAATGTCGCGCATACGTCGGACGATTTGGCCAATCCCAAAGCCAATGAAGGAGAGCACGGCTTCACCAAAGAAGAGCGCGAAGGTATCGATAACCTCATTGAGGCCGGATTCATTGATACATTCCGCCACTTCACGCCCAAAGGCAACGGCCACTACACTTGGTGGTCGCACTTTGCAAATGCAAGGAGTCGCAACATCGGCTGGCGCATAGACTACTGGTTTGTCTCTAAAGCACTTGTCAAAAGGATCAAATCCTCCAAAATTCTCCCCGATGTAATGGGCTCTGATCACTGTCCTGTGGTGTTGGAGCTCTCTAACTAGCGCAAAAATTTGTTTGAACTATACTCCTTCGCGTGAAAAAATTTACAGGGCTTTTGGTTATATTCGCCTTTTTATTGCTAAGCGCCGCTCCTACTCAAGCCTCCTATCATTTTTCTGACTACAAAGGCCGGCCGCCCATCCATGTCTATGGGAGTTCGAGCAAAACGCCGGTCGGCATGACACCCGCAGAGATAAAAAGTATTTACCGCCTACCGGCGAGCGGGGGCCACGGCACAATAGTCATCGTTGGCGCATATAACGACGCAACATTGGAGGCTGATCTTGGTATTTTTGACAAGCAGTTCAATCTTCCCGCTTGCACCACGGCCAATGGATGTCTGACCAAGCACCCAATGAGCACAAAGCTCTCCACAAACAGCGGCTGGGCAATGGAGACTTCGCTCGACGTTGAGTGGTCGCACGCTGTTGCCCCGCAGGCAAAGATCCTACTGGTCGAAGCAACGACGCCGAGCGGCACCAACCTGCTCAAGGCGGTCGATTATGCCGCTTCACGCCTCAACGTTTCGGCGATATCCATGAGCTGGGGCGGTGCCGAATTTGCCGAAGAGATCTCGCTTGACTCACATTTTGTGAGCAAAAGTGGAGCGCCTTTCTTCGCTTCCTCCGGCGACAACGGCGCGGGCGCTTCCTGGCCTGCCAGCTCTCCAAACGTCATTGGCGTCGGGGGTACGAGCATAACCACTACGTACGGCGTTTTCAAGACCGAGAAGGCGTGGAGCGGGAGCGGCGGCGGCGTATCCGCCTATGAAAAAGAACCGGCTTTTCAATCCAACTACTCAATACCCAGGGCCGGAGGCATGCGCGCCATCCCGGATGTTTCCTACGACGCTGACCCGGCGAGCGGCTTCCCTATCGTAGACAAAGGCGTGTGGTATAAGGTGGGCGGTACATCGGCCGGGGCGCCACAGTGGGCGGCTATTGCTGCACTAGGAAGCGGGGTGGCCAATAAAGAACTCTATGCCGACAAAGCCGCAGGCAACAACGCGAACTATTTTCGCGATATAACCAGCGGCACCAACGGCAATTGTGGATGGTTTTGCACCGCCCGCCAGCACTATGACTACGTCACGGGCCTTGGTTCACCACTTACTGACTTGTTTTAAATTTTTGGATATGAAAAACCGCCTGC
>JAGWIT010000059.1 GCA_028866155.1 Patescibacteria group bacterium
CGACATACTCTCCGAAGCGCGCAAATATAAATTGAACCTCATTATCGCCCACCAATACATCGAGCAAATGGAGGAGGAGGTGCGCGACGCGGTCTTCGGCAACGTTGGCACGACCATATCGTTTCGCGTCGGGCCATTTGACGCCGAGGTGCTCGAGACCATCTTTCAACCCGTGTTCATGGCGACCGACTTGGTCAACCTGGGCTTCGCACAGATTTATCTGACGCTCATGATAGACGGTGTAGGCTCGCCGCCATTTAGCGCATCGACCTTGCCGCCGTTTGACCCGCCGCCGCAGAGGTTCGTTTCAGAGGTCATCCAGAACTCGCGCGCTCAGTTCGGCATGCCGCGCGCGCAGGTCGAACAAATCATCCAGGACATCCAAGACAAAAATCCACTGGTGATTGAGGCTCCTAAACCTAAAACTGCCTATACCCGCACGCCTGCATCCGCCCCCCCTTTTGCGCCGCCGAAAATGGTATCGTCAGAAAAGCGCCACATGGAGGCAAAAGCGATAGGCAACACCGTTGCCCGCGAGCATGCGATGGCGGCAGCGGCGGATACTCCAGCTCGGCCTCCATCTAAGCCATCGGCGGACAAACCTCCGCTCCCGGGCGCCAAAAGCCTGCGCGAAGCGCTCGCACAAGTGACGGGAGAGAAGCCGCAGGTGCACGCGCCCGACCTTAAAGAGACGCTCCGCACCGTCGCGCCTCAAGCGCCGGCGCCTGCTGAACCCGCCCCCAGAGCGCCGCTTTCGCATCCGCACACCATCGCCGAATTGCCACCGGAGGAACTTCGGTCTATGCTCTCTGTCGATGAGACATGGGACGACGAGATGCCGTAATTTTTTCCTTGTTGCAGGGCTCTTTTTTGTACTCGCGATTCCGGCCAGGGCGCTCGCTTCGGTGGAGATTACCGAAATAATGTACGATGCGCCGGGTTCTGATGACGGTCATGAATGGATCGAAGCGACCAACGAGGGGAGTGGCCCGGCCAGCCTCGCGGGATATAAATCCTTCGAAGGTGGAGTGAACCACGGCATCGTTGCGATCTCGGGCGGCGTCATCCTCGCCGCGGGCGCATCGGCAATAATTTCGAACAACCCCGCCGCATTCTTAACCGACTATCCGGCGTACGCGGGGCCTCTCTTTAAAAGCTCATTCTCGCTCTCGAACACCGGAGAAATTCTGACACTTAAAGATGCATCATCAACAGTCATTGACGGCGTCTCTTATACTTCGGCGCAAGGCGCGGCGGGTGATGGCAACTCGCTCCATCGCCAAGGCAATTCATTTATAGCCGGCGCACCCAACCCGGGCAGTACCGCGCCTTCTGCACCGATAGTCAAAGCGGCGCCCGAACCGGCACCAGGCCCCGCTTATGCGCCGGCAAAAGCATTGAGCAAATCAAAAGGTGCATCGCATGCCGCATCGTCAACACAAACGGCAAACGTGGCGGGAGCTTTAGAAAACGCTCCTGATTTTCCCGCAGCAGGCAACGATTCGCCGCTCCTGACCGCACTCCTTGGCCTTGGCGCGCTCATCATCGTTGGCGTCGGCGGAGTCGTCTATGCGCGCATGGCGCTCCCCGCAGCGTTTAACCCCGCTGAAACCGAGCTCACCGCCGAAGAGTTTGATATAGAATAGAGTTACTCCTCATGAAGCGCATCCTTATTTTTAGCCTCGCTTATTATCCGCGCGTGGGCGGCGCAGAAGTGTCTATCAAAGAAATAACCGACCGTATCGCGTCCGACGATATTGAGTTTCATATGGTGACGCTCAGATTCTCGCTACAGGATGCACCAGAAGAAAAAATCGGGAATGTGTTTGTACATCGCATCGGCTGGGGAACTCTCTATTTTTCGAAGATTTTATTCATACCTTTCTCAGTTGGAAAAGCTATACAGCTTCATCGAAAATATAAATTTGATGCATCGTGGGCAATGATGTCGTATATGCTACTGCCAATTATTCAATTCAATTGGTTTGTTGGATTGCCTTATGCGCTAACCTTGCAAGAGGGAGATAGTTATGAACATATGTTCAAGCGCTTAAGAATTCTTCCTTTTATGCCGCTTCTCGCGGGAGGATTCTACAAAGCGACCGTCGTGCAAGTTATTTCAACATATTTGGGGATCTGGGCTCGTCGCTGGGGATTTAAAGGGCCACTCGAGATAATCCCCAATGGGGTTGATATACAGAAATTTGTTGGAGAAAAAGTGCCGCACGAGGGCACCGTACTCATCACTACCTCGAGGCTCGTGAGCAAAAACGCAATCGACGATATCATGCGCGCCATCGCCCTCCTGCCGCAGAACATTTCTTTGGTAGTTGTGGGCGACGGTCCCAACAAGACAAAATTAAAAGCACTTGCACAGGCAAAAGGTGTAATGGGACGCATAGTATGGGAGGGCTATGTCGATCACGCGCAGCTACCGGCACTCTTGCATGTCGCTGACATCTTCGTTCGGCCGAGCCGCTCGGAGGGCATGGGCAACTCTTTTATCGAGGCGATGGCCTCGGGCTTGCCGGTTATTGCCACCCAAGAGGGCGGCATCGCTGATTTCTTGTTCGACTCGAAGCGCAACCCGGATAAGCCCACAACCGGTTGGGCGGTCGACAAAGATTCGCCGGCGCAAATCGCCGAAGCGGTCAAGGATATACTCGCCCACCCTCAGCAAGTAAAAAAAGTTGTAGAGAACGCGTGCGCGATGGTGAAAGAAAAATACGATTGGGATTTAATCGCCAAAGACATGCGCGAAAAAGTATTTAAGAGAGTTATACAAGTATGAAAATTATCATCGCGCTCGGCAACCGAGAAGACACCGGCGGCCCCACCAAATATGCCGAAAATTTGGCGCGCGAGTTTTCGAAGCGCGGACATAACGTTGCTTTTATAAGTTATGGGAAATTTCTCCGAAGCCTGCCGAGTGGCGCACGCCATCTTTGCTACGCGCTTAAACTGCTGCCCGCAGCAGCCCGTGCGGACGCCATGCTGGCGTTTGACACGCTGACCGTCGGGGCGCCAGCAGCGCTGGTTTCTATTGTCACGCGCACGCCGCTCATTATTCGCGTCGGCGGCGACTTTTTGTGGGAGCAGTATGTCGAGCGAAGCGGCGACTTGGTGAAGCTCTCGCGATTTTATCAGGAGACGAAGCCCAGGTGGACGCGAAAAGAAAAAAGAATCTTTAGCCTTACGGCGTGGGCGGTGGCGCATGCCGACCGGTTAGTCTTTAATGCCGACTTTTTGCGGCAACTGTGGCGTCAGGCTTACAGTCTCGATCTTTCGCACGCGTCGATTGTCGAGAACCTGTATCCGCCGCGCAAAGCGGGAGAAAAACCAACTGCTCCCGTGTTCGTTTCGGCAGGCAGGAACATCAAGCTTAAGAATGAGGCGCTGTTTCGGCGCGTGTTCGAATCGCTAAAACAAAAATATCCCGATGTGACGCTGGACACTGCGTCGCTCCCGGCCGCCGAACATCAGAAGCGCGTTGCACAGTGCTATGCAGTGGTGCTCGCTTCGGTGAGCGACGTATCGCCCAATGCCATCATCGACGCGGTCGCCTACGGCAAGCCGTTTATCTGCACGCAAGACACCGGCCTTATCGAGCGCCTGCATGATACGGGGCTTTTTGTCGATACGCAAAACGAAGAGGTGTTGAGGCAGGCGGTAGAGACGCTTCTTAAGTCGGAAGAATATGAGCGCATAGCAGCGCGCGTGCGGGCATTTAGCTTTGTGCGCACCTGGGAACAGGTTGCGGATGATTTTTTATCGGTTATACACAACACATGCGCCTCTTAGTTATAGGCTCTGACCGTTCGCTTTTTGCGCCGCACAACGATGTTCGGCGGCGCATCCAATTGCAGGCGAGACAGGTGAGCGAGATGGATATAATCGTGTTTTCTTTGCGCTCGCACGGTCTTGTAGAAGTGCACGCCGAGAATCTGCATCTCTACCCAACGAACTCGCGTTCGCGGCTCGGATATATCCGCGACGCCGTGCGCATTGCAAAAAAAATCGCTTCGGCAGACGTTGTCTCGGCACAAGACCCGTTCGAGTCGGGACTTGCGGCATATTTTGCGGCACGAAGATTGCGCGCGCCGCTCCAGCTCCAGATACATACCGATTTTTTGAGTCCGCACTTCGCGCGCCGTTCGCTGTTAAACCGCATGCGGGTGTTCATCGC
>JAGWIT010000013.1 GCA_028866155.1 Patescibacteria group bacterium
CGGCAATCAGGGGCTCTCCTATATCGAACTCGGCCGTTTCTGGCAAATAGGATTCTTCGGCGGGCTGCTGTTTTGGAGTTTTCTTGTGTTCCGTTCTCTATGGCCGGCACCCGGAGAGTTTCGGACCGTGGGACGCAAGTTCCTCACCGGGGCTATCACCCTGGAAAACCTACTATGGCTGGCGACGCTCAATATCGCACTCCTATACGCCTGCGGCATGGTGCCGCTCACCGGCATAGAGGAGTCGTTTTCGATCACGGATTTTTGGCGCTGGTGGGTTGTCCATCTATGGGTTGAGCAGTCGTTCGAGTTCTTTGCCGTCGCGGTGAGCGCCTATCTGCTTATGGAAACCGGCCTCGTGTCTCGGCTCCTTGCCGAACGGGCGATCTATTTTGAGCTGATCCTTATCTTTCTCGGCGGCGTTATAGGGACAGGCCATCACTTTTATTGGGCGGGAGGCCCAGGCATGTGGGTGCCGCTCGGCAGCATGTTTTCATTCGTCGAAGTGCTCCCGCTGGTGCTGCTCGTTACGGAATCAATCGGGCAATACCGTCTCATCAGGATGCATCGCGAATTCAAGTACTCGCTCGCCTACACCTATATTCTTGGCGCTGCGTTCTGGAACTTCGTAGGCGCGGGCGTTTTCGGGGGAGGGACTATCAACGCACCGCTCGTCAATTACTACGAGCACGGGACGTTTTTGACGCTCAACCATGCGCACACCGCTCTCTTCGGCGCGTTCGGTCTGCTCGCACTGGGGCTCATCTATTACTGCCTGCGGTACGCTGCGGGAGACCACACACGCTTTACCCATACGTGGGGACTTTGGGCCTTTTGGCTCTACAACGCCGGCGTCGTGCTGTGGATAGCGCTCAACTTTTTCCCGATTGGATGGTCGCAACTCGCCGCGGTGTACGAACATGGGCTTGCGTACGCCCGCAGTCCCGAGTTCTATCAAACAACCGCGCTTTGGCAATGGCTGCGCTTCCCCGGCGATATCGTATTTACATTGGGTGCACTGCTTATGGCATGGGATTTTTTAATCAAACTGAAGCCCGTATTCTCAAAGAAGCACGTTCAGTAAAAAACAGGGTAACTTGCGCAAATTAGCCCGATGTGCTACGATATGCCCAATGCTAACGAAGCAAAAAAAGGGCAAAATAATTAAGGAATCGGGAGTGCACGATAAGGATACTGGCTCGCCCGAGGTCCAAATCGCCGTTTTGAGCAGGCGCATCGACGAGCTTGCCTCTCATTTAAAGAAACATCTCAAAGACAAGCACAGCCGCCGCGGCCTTTTGCAGATGGTCGCCGACCGCCGCACGCATTTGAAGTATCTCGAGGGCAAGGACAAAAAGCGCTACAACACCATTGTCAAAAAGCTCGGTTTGAAGAAATAATCCGCCGGTTGGTGGATTCGTTCAGCACCCGTTCACCCTTTTTGTGCGTATACTAAGTAAGGTTCGTTTTTACAATTTTAATAGTTTAGGTTAAGAGTTCATTTATATATGGCTATCATCAAGCACAAAAGCCAGCGTGTCGGCATTTTTATAGACACGCAAAATTTGTATCACAGCGCGAAAAATCTTTATAAGGCAAAGGTCAATTTCGGGCAGGTTGTTAAAGAAGCCCTCGCTGGCCGCACGCTTATCCGCGCGATGGCGTACGTGGTTAAAACCGAGTCCGAGGAGGAAAAGGGCTTTTTTGAGGCTTTAAACAAGCTCGGCATCGAAACACGGGTCAAAGATATCCGCGTTTTCGCGGGTGGCGCCAAAAAAGCCGACTGGGACATCGGCCTGGCTATAGACGCCGTAGCCATGTCCGCCAAGCTCGACACCGTTATTCTTGCGACTGGCGACGGCGACTTTGTCCCGCTTGTCGAATATCTTAAATACACCCAGGGCTGCCAGGTCGAGGTCATTTCGTTCGGCAAATCGTCGTCGGGCCAGCTCAAAGAGGCGGCCGATGACTTCATCGACATCTGCGAGAACCCGCGCAACTATCTCATCGGCTACAAAGGCGGCGGAGGCAGCCGTTGGATACCGGGCTTCTCCTCCGGCACGCCGGCAAACGGCGACACTCTGGCCGATGAAGGCGTCGATGTCGGCAAAGAGGTCTACGACGATACGGATACAGAATCATAATAAAAAAGAGCCCCGTCCTGAACAAAGTTAAAGGACGGGCTTCTTTTTTTATATACAATTTGCTACAGTGTGAATGTTCAATTAACAAAAAATAACAGACCTTCGGATAGGTAGACTTCAAATAGATTTGAAGCCTAAAATCTGGGGGTCTAACAACGCCCCTTATGCAAAGCAAAAGTTTTTCTACTATCGTCGGCGGCAAAGAAATGATCGCCGAGTTTACCGACTTGGCAGAAAATGCGAGCGGCTCGGTTATTTTGCGCTACGGCAACACCGCCGTTTTGGCGACCGCGGTCATGAGCGAAAAAACGCGCGATGACATTGACTACTTCCCGCTCACCGTCGATTACGAAGAGCGCTTTTATGCCGCGGGGCAAATCTTGGGCTCGCGCTTTGTGCGCCGCGAGGGGCGCCCGAGCGAGCAGGCTATTTTGAGCGGCCGCGTCGTCGACCGCACCATCCGCCCGCTCTTCCCCCAGCATATCCGCAATGAAGTGCAGGTCGTCATCACCATTTTGGCGCTCGACGAAGAGGATCCAGATGTTATTGCGGTCAATGCCGCCTCATTAGCGCTCGCGACCTCGGACATCCCGTGGAGCGGCCCCGTAGCCGCGGTGCGCATCGGCAAGCATGATGGCGCGTTTATCGTTAACCCGACCTACGTTGAGCGCGAGGCCATGAACCTCGACGTGCTCGCGTGCGGCAAAAACTCGACTATCAATATGATAGAAGTCGCGGGCAATCAAACAAATGAGGACGATATTGCCGCCGCGTTCGTGCGTGCGGTAGAAGAGCACGACAAACTATTGGAGTGGCAAAACAAAATAATCAAAGCGATAGGGAAGGAGAAGCGCCCGGCACAGAGGCCCGAAGCTCCCGCGGCGCTGACCAATTTGTACGAGACAGAATTTATGCAAGCACTGCACGCAGCGGTGTTTTGCGGCAAGCCCAATAAGGACAAAATACACGAGGTGCAGGACGCATGGACAAAGCGGGTGAAAGAAACGCCCGAGCTCGAAGGCAAAGAGGGGATGGCGCGGCATTTTCTTGATGACCGCATCGACGACGAGCTCAGGCGCGGCGCGTGGGAGGACAACCAGCGCCCCGACAACCGCGCGTTCGACGAACTGCGCCCTATCTTCGCCAAAGCCGGTGGCATCTCGCCGATTTTGCACGGGTCGGGCATCTTTTATCGCGGAGGCACGCACGTCTTTACCGCCCTCACGCTCGGCGGCCCGGGCGACTCGCAGGTTATCGACTCAATGGAGGAGCATGATGTCAAAAAGCGCTTCATGCACCATTACAACTTCCCGCCCTATTCGGTGGGCGAGACGGGCCGCATGGGCGGGCTGAGCCGCCGCTCGATAGGCCACGGCGCGCTTGCCGAAAAAGCACTCGTCGCGGTCTTGCCCGATAAAGATTCTTTCCCGTATACCATCCGGCTTGTTTCAGAATGCCTCTCGTCGAATGGTTCGACCTCAATGGGCTCGGCGTGCGCCTCAACCTTGGCGCTCATGGACGGCGGCGTACCTATCAAGGCGCCGGTTGCCGGCATCGCGATGGGATTGCTCATGAAAGACGCGACTAATTATAAAATTCTCACCGACATCCAGGGGCCCGAGGACGAGTTCGGCGACATGGACTTTAAGGTCGCGGGTACGCGCGGGGGCATCACGGCGATACAGCTTGATATAAAACTTGAAGGTATCCCCGTACCCATTCTCGTTTTGGCGCTCGAAGGCGCAAAAAAAGCGCGGCTTAAAATTTTGGATATTATCGAAAAAGAAATCGCCCAGCCCCGCGCCAATATCTCGCCGCGCGCGCCGGCAATCATCACCCTAAAGGTCCGCCCCGACCAAATCGGCCTCGTCATCGGCGGCGGCGGCAAAACTATCAATGGCATCAAAGAGGCTACGAGCGTCGAGGACATCACCATTGAGGACGACGGCTCGGTCTTCATCACCGGCAAAGGCGACACCGCTGAGAAGGCCAAGGAGATGATTGAGGCGATAGTCAAAGAGTATAAGCCGGGCGAGGTCTACGACGGCACAGTGAGCAGGCTCATGGACTTCGGCGCATTCGTGCGCATCGGCTCGGGCAAAGATGCCGAGGGATTGGTGCATGTTTCTGAGGTCGCGCCGTTTCGAATTGCAAAAATATCCGACGCAGTTGCCATTGGAGACAAAGTTCGCGTTATGATAAAGGAGATCGACGAAAAAGGCCGCATCAACCTCTCCATTAAAGCCGTAGACCCCGAGTTTGCCGCGCGCAAAGGCCTTAAGCCGTCATCAGACAACAATGGATCAAGATTCGAAAGACCCCAAAAACCTCCCCGCCGGGAGTTCTGATCCCGCCTCGCCGAGTCAAGGCGGGTCGGGAGCGGGCCATATAGACCTCGGTAAAATTCTTTTGCCTAAAAAAGAAACGCCGGGCCAAACGCCGCAGAGTGCCCAGCGCGTGAACGCGGGAACTTTGCTCGAGCAGGAGCAGACAGCAGGGAAGGAGGGGTCGCCCAAGCCTCCGGAGGAACTTGCTTCAGTCGGAGGCGCAGATTCTGGAGGCTACGCCCCAGTCCTCGAGGGTGAACAGAAGGAATCTGCGCCTCCGGCACCAAAAAAAGACGAATCGGCTGTCAAACCCATTGAGACCTACCAAGGCGACATTGAGCAGTTGGTGCAGGACAAAAACGTCTCGGTCTTGACCATCGCCGCGGCCGAGGCCGAGCGCCGAGCGCGCACCGAGAGCACGGCCGCCGCGCAAGGGCCGGCCGTCAAAGAAACATTCTCTGAAAGGCTCGAAAGAATAAAACAGGCCTCAAAAAAAGCGTCGATGTATATAGCAGGCGCGGCACTGTTGCTGGCGGCGGCGGGAGGCCTTGCCTATGTGTTCTTGCGCCCAACCGCGACCGCGCCAACCCAAGCTCCCTCTTCACCGTTCATAGCGGTCGACGACACTAAGGTCATCACCATCGACCCCTCAAACTCCCGCGACAACATCATGAGCCAGCTCACCTCGGCTCAATCGTCAGTCAACCTCTCGCTCGGGCTCATCGACCGGCTATTGCCCGCCACGGCCTCGACAACTCCGAGCGGCCAAACGCTTGTGGCGATGGATGCGCAAAGTTTTCTTTCGGCATTAGCTCCCAATATTCCACCCGCTCTCCTGCGCACCATCAGTCCCACATTCTTGCTCGGCGTGCATGTGTATGTCGGCAACCAGGCGCTGCTTATCCTCAACGTCGACTCGTACGAAGACGCCTACGCCGGCATGCTCGCGTGGGAGCCGACCATGCTCTCCAACCTCTCGCCGCTGTTTGTCTACAAGCCGAGCCCGCACATCCCCGAAGAAAATATTTCAACTTCGACTGTGGCGACCACCACCGACGAATTTCTCCAAACCGGCTTTGTCGACCGCATCATTGAGAACCACGACGCGCGCGTTTTGCAAAATTCGACCGGCGATATTTATTTGCTATGGACATTCCTCGACCGCAATACCCTCGTCATCACTACCAACGACGCGACCCTGCGCGAGATAATTTCGCGCCTACAGCAAGCACCGGTAACGCCTATCCCCGGGCAATGAGTTTGGTATACTATCGTTCATGGATATAAAACATTTTAAAAGCAAGCTGGAGGCGGAGTTGAAATTGGTTGAAGGCGAACTCAAGGACATCGCTGTTTTAAACGAGGAGACCGACGAGTGGGAGGCGCGCGGTGGCGGCGATATGGAGACGCTCTCACCGACGCAGGACGAGAACGAGTTTGCCGACAAACTCGAGGAGTATGATGAGCATCGCGAAGAATTGCCGGCGCTCCAAACCAAGTGGAACGACACCAAACATGCTCTCGAGAAGATAGAAAACGGCAAATACGGCATCTGCGAAGTGAATAATGAGCCGATTGAGCCTGACCGACTCGAAGCCAACCCGGCAGCACGGACTTGCAAGAAACATATGTAGTTTTACATAGCGGAGCAATACAAATGTAAACACTTGTGTTGCGGGGCTTCTTTGGTAAGCTCCTTGCGCTATGCAATACGCGCGGGTTTATGGGGCTCAAACTTCTTTGCTTAACCCGCAACTCGTTTCTATCGAGACCGACCTCTCGCGCGGGCTCCATGCGTTCACTTTGGTGGGGCTCCCCGACAAGTCGGTCGAGGAGTCGCGCGACCGCGTGGCCGCGGCCATCAAGCACTCGGGCTTTGACTCACCTAAAAGCCGCAATCAAAAAATTGTGATATCGCTTGCGCCCGCCGACCTGCGCAAGGAGGGCCCGATGTTCGATTTGCCCATCGCGCTTTCTTACCTCGTCGCGAGCGACGACATCCGCTTTGACCCCGAGCCGTATCTCTTTATCGGCGAGCTCTCGCTCGACGGGCGCCTGCGTCCCGTGCGCGGCGTATTGCCGCTCGTCGCCGACGCCAAGAAAAAAGGCAAACGCGCGGTGTTTGTCCCCAAAGAAAATGAAAAAGAGGCTGCGCTGGTGCCCGGCATCACGGTGTACGGCGCCGAGACTTTAAAAGAAATTATCGAACACCTCGATACCAAGCGAAAGCAGGGAGAAAAGAAAGAAGCGGCACGCATGACGCCGACGCTCCAAACCAAGCTTGAGCCGAGCATCGCCGAAACACAATTTGCTTTTGAGGACATCCGCGGACAGGAGTCGGCCAAGCGCGCGGCGGTCATCGCCGCGGCAGGCGGCCACAACCTCGGCCTAAGCGGCCCGCCCGGCACTGGCAAGACCATGTTGGCCCGCGCGCTCGCCTCGATTTTGCCGCCGCTCTCGTTTGACGAGTTGCTCGAGGTCAACAGCATCCACTCGGTTGCCGGCACTTTGCGCGGCGAATTGATGACGATGCCGCCTATCCGCGCGCCGCACCACACTTCAAGCTATGTCTCGATTGTCGGCGGCGGGGCAGTGCCGCGGCCGGGCGAGGCAACACTCGCACACCGCGGTGTGCTCTTCCTCGACGAGTTCCCGGAGTTTGACCGCCGCGTCATCGAGGCACTGCGCCAACCTTTGGAGGACCGCGTCATTTCTATCGCGCGCTCAAAGGGCACGGCACTCTTCCCGGCGCGCTTTACGCTCATTGCCGCGATGAACCCATGCCCCTGCGGCAACTACGGCCATCCGGAGATCGCCTGCACCTGCTCGCCCATCGCGCTTGAGAAATATCGCCGCAAAATTAGCGGCCCGATAGCCGACCGCATAGACCTGTGGATGCAGATGGGGCCGGTTGAGCTGGTTGAGCTCGGCAAAAAATTGCAAAAGGGAGTTGAGACCGAAGCTGCGCGCAAAAAAGTTAAACGGGCGCGTGAGCTGCAGCAGGAGCGTTATCGCGTCTTTGGCAAAACAAACAGCGATCTTAGCCCTCGCGAACTTGAAGAGTTCGTCTTCTTGCGCCCGCCGGTGCGCGCGACGCTCGAGCACGCGGGTTCTCGTCTTTCATTATCTCCGCGAGCCTTCCACCGAGTCATCAAAGTCGCGCGCACGATAGCCGACCTCGAAGAATCAAAAGAAATTCTAGAGAACCATATCCTCGAAGCGCTCCAGTACCGTGAGAGAAAGAGCTAGTTATCTAAAAAATAGTTCTGCGCGTTCCGCCCTCACTACTGACTATACCCAACACCCAAACTCGCAAACGGGTTTTGGGCTCCGCGGACTTCGAAGTGTAGGTGCGGGCCGGTCGCTTCGCCGGTGGCTCCTACTTTGCCTATCACGTCTCCTTGGTTAACCTCGCTACCGGCCGAGGTGAGCACGTGGCTCATGTGCGCATACAACGTCTCGGTGCCATTACTATGCTCGATGACCACATAGTTGCCGTAGCCGCCGTTCCATCCGCCGTTGCTAAGGGCGACGATGACGGTGCCTGCCGCGGCGGCGTAGATGCTCGTGCCTTTGGGCGCGCCGATGTCAACCGCATTCCATCCGTGGAGGCCCTGAGTGATGAGGCCGCCATCGACCGGCCATGCGTAGTAGCCCGATAATATCGGACCGCTGCCGCCGAGGTACGGCTCGGTGTTGCCGGGCGCCTTTTTAATCTTTGAGGTTGATGAAGAACTGTGAGAGGTCGGAGCAGGGGCTGGTGTCGAAGCGGTAACCTCGCCGCCGGGGATGAGAATGGTCTGCCCGACAGCAAGCGCGGCGCCCGGCGTGAGATCGTTGTATTGGGCGATGTCGTTGGCATCGGAGCTGTACTTTTTAGCAAGCGAAGCGAGCGTGTCGCCGGTCACAATGGTGTGCTCGATGCCGGTGATGGGGAGGATGATAAGCGTCTGGCCCGGCTTGATGAGATCGTGCTGGATGTTGTTGGCCCCGATGATGGTATTAACCGACACATCGAACATCTGCGCGATGCCCGAGAGCGTGTCGCCGTCGCGCACGGTGTAGACGCTGATTTGCGCTGAAGCGGGGCGCACCGCAATGTCTGCCGCCGTGCCCGAAGGCCCCTCTTGGGACAGCAGGGCCGAGCCGTCGACTACCGTGATGTCTCCGCCTCCCACGGCGGGGTTGGGGTCAAGGTTGACCGCCGCAGCAAGCACTGGCACGGTTTGAGAATTAAAAGTTGCTGGGGCGCTTGTGCCGGCAGCGCTTGCAGTATCGCCAAGAAAGGCGCTAAAAATCCCATAGCTGCCGGCGCTGGCAAACATAGGAATTAGGAGCATAGCAAACGAGGCTCCCGCTATATAAAGCTTGAGAAATAAAGGTTTTTTGAACTTCTTCGGGAAAAACCGCTTAACCGCCCAAGAAGAGTCTGAATTATGAGATTCTATAAGCCTATTTCACTAGAACTACAGCCTTTTCTCCGATTATATGGCTAAACAGAGCCATTTCATCTTGCCTTCACCCCGCTACTCAAGTGTACCGGCCCCATCCTGGGAGTCAACTTGACGAATTGGCGCCTGTGGATAGTGATGTTGGTAAGTAAAGTGGGTCTATAATGGCGGTATGAGGATGCAAAAAGGCTTAAATGCTTTAGAAGAAACAAAAAAGAAGAAAGCCGAACTAAAGACTATGTCTCCGCGCAATGAGGGGCCTATCGATCCCATCGCAAAAGAACATATTGAAGGGTGGACCAAATCGCTGGAACAGCTCGAGAACGAACAGACAAAAAAGGCTCCCGGTACACAGCATGATAAGTTGGTCGAGCAGGTCATGGCCATGGCGGCTGAGATTCGCGCCGAAGATGCTGAAAAGGAGCGCGAGCAGAAGTACAGCGACGAAACTATCCGGCAAAGCGAGGCTATTACTGCAAAGTTAACAAAAGAACTCAAACACCAAAAGACACGGGAGCGTTTTGAATCGGCCGCGCAGGATCTCGAGGCAGATCTTGCCGACACGATACACGAGACGTATGTGGCGCCTGCTCCTGTTAAAGAAAAGCCTTACGTCGAAAACGTATATCAATCCGAGCCGCCGCCTATCCCTGCCCGCGCGGACAAAGCACACTTTCCCGTCCCACCCGTTGCCATGGAGCCGCGGCCCAAACGTATCCCTATCTTCAAACGTTTATGGAAGGCATTTTTAAATCCTTATGCAGTGGAGACCGCGCCGTTTAAGAATGTGCCGAAACCACCGAATCCGAACCACCGTTGGGATCAAACACCAAAAAGAGACGAGTGATAGGGTATAGTGTCTTGGTGCAACAGCTCAAAAATCATCTAACCGGGCTCAATGACGCTCAAAAAGAGGCCGTGCTCGCGACTCGCGGGCCGCTTTTGGTTTTGGCGGGTGCGGGGGCGGGAAAGACGCGCGTTATCGTGCACCGCATTTTAGAAATCGTGCGCGGCGGAGTCGCACCCGAGGAGATCTTGGCCATTACCTTTACCAACAAGGCGGCGGGCGAGATGCGGCAACGCACGCTTGCGTTGCTAAATAAAAATGACGGGGGTGTGCTGGGCGGAGCCCTCTTGGCCGGGCCGTTTGTCTCGACCTTTCATTCACTCGGACTCTCAATTTTGAGAGAAAACTTTCGGGCGCTCGGCCTCAAGCGCCGGCCGGCCATTTATGACCGCGCCGACTCTCTGCGCGCGATGAAGGAGGTGCTCAAATCGCTCGGGGCCGATCAAGAAATAGAACCGCGCGTGGCGCTGAGCGCCGTATCGCGCCGAAAGGGCGAGGGGGTAACTGCGGGCGAATATGCCGAAGCAGCAGAGAATCATCGCGAGCGGCTGATTGCCTCGGCGTGGCTCAAATATGAAAAGACACTTGCGGATGACTCAGCGCTCGATTTTGACGACCTGCTTTTGAAAGCAGAGCGATTCTTGCACGAAAACGCCACGGCGCGCGCGGCCTACCAGAAGCGCTGGCCGTATGTACATATAGATGAATACCAGGACACCAACGAGATACAGGCGCGGCTCGCGGAGCTGTTGGTCGGGCCGGAGAAGAACATCTGTGCGGTCGGCGATATCGACCAGACCATCTACGGGTGGCGCGGTGCGCAGATAGCAAACATATTGTCGTTTGAAAAAAAGTTCCCGGGCGCCAAGATAGTCATGCTCGAAGAAAATTACCGTTCGACCAAAAATATCCTCGCGGCGGCCAACGATGTCATCGTCAAGAATGTCTTTCGCCGCGAAAAGAATTTATTTACCAAAAATAGCGATGGCGAATTATTGTCGCTCTACCAAGCATTCGACGAAACCGACGAGGCGCTGTTTATTGCGCGTAAAATTGCCGAGCTGATGGATCCGAAAGCCTCGCCCGTGGCCGGGCTACGGCCGAAGGATTTTGCCGTGCTCTACCGGGCGAACTTTCAATCGCGCGCGGTCGAAGAGGCTCTGCTGGCGGCGAACATCCCCTACCAAGTGGTCGGCACGCGATTTTTTGAGCGCAAGGAGGTGAAGGATGCGCTGTCGTTCGTGCGCGCGGCGCTGTATGAGACCGCGCCCGACGTCGCGCGCGCATCAGGGGTGCCCGCGCGCGGCATCGGCAAAGTGACCCTGCTTAAGATGCTCGCGGGACGCGAACATGAGCTCACGGGTGCCGTCCGCGAGAAAGTTATTTCATTTCGAAAATTGCTGGCACAACTAAAAGAAGCTTCCGGCACGCTCCCGCCATCGCAACTAATGCAATTGGTGATGACTCGAACCGGCATGGAGGCAATGTACAAAGAAGACAAGCTCGAAGGCCCCGAGCGGCTTGAAAATATCCGCGAGTTGGTGACGCTGGCCGCGCGCTATGACCACCAGCCGCCCGCAGAAGCAATTGAGGCATTTTTAGAATCTGTCGCGCTGGCGAGCGACCAGGACGAGTTGAAGGAAAACTCCAATGCGGTGCGGCTCATGACCATCCACGCGTCAAAAGGACTCGAGTTCCCCTGCGTATTTATTACCGGGCTTGAAGAAGGGCTCTTCCCGTACGCGCGCGAGGAGGAAAGCGAGGCGGACCGCGAAGAGGAGCGCAGGCTCATGTACGTGGCGCTCACGCGCGCGGAGAAAAAAGTTTTTTTGTCCTACGCATCCTACCGCACCGTCTTCGGCTCGAAGACCGGCACTATTCCCTCGCAATTTCTCTCGGACATATCGCAGGGCCTCATTGAGTGGGAAGCACCCGAGCGGCTGGGAAAGACCATATATTTGGATTAATAATGCCCCTGCAAAAGAAAAAATCCCTCGGCCAGCATTTTTTACACAGCGCGCATTATTTGGCTCTGGTCGCCGATGCGGCGCACCTAGAAGCGGGCGAGTGCGTGCTCGAGATCGGGCCCGGCGAAGGCACGCTCACCCACGAGCTACTCGCGCGCGGCGCTTGGGTTACCGCCGTTGAAAAAGATCACCGGCTGATAGAGTTGCTCCAAGAAAAATTCACGCAAGAAATCTCGGAAGGGCGGTTTCGTTTGTTCGAAGGCGACGCGCTTCACTTTGATATATCAAAGTACGGCGAATCTCAGAGATATAAAGTTGTAGGGAATATCCCGTACTACATCACGGGCGCGCTGCTCAAAAAGTTTCTCTCCGCTGAGCATCAGCCGGGTACCATTGTTTTTTTGATGCAAAAAGAGGTGGCTGAGCGCATCGCGCGCAGTACGAAAGAAAGCATTCTTTCACTGTCTATAAAGGCATATGGCCGGCCGCGCTATGTCAAAACTATTCCGCGCGGCGCGTTTAGCCCGCCGCCCAGGGTGGACTCGGGCGTTCTCGCGATAGAAAGCATATCGAGAGGCAATTTTGCCGATG
The DNA here is from genome assembly GCA_028866155.1 of Patescibacteria group bacterium. Classification (GTDB taxonomy): domain Bacteria; phylum Patescibacteriota; class Minisyncoccia; order Phycocordibacterales; family SBAW01; genus GWA1-54-10. The sequence continues at coordinate 12,328 of JAGWIT010000013.1, forward strand.
CCGCACAAGAAAAAAGATTTTTCGAGCTAGTGCGCGCCGGCTTTGCTCAAAAAAGAAAATTACTCAAACGCAATCTTGAACCGGTGTTGGGGAAATCCGCTTCTGCGGCAATGCAAAGAGTCTCCATTCCCGAGCATGCGCGCGCCGAGGATGTGTCGCTTGAAAAATGGTTTGCGCTCGCCGCTTTTTAACTACACCGGACTGGTGCCGGTCATAGTGGTGGCAGGACCGCATGCTCCAAGCGGCGCAGCAAGACCTAGTATCCATTCGCCGACGAACGGCGGCCCGTAGAGGTAAGTGAGCGTTACCCCAGGCACGTACCAAAATATGCCGGTACCTATGCCAAACCCGACCACATCAATGGCGTAGCCGGGCACGAGGGGCGGGCAAGGGTGCACTGCGATGATTTTCCCGCCGATAGGTAAGAACGCAAACGTCTGCAAAGGGGCGAGAAACACAATCGCAAGCGCGGCGGATATGCCAATGCGCAATAATTGGTTCATGACTATAGTATAAGGCAAAAAAACTGCTGCTATAATTTAGGCAATGAAGGCCGGCCGCTATCTCCCGAGTGCAAAATTTACCTTGCTGATGGGTTCGCTTGCGCTCTCCGCAGGACTGGTATATGCCGCCGAGCTTTGGGCGCACCCACCGGCGCCCGCGCAGGTCGCGGTCGACACTTCGCAAACCGCCCTAAGCGGCAACTCAAATTGGGAGGCGGCGCTTTATGCTATACAAGCGGCAAACGCCTCTTCGTCGCTCCAAGCACCCAACACTAATGTGGTCGCGCAACTGTTGGCGGCCGCACAGAGCCCCAACGTCACCGACAGTATCGGCCGCACTCTTTTAATCAATCTTAGCAACGCCCAATCGCAGGGACTCGGCGATGACATCCCCACCCAAAACCAGATAGTCGCTATAGCAGCAGCACAAGCGGCAAGCGCCAAAGCAACCACCACGGTGTATAGCCTCTCTGACCTATCCATTGTGCCGGTCTCAGCCGCAGCGCTTCATGCATACGGCAACGCGGTTATCCAAACGCTTAACGCCTACCCCGATGCCAATGAACAAGCAACGTTTATTTCAATCGATGAAGCCGTCGAGGGAGGCGACAAAAACCAAGCGGCGGCTCTGGCTAAGATCGGCGCGGCATACCAGGCGGCGGGGCTGGCACTTCTGGCCGTCCCCGTCCCGCAGACTCTGGCGCCGCTTCATCTGCAGATCGTAAACAACTTGCTACAGACTAGTACTACCTATACCGATATGCAGACTATCGGCTCCGACCCGGTGCGCGGGCTTGAGGGCCTACAAACATACCAATCGCTCACAGAAGAAGGGGCGCGTATGTTCATAAACATCGCACAGGAGCTGAATAAAGACGGTATACTTTTCACTAAGGACGAGCCGGGGAGCGCGTGGAGCATCTTTCTTGCCCCAACTGGCGCGCCTTCATCGTAACAAGGCACATGGGTAAAAAAATATTATATATAGTGCTCGGAGCCCTGCTTATATTCGGCCTTCTCTTTGTGTTGTGGTCATGGTTTTCGGGATCTTCTAACCAACCCCAAAACACCGGCGCCTTCGGCACCGCTTCGAGCACACAAGGGACAATAGGTACTGGCGGCCAAAACAATACCAACGGCCAAACCCCCTTGGGTTCCTCGACTTCAAACAGCACTGTCCCGCTTGGTAGTGGTAGCGGCGCTGGAGGCGGGACCAATGGCGGTTCAACGGTTAATGCGGGCACCGGCGCGCAATTGTCGACCGGCGGCTTGAGCATCCAATCAACAACCGGAGTTGGTGCCGCGACCCCGAGCGTGCCCGGTGTCGACTGGCTCGGTACGCCGTTTAACGCCGCGGGCATCAACAGCGTCAGCGGCGGCGCTGGCGGCTTTGTGCCGACCATCACGACAACCGTCGGCAGCAAAGGAAGCAACCTTACGTTAGCCGAAGCGCTCGCGGCCGCCGGCATAGCAGGGACGCTCACATGTGGCGCACAGGCGTTTATGAGCGGCACCGGAGTATTCGCGGGGGCCGGAGCAGGAGCCGCAAGCGCGGCAGTAGGGGTGCCGGTGGGCGGACCCACACTTGCTTTTATCGCCGCCAATCAATCTACACAAACAGGAATTCAAGGGGCGGGCGCTCAGCGCGGTTTTCTAGGCTGCATCGTTAATGTCATCGCGAAGGCGACGGCGCAACAAATCACCGTGAGCGTCGTCAACTGGATTAACTCGGGCTTCAACGGCCAGCCCGCCTTTGTCAACAATTTTCAGCAATTTTTTACCAACGTTGCCGACTTGGCCGCCGGGCAGTTTATCCAAGGCTCGGGGCTCGCCTTCCTCTGCAGCCCGTTTCAACTACAGATAAAAATCGCTATCGCTAAGGCCTACGCCAACCGCGGTGCGCAGTCCTGCACGCTCTCCAGAGTCATTAACGATATTAACGGGTTTATGAACGGCAATTTTGCCCAGGGTGGCTGGCAGGGATTTGTTTCCTTTACCACCGTGCCGACCAACAACCCTTATGGGGCTTTTGCCTACGCGCAGGCAGGGCTCGCGACCGCGCAGTCAACCGCGCTGCAAAACGCCAGCAATAATGTTACGCCGGGCGGGTTTCTTGCATTGCAGGCCTTAAATTGCAATGGCCAAACGACCATCAATCCTCTCGCAGGCCAAAATCCGCAAGCAGCGCTCGCGGGCAATGTCGTACCCGCGGGCTGCAAACCTACTATCACCACGCCGGGAAATGTCATCGCGAGCACGCTCAACGGCACGATTCTTACTCAACAAACGCAGCTTTCGCTGGCAAACGATCTCGACCAAATAATCACCGCGCTCACCACCCAGCTGGCCACGCGCGTGCTCCAAAACGGCCTCACGTCGCTCTCACAAACGACGACCCAGACGCCCGCCGATATCGCCGCCGAGTCGCAGGCGACCTCACTCCTCACCGACATGCAGAGCAAGACGGCGTTCGAGCAGCAGCTCGGCTCAATTGACCAGGGCAGTATCAGCGACATCGAGCAGGCGCAGTCTCAGCTCAACTCGCTCGCCAATTGCTGGCAGTCTGCGGCCTCATCGACCGCGGCGACTCCTGCCCAGCAAGCACAGGCGTCGCAAAACGCGGCGAGTGCGCAGACAACGCTTTCGTCGCTCAACGCGCAGATTGATAACTACAACAACGACATCACGCAGATAAACAGTCAGATAGCTATCCTCAATCAGTTTGAGTCCAACCTGTCGACGGCCGCTTCGGATGCCGATGTCGCAAACGTCACCAAGAGCTACAACGCCGCGGTCGCGGCGGACGGCTTTGCCACGCAAGCTGACGTCACCACCGCCCAGCAAAACCGCACCACCCTGCAGGCGCAGATGGCGTCGCTCAATTCCTCGACCCAAACCGGGCTCGCGCAATGCCAGACATATCCGCACTAATCATGAACAATCTTCTTCTCAATCTTGCATCGAAGGCCATTGTGTCGCTAGCGCTGGTGATGCTCGTCTTCTCGCCCTTCGAGCCGCTGTTGGCTCAAGCGCAGGCTCAACAAAATGCATTTACTTCTGGAACATCGCCGATTAGCAATATTGCACCGAGCGCGGGCACAGTAGGAGCAGTAAGCAACGCAACAACTCCTACCACATTTGGTTCAGTTAGTGCGCCGAGCGACAGTAGTATCATTCCAACCAATGCAATCATGTCAGGGCAAACGGCGGTAAGCCCCAGTGCTGCCGCAGCCGCTGCCGGTACACCCGCAGCGGCTGCGTCGGCTCCCGTCAATCAAGGCGGTACAACCCAAGCTCCCACCAGCAATTGTGCTATTTGGGGAAAAATTAGTGGCCAAGGTATCGGTGGAGATGCGGCCCAATGTTTTACGGATATTATCTATGTCTTCACGATTGGCATTGGTAGTACTTTCGCCTATGTCGCAGCAATGTTTTTCGACTTCGCCATACAACTCTCGCTCAATGGCAGTGCTTACGCGCTTTCCTTCGTCTCCCAAGGATGGACGACTGCACGCGATATCGCTAACATGGCGTTCCTCTTTATCCTCCTCTACATTGCGTTCCTTATTATGTTCGAAGCTGAAACGAGCGGGACGCTCCATATGCTTGCGGCCGTCATTGTGGTTGCTCTCTTGGTCAACTTTAGCTTCTTCTTTACGCGTCTGGTTATCGATGCGGGGAATATTCTGTCTATCCAATTTTATAATGCGATACAGGTAACCCCCGCCTCGTCGCAGTCGCTCGGGAGCACCTCGGCCGCTGGCTTCGTCAACGGCGCGGCGCAATTGGTTGGGCTCAATGGCCAGCCAACCAAGGACCTCACCGCGAGCATCATGGGAATGCTTCAGTTGCAGGGTCTTTTAGGTAATCCTTCGTTTGGCGCATTTCAGCAGAGCGGAAATTATACTTTTTCGACCGTGCTTATATCACTTACCTTCTTGGATGTTGCAGCGGCAATTATGCTGTGGCTCCTCACTATTGCTTTCATTACCAACGGCGTGAAATTCCTTTTTCGCATCGTAGTGCTATGGTTCCTAATTATCGCCTCGCCGTTAGCGTTCATAGCCAAAGCTATCCCAAACGCAAAAATAAACAGCTACTTTGACCAGTGGCAGAGCTTGCTTATCCAACACGCATTTTACCCCGCAGTGTTTATGTTCATCTTTCTCATGCTCACCAATTTCTCAAACCAGATGGCATGTACCACTACCGGTACCACCTCAACCTCTTGTAACGGACTCATTGGCGACATGTTCGCAGGCTTATCAAAAGTGCAGCCGGGCGGATTTACCGCCGCAATCGGCGTTACCATCGCAAACGTGGCAATTCGTCTTGGCTTCGTCATCGCCATCCTCTATATAGGCCTCGAAGCCTCCAAAAAAATAGGCGTTATGGGCGCCCACTGGGCCGAGAGTGCGGGAAGTTGGTTCGGTAGCAAATATGCAGGGCTTATGACCGGAGGCCTTGGTTTTGCAGGTCGGCAAACAATAGGGCGGGGGGCAAACGCGCTTGGCAATTCGGCAGCGTTCAATAGAACGGTCGACGCCGCAGAAAGAACAGGGGTAAACAGAGGTCTGTGGCGGGGTCTCTCGCGGGCTACAAAAAACATCGGGTCGGCAACATTTGATATCAGAAATACGCCGGGGGTTAAACAAGTACTCAAAGATGTAGGAGGTAAGGCTGGAGGGGAAGGAGGATTTGCGGGCCAGCAAAAAGCAAAAGCAGACGCACTTCTAAAAGAGAAGCAGGAGCGCTCGGCTATTATTCGGGACGCAGCAAACAAAGAAGCTCTCGGGCGTATTTCCAAAGCTATAGAATCCGGTACCGCCCCTGCTCAAGCGGATATTGACCGGGTAAGAAACTTCGGCAAGCGGGAAATGGGCAAGATCTCAAGCTCAGATCTGGAACGCATGGCGCATCTCATGACCGAAACTCAACTCAAGGGCGAGATGGATAATGAGAATCGCACTGATGCAGAAAAAGAAAGCATCCGTAAAATTGCGGATCCTATTATCAAAGCACAAAAAATAGTAGTGGATGACTTGCGAAAATTAAATGATAATTTGACGACTACTTCCTCGGCAGTGGTTGCTGGGGCAACAAGGAGAGGCTCCAATATAAATGCCACGAGCGTGGCTGCGATGAGAGCTGACTTGGTCAATGTGCAAATGCCTGCCTTGCGCGCTAATCTCGCCGCTGCTGTTGCTGCCAATAACCACGGTCAAGTCGAGGATATCAAGAGTGATATGACTCAGTTGCGCAACGCTGTTAAAAACCTCAGAGACCTCGACAGGCACGTGGGCAGGGTGCAACCGCACGCAGGAAATATTGCTGGTTCCTATACCTCATACTAAATAGAAGGTATTATATAACTATGGCAAACGAATCTTATACAGCGGAAGAAATTAAAAAGAAATTTACGTCTCTTCCGCAAGATATCAAGGCACTTGTTTATAGTGTGGACATGCTCAATGTAATTCAAAAATTAGGAGAAAAATATCAACTGCATGTGGACAAGCTCGAGATACTCGAGGGGGAGGCGGCCGATATAATGACTGGTCTTTCTGATCCTAAAACATTTGTTTCAAATATTAAGGAGAGTCTCGAGATAGACGAGACAAAAGCCAATGCCCTCGCAAAAGATGTAAATGAGCAACTCTTCGATAAAATCCGCGAGTCAATGAAAAAAGTGTATGAGCAAAATACGACCCCCGCGGCTGAAGCGCCGAAGAATCCTCCTGCGATGAGTGTGGAAAAGTCGGTCGTAATGCCTTCGGCAGCAAAGACGCCTGCCGATGTGCCGGCGGTGACTGCGCCGACCCCCGCTCCTGCCGCGCCCGCCCCTGCATCCGCACAACCAAAACCAATTGTCCCGCCCGCGCCCGCTTTGACACCGACGCCGGTAGCCGCCCCTGCAATACCAAAGGCCGACGTGATGCTAAGCCAGCCGACCGTGAGCTTGCCCGCCGGGCAGAGCCCTCTGGGCGGCGCCCAATCAAAAGTTCCGGCGCAACCAGCACAGCCGGCTCAATCTGCAATTAAAAATGCTGAACCGCCGAAAGCAGATGCTCCAAAACCCGCTCCCATCTATAAAGCGGATCCGTACCGCGAACCTCCGGAATAATTAACTTGTTCTTTGCTCAATATCCTCGCGCGCTTTGCCGTAGAGTTGATAGGACATCTCGCGCATCGCGTCGACGCGCTCAATGCCACCGCTTATAAACGGCAGCGTTTCGATAGTAAAGGGAGCGGTCGGCTTGCCGCCGATAAGCAGGCGCACGAACGCGTTATAGTTGTCGACCTTTATGAGATCCGCGGCGCTGAACGTCGGCGCAAATTGCTTTTCTAAAAACTCCGCGTCACCCACGCCGACGCGAAACACGCACAAGGAGCCGACATTGCCGAACACGGCGTCTTTTATCTCGTCAGTGAGCTGGGCGATGAATTGGTGCGCCACGGTTAAAGACAATTTGTATTTGCGCGCTTCGGAGAGGATGGTGGCGATAGAGGGCGTGGCAAAGTTTTGAAACTCGTCGATGTGGAGGTAAAACGGCGGCAGATCTTTGTCGAAGGAGTCGGCCCGCGAGAGCGCCGCAATTTGAAATTTGCCCACAATGACGAGGCCGAGCAGGTTGGCATTGATATCGCCGAGCCTGCCTTTAGCTAAATTGACGAGCAAAATCTTTTTGGTGTCCATGATCTCGCGAAAATTGAAGGCGGATTTTTGCTGGGCAATGATGGGGCGCACAAAATCGTTGGAGGTAAATTGGTCAAATTTGCTGGTGACATACGGCCCATAATTTTGCAGGCCCTGCTCGCCGGTCGCCTGCTCGGCAATGCCTTCCCAAAATTGTTTTACTATCGGATTTTTACATGCGGCTAATTTGCGCGCGCGAAAATCTGCGTCGCTGAAGATGCGCGAAATGTCGAGCAGAGTATTGCCGCTTGCAGGGTCCTCCATCACCAAGAGCGCCGCGTTGCGGAAATATTGCAAGAACGCCGGGCCCATGCTCTCAGGTATATCGCCGAATAATTTTTGAAAAATCCCGATGAGTTCGTCGACTACCAGGCTTTTCTGCTCGGGATGCGCGAGGTCGTACTCAAGCATATTCAGCCCCATCGGACGCTCAATGTGAGCGGGGTCGAAGTAGATCACGTCTTCGACGCGCTCGGGCGGGATGGTCGAGAGAATATCGAGTACGTCGGTGCCATGCGGGTCAATGAAGCACACGCCGAAGCCGTTTTTAATGTCTTGCGCGACCATGTTCTTGAGGAGCGCCGACTTGCCGGTGCCGGTTTGGCCGACCAGGTAGACATGGCGCAGACGGTCCTCGTTTTGCAGATAAACTTTTGTCTCCGTGTTGCGAAAACGGTTGATACCCAAGAGCGTTCCCGCAGTGGGGAGGTCGGATGGCGCGGGCGCGACATGGCTTTTTTCTTGCAGAAGCTCCGGCGCGGCGGCGGCGCTCTGGGGCCGCGGCAAATGGGCGAGCGTCGCCAGCTCGGCGGCACAGAGAGGCAGGGCGGCGCCCTCGTCGAGCAAGCGGTATGAGAACGCGTGCGAGAACTTTTGGATTGAACGCGGCGAAATTGATTGCCACTCAAGCCGGTTGCCCGCCGTGTCGGTAAACTGCTGAAAGGGAGCCTCGATCTCTTCAACAATTGCTTCGGCGCGCCCGCGGGTTGCTGCCGAAGCGGCAATACGGATGTCGGCGTGCAAAATCGGACTCGCTATTTTATGCTCGATGTTCTTTATGCGCGGGTCGTCGGCGCCGGGGCGTT
>JAGWIT010000014.1 GCA_028866155.1 Patescibacteria group bacterium
CGAGCACTTTGACCTTGCCGCGGCTCTCGTCCACCTCACCGACTTTGCCGTCGAGGTCTTTAAACGGCCCGTCGACAATCACGACCGAGTCGCCGACTTGGAGATCGATAGCGTGCTTGACGGTGCCTTCGGTCGCCTGCATGCGGCCCAAAAGTTCATCCACTTCGGACTGCTTAAGCGGCACGGGGTTAACGCCCGAGCCGACAAAGCCGGTGACTCGCGGCGTGTTGCGCACGACAAACCATGACTGGTCGTCCACAACCATGTCGACGAGCACGTAGCCCGGATACACTTTCTCCTCCTCCTCGACGCGGCGGCCGCCCTTGATCTTGACGGTGCGCTCGGTCGGTACGACGACGTTAAAAATTTTGTCGCCGAGGCCGAGGCTCTCGATGCGCTGGCGCAGGTTGCGCGCGACCGCGTTCTCGTATCCCGCGTAGGTGTGTATCGCGTACCACGCCCGGCCGACTGATGTGTCTTGTTTTGACATATAAATTTTCGTTGCTGCTTATATTTAATTTAGCCAGCTAAATTATTTTTTGAATTATCGCGCCGAAGATGTAGTCGAGAAGGCCGAGGTACACCGCGACCGCGAGCGACACGGCGATAACGACGATAGTATAAACAACGGCCTGCTGGCGCGTCGGCCACGAAACGTGTCTCATCTCCGCCCTAACCTCTTTAAAATAGTTCCACATGATGCATTAAGCTTATCTTATATTTTGGGCAATTTTAAAACCCCTCCCGGGGCCGTGTAGAGCCATACTAGCGCGCTTTTTTGGGGTTGTCAACAAATAGGACACCTCGAAAAAGTAAGAGAGTTTCAATTTCTCATCGTGCAGGAGCTGATAAAAAACGTTTACCGGATCTCGTAGGTGATGGTCACGTCGTCGGTGATGGTGTTTTGGCCTGGCGAGATTTCGGGAGACGGGGCCGCCGATGCACCGGTGCTGGCCGCCATCGAGTATACCCTCGGCACTATGCCCCCGGAGCTTTCGTTAAACGAGACCACGCGCACCAGCGTGACGCCTAAGCTTTTGGCGAGCGTGTCTGCTTTGCTTTTGGCATCGGCAATCGCTTTGTCGCGCGCTTGGTTTTGCGGCGCGTTGGGATCGTCGAAGGTAAATTGCAAGCCCGAGATATTGCTGGCGCCTTTGGTGCCAACTCCTGCGAGCAGGTCGCCCGCTTTGGTGAGATCGCGCGCCTTCACGGTGGTCGTTTGACTGGCCTCATAGCCGATGAGCACTTGTTTGCCGGGCGGGCAGTAGATGGTCGAGCCTGACGATACGCTATTGACCGGCGCGGGCGCTACCGCGCCTTGACCCGGCGAAGCAGGTTGAGGGCAGGCTGCATTTTGATACTCATACTGCGGGTAGACCGAGTAGCCGCTCGTTTGGATGTCATTGGCGCTCACCCCCGCGCTCTTGAGGTAGTCGGTTATCGCGTTGCTTTTGGCGGTGGCATCGGCCTGCGCGGCGGCGACGGTAGCTTTGTCGGATACGACGCTATAGGTAAAGGTCGCTAGATCGGGTGTCGCAAAGATCTCGCCACGACCCGACACGCTGATGGTGTTGGCGGCGGTAATCCCCGCGCCGATGTAGCGCATGCTTTGAAGCCCCGACACCACCTCTACGCCGAGGAATGCGACCAGAAGCCACAAAACCACTACCACCGCGCGGCGCACCTGCATGCCGTCTTGCCCTTCAAAAAAAGCCATAGGTTAGCTTAGATAAATAAATAATAATAAACTATAGCTACTGACTCGCGAGAGCCTGATTTATTACCGACTGGAGCTGGGCCTCGGGCACGGCGCCCGAGACCGGGTATTGCTTGCCTGTTTTGGTGTTGATGACGACCGTGTAGGGCGTGCCGTTGCCGCCGTTGTTCTCGGCTTCGGCTATCTGCCCCTCTATCTTTGTTTGGTAGGTGCTCGATGCGACGCACGCATTATATTGCGTCATGTTAGCGCCCAATTTTTGCGCCTCCGCGCTAAAGAAGCTCGTGCCGATTTCGCTCTGGTTGTTGAAATCGTCGCCGGCAAACGACCACCACGCGCTATTGCCAAGCTGAGCCGCGAGGCATTCGGCGGCTTCTGCCGCAGGCAGTGCGTTGGGATGGATTTGGTAGAGCGGGAACTCGCGCATCACCCACGCTACCTGGCCGTTGCTTTTCTGAACGATGTCCTTGAGCTCGGGGTATATCAGCTGGCAGTACGGGCATTGAAAGTCGGAGTACTCCACCAAGACAATGGGCGCTTGCGGCGAGCCCTGGATGTGGTCGCTCGAGGACGGCGCGGGCACTTCTGCAGTCGCGGTAGCGCCGGTGCCTCCCGCTGCGGCTGCGGCGGATTGTGCCGCCGGATAACGGTTTACAAAAACAATAGCGCCGGCGATGAGAACACCCGCGGCAACGATTGAAATAGAGGGGGAAAGCTCAAATTTTTTTTGGTCGGACATGAAGCTGATTATATCACTATCTGCCTTCTTTTGTCTTCAGAGCCGACGTTTCGGTCGGCTCTCCGACTCGACGTCGGAGCAAATCGCGTATTTCTTCGAGCAGGCGCTCCTGCGCGGGCTTTTCTTCTTGAGGTACCGCCTTCTCGCCTTGGCGGAAGATGCGCTTGCGCGCGCTTGATATCATTCTGAATACGATAAATATCGCGAGCGAGATGACAAAGAAGTTGATGATGGTCTGGATAAAATTACCGTAGCGCATGACGAGCCCGTCGTGGAGCGTGAACACGAGCGTTTTAAAATCGACGTTGTTGGTGAGGAGCCCCAAGAGCGGCGTGATGATGTCGCCCACCAGCGAGTTGATTACTGCGCTAAAAGCGTTGCCGACGACGACCGCGATAGCCAAATCGAGCGCGTTGCCTTTGACCGCGAAGTTTCTGAATTCTGACCAAAATCCTTTCATATATTTTGCTTCTGTTGCAACCGTTCTACATCCTGTATTAATTTTTGCAAGCCGGTATGAATTTGATCGAGTGTGGCTTTTTGCTGGGACTTGTGCGCTTCGTCCTCTTTCTCTTCCTCGCTCATCTCTTCGACATCCTCGGCGAGCTCGCCGACATCCTCCTGAATTTCATCGATGTCTCCTTGGATTTCGTCGATATCCTGCTCGACTTCCTCAAGACTCTCGCGCTGATAGTTAACGGTCATCTGGATAAAGAGCGCCAGGTAAATAGCCTCGAGCGACACGGCGGTGTTGAGCACTAAAATAACGACATCGAACGAAAAAACTCCTTTTATCAAAACAAGTATGGCGGTGATAAAAAGTATCGTGTGGATGATTATCGACTGCGGCGAGCCGACCCAGCGCGTGACGGCCATGGCGGTGTTATGCAGGCGGTGTCTCGGGTTGATGTCCATAAAAATCTTTCTCAAATTCTAACGCATCTCACGCAGTTGTGCTACGCTGATTTTATACACATTAAAGGCGCGGCTGCCATCGTGACCGGACCCTCGGGCGGGATAGGATTGCTCTCGCGCTGCGAGAGCGCCCGGAGCACAGGTAACGTGCTGAATTATTAATATGTTTGCGATGCGCCTGCTTCTTTAAGCAATTGCTTATCCATCGCAAGCGTGCGCTGGTGTTCTTTAAGTTCAGAAATAGTGATGCGTTGCTCTTGCACGAGCATATCAAGGCGGGCAGTCTCATTTTCTATCGCGTGAATTTGTTCTTGGACCGCCTCTCGGGCCAGAGCGTCGAGCTTTTTCTCGCGCATGTCTTCCCTAAACTGCTCCAGCGCCGCACGCAACTGCATGGCGCGCTCTTCACAGTCGGCGGTATATGCTTCGGCTTCTTTGAGCGTCTTTTCGTTCAACGCTATCTGCGCAGCGTATGCTTCGACGCGCGCCTTTTGCCCCTCCTGCGGCGTTTTAACACGAAGGGGAGATGACTCGTTGCTTGGCATAACGTCATAGTAACATCTACTTCACAGGGTTTTATTGGATTTACTTTATTTTCATCAGCATCTTCTCAACCTCGGCAACGCTGATGGGCTTGGTGAGATGATAGACAAACCCCGCCTCCCGCGCCCTGCGCTTGTCTTCTTCCTGTCCATAGCCGGTAAGCGCTATAAGCGCGGGCGGAGAGGCAACCTCGCGTACGATGAGCCGCGCAAGATCGTAGCCATCCACCTCCGGCATGCCGATGTCGAGCAGTATGACATCGTAGCCGTTTGCCGCTTCTATAAGCGCGGTACGCCATCCATACGCGAGTGCAACCCGGTGGCCCCTGCGTTCAAGCAGCATGCCAAGGCTTTTAGCAGCGGATTCGTTGTCGTCGACGATGAGAATTCGAAATCGCTTTTCCAATTTCTGGTGAGCGGGAACAGGAGCCTGCATCGGCAGTTGCACGGCCCGCGGGACGGGCAGGCGTATGACAAATTCGCTACCCTTATTCTCTCCCTCGCTCAACACCTCAATGGTGCCGTTGTGCATCTCGACAAGCCTCTTGGCAAGAGAAAGCCCGATTCCGAGCCCTGTTCCTACAGTAGTAGTAGTTTTACCCTGCACGAACATTTCGAATATTTTGTCGCGCATATCCTTCGGAATACCGATGCCATTATCTTTGATACTCACCGCAACAGATTTTCCTTCCTGCACGCAACGCATCTTTATTACTCCGCCCGTACGGGTATATTTAAGCGCGTTTGACAGCACATTCACGAAAATCTGCGAAAGACGCAGCGGATCCGCTTGTATCCAGACGGGCTCCTCCGGCATCGAGAGACTGAGCTGATGCTGTTTGTTCTGTGCAAACGGCATGACGCTCTCAATCGCGCGGCGCAGTATTGTCTGAATCGCGATAGTTTCTTTCTGCAGTTTAAATTTCTTACGCGTAATACGACTCACATCGAGCAGGTCGTCGAGCAAGCGGGCAACGATCTTCAAATGGGTATGCGCCATCTCAACGATGCCCAGCGTCGATGGATGATTCGCACCCTGCATTTCTATGAGCTCCATCGAACTGATGTCCGGCGATAAGGGGTTGCGCAGTTCGTGCGAGAGTACGGCGATAAATTCGTCTTTCTTGCGGTCGGACTCGGCAAGCTCCGCCGCATGAGCTTTGAGCTTCTCATTCACGGTTGAAAGCTCATTGGTCCGCTCCTCGACCAACTTCTCAAGGTTTCCCCTATACGTAGCAAGTTCTTCCTCAGCCTTTTTCTTGTCGGTAATGACGAAGCGCACCGACACGTACCGCTCCGGAGCGCCGTTCTCTCCCATAATGGGAGCGATGCTTGTGTCCACCCAATAATAGGAGCCATCCTTGGCGCGATTCTTTATTTCCCCGCGCCAGATATGTCCACTCGATATGGCGTGCCACAGTTCACGATAGAATTCTGCAGGATGGTGGCCCGACTTCAAGATACGGTGGTTTTGTCCTATCAACTCCTCACGACTGTATTTGGACACCTCGACGAATTTGTCGTTCACGAAGACTATCGTGCCGTCGGCGTCGGTCTTGCTCACGATAGCGGTCTTATCGAGTACCTCTAGAAGCCCCTCAAAGGGGGGCGCACTCAGGTGCGCTGCCTTATCGAGATTTTTGATGCTCGCTATCGCGGAATCAACATGGTGAGGCTTGGGTGACGAGCCATATCCCTCATATTCTTCATAGGAGATGTCCACATCTTTAACCTTCAAATCCGCGAGCATGGCGCGCACCGACACAACCATATCCGGCGGCCCTGCGAGTTGCCAGAGCGGATGCTCTCCATCCGATTTCCGCACATATTTTTTGAGCACTTTGGTTTCAATGCGACCTCCAAATATCTCAAGAAATGTGAAGTTCTTTTTGTGCTTGCGCGCGAGCTGACGCAGCTCAGAGAGAAAGGGTTCCTGTGTCGGATGCGAGGTGCTCCACAGCAAGGTGATGCGGCGATTCTGTTCATTTGCAAGGGCATATTGAATTTTCGATGCAAATGCGGTAATGCCGATACCTCCCGCTATAAAAATGAGCGGGATCGATGGAACAGAAGGCAATGTCAGTGTGCCATGCGGGCCCAAGACCGTTACTTTCTCCCCTATAGGGAGCGACAGAAGGGTCTGCTTGAAGCCGCTTAATTTCTTGGAGTCGGATCGAAACACGATAACGATGTTTTTGCCATTGGGAAGCGACGCTATGCTGAAGTCGCGAGACGCACCTCGCGCATCGGGCGCCTTGAGCTCGGACAGAACAATGCGCACGTATTGTCCCGGCTCAAAATCAAACGCGTTTCCGTCAAATTCAAAGGTAACTTCGGCAACCCCGCGTGCGATTTCCCTCCTCTTACTGATGGGGAGTTGTAGGAAATACATGGATGAAATGGTAGCACTTGCCGTCTAGTATCTCCATAGCAATTCTGAATGGAAAATGAAGATTTTTTTATAAGTTGAAAAATCTAGGCCGAGGACGCAGCTAATCGAGCCATTGATTATCTCGAGGCCCTCTCGAATTCCGAGTACATGGCGGGAGTGAAGGAAAAACTTGCTATGATTAACACGTATCTTGCATGATCAAAATTAAACGCGCATACGAGAAAGCTTCTCCCAAGGACGGCCATCGCATCTTGGTCGACCGTTTGTGGCCTCGAGGAGTTTCGAAGAGCAAGTTGCGCTTGTATCGCTGGGAAAAGGATCTTGCGCCATCGACCGCTTTGCGAAAGTGGTTTAATCACGACCCGAAGAAGTGGGCGGGCTTCAAACGAAAGTATCGGGCGGAACTTCGAAAACAGGTCCCGCTGATAAAAGAATTTCGAACTTTGAGCAAGCAGCACATGATTACTCTTATTTATGCCGCCAAAGATGAGGAGCACAATGAGGCTGTCGTGTTGGCCCAGCTGTTATGCCGACTCAAATAACTTTCTAGTTCGATTCCCGTCACGCCGTCGCCGGAAACGTTGTCTTGAACAAAAGCTCGAAAAACCTGTGGCTTCAGTAAAAACTCATGAGGCTATTCTTACACTAAATACACTATGAAAGGATTCGTCACAAAAATAGAGAAGAAGTCTCTAGAGAACGATTTTTTTAGAGAAGTTCTTTATACGGCGCAGCACAGCCAACTGGTGGTGATGAGCCTCAGGCCGGGAGAGGACATTGGCGAAGAGATTCATCAGCTTGACCAGTTTATACGATGCGAGCAGGGTGTTGGGAAAGCAGTGCTCGACGGAGTCGAACACGAACTCGTCGACGGCGTAGCAATACTCGTACCGGCTGGGGTAAAACACAACATCATCAACACCTCTGCCGAGCAATCAATGAAACTCTACACTCTGTATGCTCCTCCCAACCATCGCGACGGCGTAGTGCACAAAACAAAAGCGGATGCCGAGGCGGATACCGAACACTTTGACGGAAAGACGAGCGAATAACTAACTAAAAAGGGTCGGAGGGGTGTATATGGCAGAGGTGAAGGAGAAGCTGAACTTGATTGCTATAATGAACGCATGAAAAGGCAACCTCTCTTAACCGTATGGGTCGTCATGATGCTTTTACTCGCTTTTGCGGGCATAGCCGCAAACTTCGTAGGTACGGGCCTAAATCAGGCGATTATAAACGTCGCTGCGACTATAGTTTTTAGCCTCGTCGAACTGGGAATCCTGTATCTGCTAATGAGACCGGCGTGGGGAGAATTTAAATAAACCGCGTATGAAAATATCTTCCGGAACAGTACATACACTACCTGCAGATCTAAAGAAGGCCCTCCTCGCTTCTCCGAAAGCGCGTGCGGCATGGGAGGACATCACGCCGCTTGCTCGCAATGAGTGGATTTGTTGGACCATTTCGGTCAAGCAACAGGCAACGCGAAAGGATCATGTCAAAAGGGTGGTCCCGGAGCTCATCGAGGGGATGCGCCGCCCCTGTTGCTGGATCGGCTGCATCCACCGTACAGACAAATTGATAAGCCCATCGATACAGGGAATACTCGATAAACGACCTAAATCAAAATAGGCGAACGAGAAGTTCGATTCCGTTCACTCTGTCGCCGAAAAAATAGCTGAAACAAAAGGCTAAAAAATCTGGGTCGGAGGGTACCGCTAATCAAACCATCGATTACTTAGAGATTTTATCGGATCCAGTGTACATGGCTGGTGTAGTGGAAGTGTAAACTAACGTCATGGACTTAAAAGAAACATATAACCGCATAGCCGAGGACTGGTTTGAAGATCATCATGGCGATAGCTGGTGGGTGGAAGGCACGGACACTTTCGTTTCCCTACTGTCTCGAAACGCATTGGTGCTGGACATAGGGTGCGGCGCAGGTGTCAAATCAAAATATCTTTCAGATAAAGGTCTTAAAGTAGTCGGAGCAGATTTTTCGGAAAAAATGATTGAGATCGCTAAACGCGAAGTCCCAGCAGCAGATTTTCGCGTCGCCGACATCAAAGACTTGGGTACGATACCGGAAACTCTTGATGGGGTGTTCGCCCAAGCCGTACTTTTGCATATACCTAAGAATGAAGCCGGGAAGGTCGTCGCTGGTCTTGCGCACAAGCTAAGGGAGGGCGGTTATCTGTATATTGCGGTAAAGGAAAAGTGGCCCGACGGAAAGGAGGAGGAGGTTTTGAAAGAAAACGACTATGGTTATGAGTACGAACGATTCTTCAGTTACTTTACTTTGCCTGAGATCAAGAAGCATCTGATAGAAGCTGGTTTGCAGGTACGATATGAAAACGTGTCCCGTGCTGGTCGAACTAATTGGATACAGGTTATTGCTCAAAAATGAGCCGGGCACTAACGACGGTTCGATTCCCGTCACTCTGTCACCAAAACGACGGCTTAAACAAAAGGCTAAAAAATCTGGGTCGGAGGGGTGCATCTAACAGAACCGAAACCGAACAAGCATCTTCGGTTATATTAAAACCTATCAGGGGTGCCTACTGGGAATCGAACCCAGATTGCGAGTTCCACAAACTCGAGTGTTAACCTTTACACCATAGGCACCATATGCGAGCGAACCCTGCCTTTATAGCATTTTTGTCTTAGGGATGAAAGAAAAACGCGATGCCAATGATGGCGTATGCAGCGAGGAGCTGGACGCCCTCAAGCCAGTTGCTCTCGCCGTCGGCGACCATCATGTTGACGATAAGGACTGAGAGCACAATCGAGACCAGCTCGAATGTGTTGAAGATAAGGTTCATCGGCTGCGAAAGCGCCAACCCCGCGAGCACCAACAGCGGCGCCACAACCATCGCTATCTGCGTTGCCGAGCCTATCGCAATTTGCAGCGAGAGGTCCATCCTGTTTTTGCGCGCCATGAGCACGGCCGAAAAGTTCTCGGCCGCGTTGCCGATGACGGCGAGAAAGATAACGCCGACAAACAGCTGGGACCATCCGAAGTTTTGCACGACCGGCTCAATGGAGCCGACGAGAATATCGCTCACCCACGCAACCGCGAGCGTCGAGACGCACAGAACCGCGAGGCTGCGCGGTATGCTCCAGCGCGGCTCGTACTTCCCCACCTCTTCCAAATATAAATGCTTGTGCGTATGGAGCGAAAAAAAGAGGCTCGCGCAATATACCAAAAGAAGCGCGATAGACACCCACACGCTCAGGTCCTCAACGATGCCATCGGCGGCGAGCGGCGCGGTCTGCAAAAAAATCGCCGGCATCACGAGCGCAATAACCGCGATAAAGAGCGCCGAGCCGCCCGCCACAACGCCGGTGCGGTTAAAGGTTTGCTTCTCGCGATTCCATCCGCCGGCAAACATGGCGAGCCCCAGCACCAACAGCAGGTTGCCGATAATGGAGCCGGTGAGCGACGCTTTGACCACCTCGACGAGCCCCGCTTTGAGTGCAAAAAATCCGATGATGAGCTCGGTCGCGTTGCCGAATGTCGAGGAGAGAAGCCCGCCGAGCGCGGGGCCGGTACGCAACGAAAGCTCTTCGACGGCTTCACCTATATATTTGGCGAGCGGGATAATGGCGAGAGCGGATAAAAAGAAAACGGCTGTAGGAGACACGCCCGCGAAGTGAGCGCCGATGGCGATGGGGACAAAAATTAAAAGACCAAGAAAAAGTTTCTGCATCATCGCGTTAAGTGTGAGCGCATTTCAAACACGTGAGTCGTTGCGTTGTGCTCGGGATGAAAGCTCGTGGTATGGATTTTATCGCCGCGCATCTCGTAGAGCGCGTGCGCGCTTTTGCCCTCGGGATGAAATTCGGTCGCATACCAATTCCCATCCCGCACGGTATAGAGGGGCTTGCCGCCGGGCATTTCACGGTTGTAGCGGCTCGCATATACTTGGCCGCCGCGCAACTCATATTGCGGCTGGAGCGAGTGCCCTTCGCCAGCATGTCCGTAGTGAGACTCGTGGATGAACTGCGTGTCCATGAACCAACTATAGCAGGCACAGAAAAAAATGTTTTATTTTTATTAACAGGAATAAAAAAGGAATTAATCGCTACAGCCGGGGTGCTGCCGCGTTCAGGGCAAACCAAAAACTGGCGAGTTCAAGCGCAAGGATACAGGCAACAATACCGATGATGGTATAAAATTTCTGAGATATCGAAAGTTTTCGCAAATATTTTATAGGAGAAAATATTTGCATATCTCCACCATATCATGAAGGGCCTTATTTTTTATGTTTTTTGCAAAAATGCCCAAGAAATCTCAAGCGACTCGTTCCGCACCACAAAGCGATAGATCGCGGGGCTCAAAAGCACCGAGAACGTGATGGTACCGAGAAGATGCATGAGCGTGAATGGTATTTGGCCGAAAAGCGCGACCGCAAACGGCTGATGATCGAAAACGGGCCCTATCATCATCGTTATCGCGTCGTACGCAACCGTGCCCGGGATTCCGAAGATAAGAAAATTCTTCACTGATGCGTCGCGATTTTTGAAAAAGAAGTGCGCGGCGAACCCGAGCAGGCCGTAGCAAACGGCCGTTACCGCTGTCCATATTCCCCACCCCGAGGTCGCGGCATCGAAGAGCGCAATGCCGAGAAATCCAAAAAGAAAACTGCCAAAAATGCCGTAGCGCTTGGAGAACGGCATAACAGTCGCAAGCATCGGCTCGAAATTGGGCGGCCGGAAAGGAATAAGACGAAATAAAAACACGGCGCTCCAACCAATCAAAAACTTTAGCCAGCCGGTGGTGAACGAGAGTTTCATAGGGAATATATTTTTCATAGGTTAATGATTTTTTTCGTATCTCCATACGACCACGTCACCGGGGCTGATCTTTGCCTGCGACGCGCCTTGCGTGGATGAAACACCGTTAACGTAGAGCGTCCAGTAGAAATTATCCGCATTCGCCTTACCGTTGATCGATTCGACAAAGATACCCAGACCGGGGTAGTCGCGGCCGGAGAAAGTGAAATTGGTCGTCGAGGCAAGAATCCGCATCGCGTCAAGGACCGTAGCGCCCGCCGGGACATAGAGGCCATATGAGGCGCCCGAGATTATGAATGTTACGTCGGATGACTGCGTTGCGGATGAGGTCGCGGTAAATGTTTGGGTATTGATTGCCGTCGAATGCGAATTGTCTGAGGACGGAGAAGACGCAAGAAACGACCGTTCGGTGAAATAAGAACCGGCGCCGAGTACAATGACTGCAATAAGAAGCGCGATATATGTCCGGCTAGTTTTCATAGGCAACAGAGCTCACTTTTTAATACGCGGGTGATGACTCCTTTGTGCCTGCTTGTATTGCGGCATATCGCGCAAGCACATATAAAAGGCTCGAAAGACGATTAAGATATGCTTTCGTCGGAGAGGAAACAGGTCGCTGTGCGCTCGCCGCGACAAGGGCGCGTTCGGCCCGGCGACATACCGCCCGAACATAGTCGAACAATGCCGAGAGCTCCGTTGCGCCCGGTATGACAAATGCATGCGGGTTCTCTATTAAGTTTTCAATAGTCTCGATGGTATGTTCCAGCGCATCAACATGGGTTTTCAATAGGTGTTTCTCGGCTCCGGCAAGTTCTGCTTGCACTATAAATAGGCTCTCTTGAACTTTCATGACTTCTTTCGATACGTCGAGAGCCTTGTTGGCCTGTCCGCTCGTTCGGGCCCGGCACACGCCTAAAAGCGAGTTGAGTTCGTCGAGTGTGCCGAGCGCCTCATACACGGGACTATTTTTAGGAAACCGCTCCTTCGTTCCGAATAGGCCTGAGGTCCCGCCATCCCCTTTGCGGGTATATAACATGTTAGTTTGCAGGCGTTGATTCAATCGGTATTTCTACGATGTCTATATCGCACACGCCGCCAACGCATGCAAGCTCTTTTTTCTGCTCGGTTTCGTCGGTTCGTTCGTAAGTAACAAGTTTGGAATAGTCTATGTTCGGAAATGCCGCTTCGAGTTCTTCATACCGCTTCTTGTCTATCGCCTCATAGGGCGCGAGACGATATACGTGGTCAAAACGCGGCAGGAACGATAGCCCGCCGATGATGCCCCAATTTTTTTGTATCCAATCGACAACGGCGATCCATTCGTCCTCACCGACCGAAATTGTTGCAGAAGGATTGTGTTCCGTGTAATTGAGTTTTACCACTTTCCAATACTCAAGCTGTTCAAGCGCGGAGAAGTCGTCCTTAAACACTGAGCTGCTTGGAGACTCGACCGGAAATTCAAGCACGTACGTACTTGCATGTTCTTCGCTCTGTCCAACCTCCGGGTAATAGGGCACGCCTTGATCGCGCAGCATCTTAAAAAGCGAGTCGGTTGCGGAGATGCGCACGCGGCGGATGTAGTACTTTGAGTGGCGGGGGTGGATGCCGGAGGAGCAGTTAAATGTCTGCGAGACGGTGCCTGACGGCTTGACTGCCGTAACAGAGAGCGATGGTTTGATACCGAAGCGTTTTGCATATATCGCATTGGTTTTGACCGCCGTATCGCGCATCGCACGCAGTGTCTCCGGCTGCCGCGCAACCTCGCTGTCCCATTGGCCAGTTACCGATACGCCGAGCAATGCCTCGTCTTTGCAATGCCTCGTCCAGTCTTTTGAAATATAGTTAAATTTCGTCAGTGTCGCTTGATAGGTGCCGAGGAGCGCGGCAAGACGCGCTTTGCGCACCAAACTCTCGTGTGTATCGTTTGCGCGGGCAATGACTTCGGAGAGATTGCAGAATTGTTTTGACTGCAAAATAATCTCACCGCACGGGTTCGTCCCGATAGACCCCTGCACAACGCCATCCTCACCGATAAAACCGGCTTTTTTGAAGTAGGCGGCCCGGCGCTTGGGCAAAGTATTGTTAAGCGCGCCACGATTGAAGATTCCGCGCTCGCCAGAGCCGCTTTTCATAAGCGCCACCCACTCCTCCATAAGCTCGGTATTGGAGGGTTTTGCCTCATATACGGCGGAGTTGTTGGCGACCATGCGATGCGGTTCGGTAAGGAAAAACTGGCCTTTTTTCGCATCACGCAGATCGGTGTCGTCAAGGTTGGAGAGGCTGATCATCGCGGTGCGGCGCACTCCGCCGGACACCACGCACTCCCCGATTTTGCAGATAATGTCATGCGCATCGATAGGCCGCAGGCGCCGGCCCTGGCGGCGCAGGATCTTTTCCCGCGCAAAGTTCAAAAGAGAACGCAAGGGCTCAGGCCCCGAAGCCTTGCCGCCCATCACCTTGAGCCGCGCTCCGGCTGGGCGGATAAGCGAGTAATCAAATTCAATATCATTGCCGCCGTACCACGTTTTAAGTCCTAGGGTCAGGGCATCACACCACCCTTCTTTGGAGTCGGTTATCACATGTACCGGCGATTTATTTTTTGTTTGTTTCTGTATCTGTGGCAGCTGCTCGATATTTTGACTCTCGACCGCAAACCCGACACCGCAACCCTGCATCGAGAGGTACATGATCTCAGCGAAGTCCTCAAGCTTAACGGGGGCGGTAAATGTGCAATTATATGCGCAGGAATTGCAACGGCGTGCCGCTTCACCCGCAAACTGCATCAACCGCATCGAGGGCATAATCTCCTGTCTGAGGATCGCTTCGCGCAGTTCGGCATACTCTTCGGCACTCAGCTTCTCGCCAAGGTTCTCTTTCATAAACGATAGGTAGCGATCGACGGTTTCTATCCATGTTTCGCGCCTATGTTCCGCATCGATCCAGCGCGCATAGGTGCGCAGGTACACAAACTCGCCGAGCGGATTGTCTTTGAAGTATTTTTTGCTCTCAGCCGCAAGCATGCGCACGCGTTCGGGCACATCGCCTTGTTTCTCGCGCATGCGAGTGCGCTCAGCACGGTACAGAATGTACGCTTTCGCTGTTGCCGGATATTCTTGCAACATGAGTTCCGTCTCGACTTCATCCTGCACGCCCTCAACCGTGGGAATAAATTTTTTGTCTGCGTTTTTTTTTGCAGTCAGTTTATTTGCTATCGCTTCAGCGACTTTATCGGGCGCATGTTCTCGGAATTCTCCGGCGGCCTTCATGGCTTTCTCCACCGCGACAGAAATTTTATGCGCATCAAATCGCGCGATCGAGCCGTTTCGCTTTACGATAGTGGCGGGCTGGAGCACACTGGTACCTGGGGTATCTTTTTTCATGATTTAATACGTTATTATAGATGAAAGCCTATATGGTTAGGATAATATAGATAAGCGTCTATGAATCAAAAATGTCTGGGGATAAAAGACGCGAAAACAAAAAAGACACATGGTAAAGAAGAAAAAAGCTATAAACAGCGTCCCCTATGAATAAAGCGGGCATGCATACATCCGGGGATAAGTCATTTGCCGTGCTTCGGATTGTTTTCGGCATGGTTTGGCTCATTGACGCCTCCTTCAAATGGAATCCGGCTTTTATCAGCAACTTCACAAACTACGTCACTCAAGGCGCACAAAACCAGCCCGCGCTTGTCCAGGCTTGGATAAACCTGTGGGTAAGGGGTGTAAGCATCGACCCGCACTTTTTTGCAATTGTGGTGGCAGTCGCTGAGACCGCCCTCGCCTTAAGCCTCTTGTTCGGGCTCCTTACCGAACTGGGCATCGCGGGCGGGATTGCCCTTATGCTCGTCGTCTGGTCTACTGCCGAGGGATTTGGCGGGCCATACATGCCGGGCTCGACAGACATCGGGGCGGCTATCATCTATGTGCTTGTGTTTGTCGCTCTCTGGCTTGGCAAAAGTTGGCGGTATTACAGCATCGACTCTGTGCTGAGAAAGAAAATACCTTTTCTCTATTGGCACTGGTAAGAACGGAAAAAATCCTAATCCGCCGCGATGCGGCGGTTATAGTAAGACCTATTCTGTGCCCAGGAGAGGACTCGAACCTCCAAGCCCTTGCGGGCGCTACCACCTCAAGGTAGTACGTCTACCAGTTTCGCCACCTGGGCATGCAATCTGGCCAGATTATTGGCCAGGGATATTATAACAAGTTATTCTACAGCAGCTTCCTCTTTTTGAGGAGCGGCTTCTTCAGGAGCTATTGCCTCGCCAACCGGCATTTTGCGCTGCTCAATGGTGAGCTGTTTGCGCATCGCGCGCTTCACGTCGTGCGCGGCTTTGCGGCGGATAAAATAGAGCTTGGCGCGGCGCACGCGTGAGCGGCGCAGAACCTCGATTGAGTCGAGAGCCGGCGAGTAGAGCGGGAAGATGCGCTCAACTCCCACCCCGCTGGCGACGCGACGCACCGTGAAGGTCGCGCCCGGCTCGGTGCCGTGCTTGACCGCCAAGACAAGGCCCTCAAAAGCCTGCTTGCGCGCCTGCTTGGTCGTGACCTCCTTTTTGTTGGCGGCCTTGCCCTTCTTTAATTCGACGATGTTTTGCCACACGCGCACAGTGTCGCCCGCACGAAGCCCGAGGGCCGCGCGTGCCTTCATGTCGATGGGTGATGTTTTGACTCCGGATTTCATTGCCAAAAGACTCTAGCATATATAAAGAAACTGCGCAAAAGGATTTTCTTATGCAGTTTTTGCCGCCAATTGTCGCTCCGCTTCTATAAAATCCTGCGGCAGGGGCGCTTCGAACGTCATTTGTTTGCCGTTCGGATGCTCAAACGAAATTGAAAATGCATGGAGCGCTAAACGATTGAACCCAAGCAAAGGCGCTCGTTGGGGTGCGTAAAGCTGGTCGCAGATTATCGGATGCTGGATGGCCGAGAAGTGCACGCGGATCTGGTGCGTGCGGCCGGTTTTGGGGAATGCTTCGACATACGACGCCTCCCCGCCTTTTTTATCAAGGAGAGTCCTTGCTAGAACCCGGTACAGCGTTTGAGCCTCGCGCATCGTGCCGTGCGGGCGGGTCGCCGAGCGGGGCCCGAGGCCCCCGCGCGCGCTGCCGATGGGTTTTTCTATCATCCCGCGGTCATCCTTGAGCGTGCCGTAGACGAACGCGCGATAGGTTTTTTTAATTTCTCTATTTTGAAATTGCTCTTTTAAAAATTCGTGCGCCGCCGGAGTTTTGGCAATCACTAAAATGCCGCTGGTCTCGCGGTCGATACGATGCACAAAATAAAATTCTTTATCCGGCCAATGCGTCTTCTTATATCTCTCCAGCCAGTTGGAGAGGGCCGGATAGTCGTGCCTGCCGTCCGGATACACTATCATCCCCGATGGCTTGTCGACGACCAAGAGTTCTTCATCCTCAAAAATAATCTTCGGTTCCATAATATTAGTATCTCTCTAGCATAAAGCTAACCGGTGCAGAAGTCGCGGGCACCGCTTGCGCTTTTATAATTGCGAACGGATGGAGCGTATAGGCGACCGTTTTATCCGTAAGAGAAATTTCGACCGCCAACCCGTGCGAAACATCCGCGTCCCACGACTGGTCGAAGATAAAATTCCCGAGCGAGTAAAAGATGGCGCGTCCTTTATATGTTTCTATGGGCTCGACGACATGCGGATGCGAGCCTATCACCACGTCCGCTCCCGCATCTACAAATGTACGGGCTAAAACCGTTTGGAGCGTCGTCGTACCGTCGTTATATTCCTCACCCCAGTGCGGATACACGATAACGAACGCCCCCACTCGCTTGGCTTCTTTTATCGCCGCAAGCGAGCTTGAGGCTTCGCCGCCGTCAGCGGAGAATTGGTCGTAGCCGACAAACGCTATCGTCGTGCCGCGGACAGTTTCATACACCGGCCCCGGAGATTTGTTTTCGGGGTCGCCAAAACTTTGCATCCTCGCAGCGGCGATGGCCGAACGCGATTCAGTGAGGCCGCTCCATCCGAAGTTGAGCGCGTGATTGTTGGCTTGGCTCAGATCGGTAAACCCGAGTGACTTAAGCACCAGCAAGGTCGAGGTCGCGAACGTGAACTCCAGCGCGCTAAATGAGGCGATGCTCGCGTTGCCGGTGAACACGCCCTCGGCGTTGGCAACGACGATGTCGTGTCCCTTGAGAAGCGGCGCTATTTTTTTGAACGGATATGACGGGCCGTATGCGTCGATGTCTTGGCGCACCGCGCGGTCGAGCATGATATCGCCAAAGGCAAGGATAGTTACCAAGCGGCCCGGCGCGGCAGGCGCAGGCAGCGGCATCTCGCGCACAAGCGCTGGAAATGCAAAAACAGCCGCAATGCATATGCAGGCCGCAAGCGATGCGAGCACCCATTTCATTCCTGTCGAAGTCATGAAGTATCTATTCATCTGCGTTTACTGCGACTTAGTCATGATACTTCAGTAAGTTAACAGTTAACCGTAATTTTATGCGTACGACAACTTCTCATAAAATTGTTTCTGCACTGGCAGTGTGCAGTTTGATGATCGGAACGCTTCCGCTCCTTGTGTTCGCGGACACTCCACCGCTCACGGCGAGCTTCTCCTCGACGGCGCCCGTGCAGCCGGCGCACACGGCGCAAAACCCGATACCGGTCAACCTCACCTTCTCCGAAGGAGTCGTCAACCTCACCGCGGGCGATCTCACCGTGGGCAACGGCTCGGTGACCGGCTTGGCAAGCACCTCGGACTCGGTCTATACTTTCGGCATTATACCCGCCGCGTCGGGCAGCGTGTCGGTCGACCTCAATGCTGGCCTCGTCACAGGCGCGGACGGGCAGACCAACCAAGCGGCGCCGCAGTTGCAATTCATCTACGACCCGAGCGCGGCTGATGCAAGCACTACGAATTCTACAACAACCACTACCGCCACCTCTACTCCAAGCTCCAACGCGAGCTCGACCCCCGCAGTCACCATCACCAGCCCGGCAAACGGCGCGACCATCGCATCGTCAACAGTGATCTTCGACTTCACCGTGACGCCCAGTGACGCGACTGCGGCTTGCCTATTTGGCGATGCGACCACGACCTATGCCTGCGGCTCGCCGCAAACGTTCTTCAGATTGCCGAGCGGCACCTATCCATTCACCGTCGTCGCGACCAGCGCCGACGGCACCGCCTCAAGCAGCGCGAGCGTGAGCATTACCGTCAACTTCACCGCGCCCGCCGTCACCGAAGTGACACCGGTGCCGACGCCAACTACGAACACATCGCCAAGCTACACCTTTTCATCGACTGAAGCCGGCACCTTGACGCTCGGCGGCGGATGCTCGACCTCCGCGACCTCGACCGACGCGACCACTACTACTATTACCTTCAATACGCTGGCCTCCGGCACCTACGACTGCACGCTCACCGTCACCGACTCGGGCGGCAATGTCAGCAACACGCTTGCTATCACGCCGTTCACGGTTAATGCGCCGGCGCCGGCGAGTACGCCAGCGAGTTCGGGCGGCGGAGGCGGAGGTATGATAGTCGGCTCCGGCCCCCTTGCTCCCGGCTATGTGAACACCAACCCGCAAGCAGGCGCCACGCCGGCACCCGCGGCAGCTGCTGCCCAGCCTGCAGCGACTACCCAACCGGCGACTCCGCGCCCGGTGACCTCATCAGCAGGTAGCGGCTCATCGATCGCCTTGCGCGCATCTAAACCTAAAGTTGCTATAGCAGTGCCGGCCGCCTCAACCGGCACCTCAAGCGCCGTGACAATAAGCTCCTCAACGCCGGGCTTGCCAAACACTGGCGCGACCGCGCCCAACTCTCAAACGGCCGCAGCGGCAAGCTCCGGCGCTTCGGGTTGGGTCGTGGCCGGTATCGTAGTCCTAGTCATCATCCTGCTCGGCGGCGCGTTGTACCTTTCGCGCGGCGTAAGTTGATGTGAAGTGAACTTGTTGTGGGCGATGCAGGACTCGAACCTGCGACCTTCTCAGTGCAAATGAGTTGCTCTACCAACTGAGCTAATCGCCCGCGCCTCTTCTTATATCATATTTTATATCTTGGTGCCCCCGCGAGGAATCGAACCTCGAATAGCGGCTTAGAAGTCCGCAGTTATATCCATTTAACTACGAGGGCTCATGAGGAACAAATAGAGAATACTATGCGGCGGAACAACGCGCTATCACCTGCTCGGGTCCGCCTCGGCCGCGCCTCAACGAGACGGGTCGGGGATGGCGGCCGAATGAGTTGAACCGAAATCGTTGAAACGGGTTTGCCGTGTTTGGAACCCCTGCACGACTGTCTCTAGCGTGGTGCGGTTCAAGGCGGCGGGCGGCGGCGGGGAGGTGTCGGGGACGGATGCGAGCGCATCCAGCACACCGAAGAGATCCCAGATGCCGTAGAGTACGGCGCACAGGACGAGCGTTACCGCGAGCACAAGGAGGGTTCTCCAGTAAATATCGGCAAGCGGGCGCACGCCCTCCGGTTCGAACCGCGAGGCGTATGCGTCGCGTACCCGCATGAGTATGGCGTTGAATATGTTCATGACGAAATGTTGGAGGTCGTAAGCACCCTGATGTAGACGCTCATGTGCCAGAGACCGGCATTCTTCACGCCGCCCCCGCTTTCGGAGTGTTGGATATCGAAGCGCTCCACCGAAGAGGCGAGCGGGAGAGTTTCGATGAGTGCGGCGGTGCGCATGAGTG
>JAGWIT010000015.1 GCA_028866155.1 Patescibacteria group bacterium
ATTTGGGCCGTCTGGTCACGGGGTACTCCGTTTGTGCAGCGGAGCGTCTAGCCCTGCCGTCAGACCAACTGAGAAAAAAGCGCCCACGGGTGCGGGCGCAGTTTCGAGCTATGTGGATATCGAAGTTGACCCCGATATATCTAGTTTTTATGAGATAGCAGAGAGAATCCTTGCTCTCATGGTGTTTTATGGTACACTAACAACAAACACACGCTTTGGATACACGCATTAATCACCAGATCCGCTCGGCTACTGTCCGAGTTATAGGGCCCGAGGGCGAGAATATCGGGGTTATTTCCCTTTCTGAGGCTATACACAAGGCCCAGGAGTTTGGGCTCGACCTCATAGAGATATCGCCCAACGCCGTCCCACCGGTTGCAAAAATCATGGAGTATGGTAAATTCCATTACGAACAGCAGAAAAAACGCCGTGAAATAAAGGCGAAATCGCACACCACCGAGACAAAGAGCGTCCAAGTCAAGATAGGCACCGGCGACAATGACATGCAGTTAAAGGCCAAAAAGGTCGCCGCATGGCTCGCCGAGGGACACCGGGTCAAGGTTGACCTGTTCTTGTGGGGCCGCTACAAGTATATGGAGTTCGGATTCCTCAAGGAACGGCTCGAGCGATTTTTGAAGCTGATCCCGCACGAGTTTAAACTCGCCGAGCCCATAGCCAAGAGCCCCAAGGGGCTGGCGACGGTGCTCGAGAGGGCGGGTAAAAAATAAACATTGTATGAAAACCAATAAATCATTCACCAAGCGCCTCAAAATTACTCGTACGGGGAAGCTTATCGCGCGCAAGCCGGGGCAAAACCACTTCAACGCCAAAGAGAGCCGCAACAAGCAGATGAACGGCCGCCGCACCGCGCACTTTAGCCTCAGCAAAAAGATGTCGCAAATTTACATCACCACCGCGACAAAGTCCAAAAATTAATAAAGAAAATTAAGTAATCTGTATGGCACGCGTTAAAGGAGGCAAAACATCGAATAAGCGCCGCAAGAATATCCTGGCAATGACCAAGGGTTACCGCTTTGGCCGCTCGACCAAGAAGCGCCAGGCGAAAGAGGCAATATTCCACGCCGGTAAATATGCCTTCGCCCACCGCCGCGACAAAAAGAACGATTTCCGCCGCTTGTGGAACGTCAAAATCAACGCGGGGCTCGATGTCTTGGAGGTCAAAGGCAAAAACGGCAAAGAGCTCTCCTACAGCCAGCTCATAGGCACGCTCGGCAAAAAGAAAGTTGCAATAAATAGAAAAATGCTGGCCGAAATGGCCGAAAAATCTCCCGAAAGTTTCGCGAGACTCATCAAACAAGTCGCCTAAGAAAAGAGCTCCTTACGGAGCTTTTTTTGTTTACGCCGAGTCGCCGTTTTGGAAGTGGAAGGAGGCTCTATGGATTTGGTCTTTTTTGACCAGCTCAATCACCTGCTCGACTAAGATTTTTGGATCAGGGCCGAAAATTATTTTGTCGTTGGGGCGATGGCCGTTTTGCAAAATTATTTTTATTTCTTCGTCGGTTGGCCAGCTCCCCTCATAGACGCCGACCGGCTTGTTGTCCTCAAAGGCAACGGTGAACTCGTGGATAGTACCGATGCGCCCACAGCCGAAGAATATCGCGTCGGTCGAGCGAGTGAAGATAAGGTCGCGGCCCGGGTAGCCGAAACCGGTGTAGACGATGACGTCGTGATACTCGACCGGCAAATTATACTGCTCGATGTGTTCTTTTTCGCTTGAGGCCGGTGAGAACCCGAGCACAAACCCGCCCGCCTCCTTGGCACCCATTGCCACCCACAGCGGGAAGCCAGTGGTGGCCCCCGTGACGCAGATGGCTCCGTGTTTGGCTATCTCAGCCCCCAGCGCCACGCCTTTGTCATAGGCGTCGGGGCCGCAGTGGCCGGTCTCGGCCGCGCCCGAAATGCCGAGCTTCAAATTTAAATGGGTATGTTTTGGATCCATTTTAGAATTCTATCATTTGTTTCTCTCCCGCTTCGGGTGCCAGGGCTTTAACACCCAGATAGTCGCGGATGCGCTGGACCAAGGTTGACGAGGCCGCGGGCTCGCCCATCACGACGAACACCTCCTTGAGCGAGTCGGCCGCTTGATTGACGAACTCCACCAACTGCTCGCCATCCATGTGCGCCGAGTAGGCATATATCGCTTCGACTTTGCATTTGACCGGTACCTTTTCTTTGCCTATATAAGCTGTTTTTAAACCCTCAACCAGCCTGCGGCCCAAGCTCCCCGCCGCTTGGTAGCCGACGATAAGCAGGGTTGACTTGGGGTCGAGCAACACGTGCATCTCGTGCTCGCGCACGCGCCCGCCGTTGCTCATACCCGAGCCGGCGATGATGATTTTTGGCGAAGGCGCTTGGTCGGCTTTGCGCGACGCCTCAACGTCGGATACATAGCGGAGCTCGGCAAAATTAAAGATGCGCTCGCCGCCTTCGACGCGCTTGCGGATATCGTCGGCAAAATACTGCGGGAATTTCACGAATGACTCGGTGATTTTCTCGGCTAAGGGTGAATCGACATACACCGGCATCGACGGCACGCGCTTCTCTACCATCAGCGTGCGGACTTCGAACAGCAAGTCCTGCGTGCGCTCATTGCTAAACGCGGGGATAAGCAGGGTGCCGCCGCGCCGTGCGGTATCCTCGACCACATCCTCCAGAGCCTCGCGCCGGTGGTCTTTTTGGGGCTGGATGCGGTTGCCGTAAACGCTCTCCATCACCAAATAATCAACGCCTCTCAAAGGCTCGGCCTCTTTGAGCAAGGGCGAGTTGCCGCCGCCGATATCGCCGGTAAAAACAATCGATTTTCCGCCGCGCGTGAATTTGGCCATCGCCGAGCCCAAGATGTGGCCCGAGTTGAGTAGCTCGAGCGTCACGCCGCCTTCAAGCGGCACTGGCTGATGATAGGTTATGTCCTCCCACAGAGCCATTGCGGCCGCGATGTCGGCCTCGGTATACAAAATGTCGTTGCCGCAGCGCTCGGCCTCGCGCCCGAGGAGCTCCATGCTGTCGAGCAGGAGCGGCTCGCTCACCGCCTTGGTCGCCTCGGTCGAGATGATGCGGCCCTTAAACCCGCGTTTGACCAATAGCGGGATGCGCCCGATATGGTCGATGTGCGCGTGCGTCACGATTAAAAAAGGAATGTCTTTCGGCTCAAATAGAAACGGATTCCAGTTGCTGTCCTGGCAGGTGTGCTCGCCCTGCTGAAGCCCGCAGTCTATCAAAATTTTAAATTCTGAATCGAACCCTTCGACTTCGCTCAGGGCAAGCAAAAAATTCGAGCCCGTCACCGAGCCCGCTCCGCCGTAGAAGTATATGGTGGATTGTTTCTGCATTGAGTAAGTATATCAAGAGCCCTTCGACTTCGCTCAGGGCAGCAAAAAATCCCCTTCGGGGGGATTTTTTGCTGGACTCCAGAAGCTCGTCCTGGTTTACACCAGGTGGGTGCCCTGTGCCATGACTTTACGTCACAGCAACCCCGAGCTCCCGAGGGTTTGATTAAGGACTTTGCTTCCGAAGTCCTACCTATACTATATCATACCGCTCTCAGAGAAAGCAAAAATTACTCGTCAATGCCGAACCGCTTATATTTGAAGATATTTTTCTTGCCAAACCAGTGCTCAATTTCGTGCCTTGCTTCCTGCGGCGTTTCTGACGCGTGGATGAGGTTAAAGATGGCGCGATGCTCGATGTTGGCCGAAATAGCCGAGTCGGCCGAGTAGTCGCCGCGAATAGTGCCCATGTCGGCAAGGTAAGGCATCGTGTCGCCGACGATCTTGCGCACCATGTCGACCGCGTGCACGCCCTGCACCGCCATTTTAACGAGCGGCGCCGAGCTCATGTAGTCGATGAGCCACTTGCGCACCGTTTTGCCGACACGCAGGGGGTCGGCGGTGCCAAAGTCGCGCTTGATATCGTGGTCGTACTTAGTGTAGGTTGCCTGAGTGCGCTCGCCTATGCGGCGCAGCCATTTTTCATCCTTGGGGTAGTGCTTGTCCATCTGCTCGCGGCTGGGTTGGAACATCTCGAGTGCAACGATCTTGAGGTCGCGCTGTTCCATGCGGCGGATGATCTCGCCGATGAGCCCCTTGCGGACGCCGTCGGGCTTTATCATCACATAGGTCTTTTCTTCCTTCGGGATTTGCATGGCCGAACTCTAAAACATTCTGCGTCTTTTTGCAAGCGCTAGGCGGTCAAAATCTCAGGGCCGTTTTGGGTGAGAAGAACGGTGTGCTCGAAGTGCGCACTGCGTGAACCGTCTTTGGTTATATAGGTGTAGCCGTCGCCCGCATCCACCATGTCGCCCGATCGTTCGGCAAAAATAGGTTCGAGCGCCAGCACCATTCCCTCGACTAATTTTCCGCCCTCCCCTGCGTGGCCGTAGTTGTCGACATACGGGAGTTCGTGGACCGCGGCGCCCACACCATGTCCGCGCAACTCTTCAACAACGCCGAGTTTAAATTGTTTGGCTGTTCGCTCGACCGCTTCGCCGATGTCGCCGGTATATCCGCCAACCTTCGCCGCCGCGATGGCCGCACCGAGCGCCACGCTCGTGCCCGCAAGCAAATTTTGAGCGGACTTGTCGATGGCGCCCACGCCCACCGTGCAGGCGGTGTCCATATAGATGCCGTTATACTCGAGCCCGAAGTCAATCGACACCACGTCGCCCGCACGCAACATTTTGTCGGGCCTGGGCGGGCTGTGGGCTATCTCGTTGTTGATTGAGACGCACAGCGCCGCAGGATATTTTTGCATCTTTTTGCCCTCAGAGTAGTTGAGGTATGACGGCCGAGCGCCGAGGCGCGCCGTTGCAGCCCGCGCCACTTCCTCAAGCACCCAGGAGGACACATCGGGGCCGACTTTGGCTAAAACGGCGCGCACAACCTCGGCCATTTTTTTGCCGGCTTCGCGCAGATTTTTTATTTCATCATCGGTCTTGGCTATCATAGCGATTTTTAATTTAGGCCGAGCGCCTTGTCGATGTCACGGTGCACCGCCTCAATAGTCTGCTCGCCCTGTATCTCAACCACTTTATACATCGGGTTGTTTCTAAACCAGTCGAGTATGGGCGCGATATGCTCACGAGTCCACGCGAGGCGCTCTTTGATGCCCGCTTCGGTATCATCGGCGCGGCCGCGCAGGAGCAGGCGCTTAAGAGCCTCTTCGTCGGAAATATTTATATATATGACTACCGGCGACTCACGCTTATAAAACCTCAGTGCCGAGTCGAGCACAGGCACCTGGTCTTCGGTGCGCGGGAAACCGTCGATGATGAGATGCTCGTTGCCTTTCATTTCGCGCATCAACTGCTCGCTAAAGACATGCACGCTCAGGAAGGTTGGGAGCAATCCGCCACGCTCGATTATCGAGCGGTTGAGGTCGGCGGTATAACTTTTGCCATCGACAAAAGCGCGCAGCTGCTTGCCGGCGGAGAAATATAAAACACTGCGCGCTGGGTCGGCGCGCTCCAGATACCTTTTGAGCAGTTCGGCATGGGTCCCCTTGCCGCAGCCCTGCGGGCCTAAAAAAATGATGGTCTGTTGCTGCACTGATCTATCTTAGCGAATCAAAACCGAATTAACAATCTCCTTGAGACGCGCTTTTGCCTCATCCAGTTTGCCGTTGCGGTTATCAATAATAAAATCGGCTTCTTGCTTGAAGGTAATTTCTTTTATATATCGCGCTTCTCGCTTCTGCAGTTCTTCATCCTGCATGTGGCCGCGCTCTATAATGCGGCGCTTGAGTTCCTCCCACGGACCGGCATCAATAAAAATGATAACCAGCTGCTCGTGCGGTACTTTTGCACGAAGTTGTTCTGCGCCCTGCATCTCAAGCTCGTGCAAAATATTCTTGCCTGCCGCGAGCGCATCCATAACTTCTGCCTTGGGCGTGCCATAATAGTTTTCTCCGTACTGCGCCCACTCGAGAAACTTGCCCTCAGCGATATCCTGCGCGAACGCCTCTTTGCTTAGGTGATGATATTTTTTGCCCGAACCGTTCTCCTCACCCGGCCGCGGCACGCGGGTGGTGCATGAGATTGGAAACACAAGCTCGGGATATTGCTCGCGCAAAAAAGCGACAAGCGTGCCCTTGCCGCTTCCTGAGGGGCCAACTATGAGGATCAGTTTGCCCTGCTGCATTTTTTTATTTTACCCTAATACTCCCGGATGGAGATCTGCGCGTCTACGCGGCGGGCTAAGTCGAGGATAACACTCACCACAATGAGGAGTGCGGTACCGCCGAGCGCCAGTGTTTGGATGCCGCTCAAGGACTCCATCACTATCGGCAAGACCGCGATGACGCCGAGGAAGAGCGCTCCCACGAGCGTGATGCGTGTGATAACCTTTGCCAAATAGTCGGAGGTTGAGCCGCCGGGGCGCACGCCGGGGATGAACGCGCCGTTCTTTTGCAGATTCTCGGCTATGGAGTGCGGGTCGAACGTGACGGCGGTGTAGAAATAGGTGAAGAGCACGACAAACACAAAGTAGACCGAGCCGTAGAACGCGAGATTTTGGAGCCAGCTGAGGATGAATTGCGAGATGACCGCGAGGACGTGGTGCGGGGACGTCGCAAAGAACGTCGCGAACATTTGCGGCAGGAGCAGGAACGACAGCGCGAAGATGATGGGGATGACGCCCGCCTGATTGAGGCGCAGCGGGAGGTAGGTCGAAGAGCCGCCGAAGAACTTCATCCCGCGGATGCGCTTGGCGTAGGCCACCGGCACGGGGCGCTCGGCCTCGGTGATGACCACAACGGCCAACACAATGGCCGCTGCCGCGACAAGAAACCCTATATAGACGGGGATCTGCGTCGCATCAAAAGAGAACAAGAGCTGGCTTGCATCGCGCGGCAAGCGCGCGACGATGCCCGCGAAGATGAGAAGCGACACGCCGTTGCCGAGCCCGAACTCTGAGATAAGCTCGCCGAGCCACATCAAAAGCATCGAGCCGGCGGTCACCACCAAAATGTTGACCCCGAGCTGGAGCGGCGTCAGCGACGGCAAGACGCCCTGCCGCTGGAGCAATATCAAAAAGCCTAAGCCCTGGATGACGGCGATGGGGAGTGTCAGCATGCGCGAATATTGACTGAACTTTTGCCGGCCGAGTTCGCCCTCCTCCTGATAGAGCGCTTTGAGGCTCGGGACCATGATAGTGAGGAGCTGCATGATGATAGAAGCGGTGATGTACGGGCCGACGCCGAGCAGCACCAGCGAGAGGTTCGAGAGCCCGCCACCCGAGAAGAGGTTGAGGAGGCCGAAGAACTGGTTGTTATTAAAAAATGCCTGCAGTTGCGCGGCATTGATGCCGGGGATGGGCGTCGCCGCAAGCAGGCGAAAGACCGCGAGCGCGCCCATCACAAACAGCAAGCGGTTGCGCAGTGTCGAGTCGGAGAGGACGAGCGTGAGTTTTTGGAGAAACGTATTCATTTATTTAGCCGCTGCCGCGACTGAGCCACCCGCTTTTTCTATTTTCTGTTTGGCGCTGCCGGAGACGACGCAGCCTGAAACGCTGAGCTTTTTGGTGAGTTCGCCGCCGCCGAGAATCTTGACCGGCATGACCTGGCCTTTGCGCACGCGGATGAGCTTGCGCTCTTTGAGCGCGGCAAAGTTGACGGTGTCGCCCGCAGCAAAATATTTCTCGAGCGTGTCGAGGTTAACGACCAGCGGCTTCTGCTGGATGCTGTGGAGGCCCGCAACGCCGCGGCCGCGCAGCTTGGGGAGCTTCTTTATCTGCTCGCGGATGTTGGGCCAAATTTTGTGGCCGGCACGGGCCTTTTGCCCCTTGGTGCCTCGGCCCGAGGTTTTGCCGCGGCCGCCGCCGCGGCCGACGCGCTTCTCGCTTTTGTTCGGAGTCTTCCGTTGTAAGTCGTGGAGTTGCATACCTTTTTATTATTTTTGCTTTTTATATTTCAAAAGTTGAAATGCTACGCTTTTAACTTTCTGAGGGCAACTATTGCAGAGCGCGCATTATTGAGTCCGTTCTTGCTGCCGGAGTGAATCTTGGCGACGATGTTGTTGATGCCCGCGAGCTCAAGCACCGGGCGCACCGACGAACCGGCGACCAATCCGCGGCCGTGCGCCGGCATGAGCGTCACAACCGATGCACAGTACTTTGCCGAAACTTCGTGCGCAATCGAGGAATCTTTGGTGAGATTGACCGTGATCATATTTTTCTTGGCATCGCGCACAGCCTTGTCGATGGCGAGCGTCGTGTCGCCCGCTTTACCGAGCCCCACGCCGACCTTACCCTTTTTATTGCCGATGATGATAGCCACCGAGAACGAAAAACGACGACCACCGGCAACTACGCGCGCCACGCGGCGGATGTTTATCATGCGCTGGTTGAACTCGGACTTGCGCTCGGGGCGCTGTCCGCGGCCCGCTCTGGGGCCGCCGCGGCGGTCGCCGCGGCCGCGGCGCTCGCGCGGCGCTCGCGCTTTGTCCCCCGCCGCCTGCCCCGCCAGAGGAGCATTCGGCGCCACAACTTCGGGAGCGGCGACAACCTCCGCCCCGGGTGTCGGGACAATTTCTTCTGCAACTATGTTCGTATCTTCAGCCATATATTATTTTGGTATTAAAATTTCAGTCCGCCTTCGCGCGCAGCGTCAGCCAAGGTCGCAACGCGGCCGACATAGCGGAAGCCCCCGCGGTCAAACACCACGGCACTGATCCCCGCGGCTTTGGCGCGCTTGGCAAGCTCGAGCCCGAGCGCTTTTGCCGCATCCATTTTCTTGGCCTGCTTGCTCTTTTCTTTTGCCGGCGCCTTGGTGCTGCCGGAGACAAGCGTCTTCCCCGTCGCGTCATCGATTATCTGCGCGTGCAAGTAACGGTTGGATTTATACACCGAGAGGCGCGGGCGCGCCGCTGTGCCGATGACTTTTGCGCGTATTCTTTTGTGGCGTCGTTCGCGTAACATAAATTTATTTAGGAGGCCTTCTTACCTTGCTTACGGCGGATAACTTCGCCCTCGTAGCGGATGCCCTTGCCTTTGTACGGCTCGGGTTTCTTCAACGCGCGGATGTTCGCGGCAAACTGGCCGACCGCCTCTTTGTCGAAGCCCGAAACGGTGAGTGCGCCTTTGTCGACGGCAACGGCGAGACCTTCGGGTATCGCCATCTTGACCGGATGAGAGAACCCGAGCGCCAAGTTGAGCGTTTTGCCCTGCACGTCCCACTTGTAGCCGACGCCCTCAATGAGCAATTTTTTGCTGAAGCCCTTCGTGACGCCCTCGAACATGTTGCGGATGTGCGATGCGTAGGTGCCCAAAGCCGCGCGCGCCTCAAGCGACTGCGATGCCGAGGAGACCTGCACGCCGTCCTTCTCGACCGCTATCGAAATAAGCCGGTGCCCGCGCTTCGTGAGCGTGCCTTTGGGGCCTTTGACGCGCACCTCGTCGCCCGAGACGGTTATCTCGGTCGCTTGGGGGATTTCGATTGGTCTTTTAGCTAATCTGCTCATATTTTTTTTATTATTTTTTTCTTTTATTGAATCCCGACACTTTGAGTCGGGACCCGACTTTACGTCGGGGCTACCAAATCTCAAAGAGAGCTTCTCCGCCCACTCTTTTTTCGCGGGCCTCTTTGCCGGTCAAAACGCCCGCCGGAGTCGACAGAACAAGGAGCCCGTGGCCGCGTCTCACCGGTTTGAGATCGCGCGTACCCATATACATGCGGCGCGAGGGCTTCGAGATGCGCTTGACGCCCGATATCGCCGGGCGGCCGTTTTTGTACACCAACGTTACCGAAAGCAGATTATCCTTTTTTGCGGCATCAACCTCTGCGACGTAGCCTTCGCGCGCCAGAATCTGCGCGATAGAAAGCTTCATGCGCGAGAGCGGCAAAGAGACGCGAGTCTTGCCCACCATCGAGGCGTTCTGAAGTCTGATCAAGAAATCTGATATCGGGTCTGTAACCATGTTTGTGATTTGGTGCTTGGAATTTGTTATTTACCAGGAGGACTTCCGGACTCCGGGTATAAGGCCTTCATTGGCCGCCTCCCTAAAACAGGCGCGGCACATGCCAAAGTCGCGCATAAAGGCGCGCTTGCGCCCGCAGCGGAAGCAACGGCGAACCACCCGAGATTTAAACTTCGGGGGTCGATTTGAGCGTGCTACAGTAGACTTTTTTGCCATGAATGATCCTGTGGTCTCCCATAAGCCGCTGGCGTATAGGACCTTACAGAAAAAAGGAGCCCTGTTGGGCTAGAGGGATACTAGCACAGGGGGTCCCCGAGCGCAAACCTGCCTGCCGACAAGGCGGAATTTATTGACATTTCATTACTGATAGGTTATTAAGGAGTTAGTCGGCCAACCTATAGAGGAGCGCCCATGAGTACCTCAACAGACGAGAGGTTGGCGGAACTACGCCGAAAGGCATTTCCCTACCTCCCCGGAAGCGATTTCGACGAAGCTTTGGCTGAAGCCAAGAAATATCACGAGAATCACCCGCCATACGAGCTGATTCTCGAGACACAGACTGATTTCTCGAACGAAAAAGCCCGGGAGGCGTACAAACGTTTCGACCTGGCCTCACGGCGGCAACTCGCTGCAGAACATCGTGAGCGCACGATGCGGCCATTCCGGGAGCGTGATGTTCCTCAGGATCTCGCCGGCGAGATCGTCGACGAATTGGTCCTACAGGAGTAAAAAACCTGCCGAATCAAAAATCCCCGTACCATTTGGTAGCGGGGTTTTCTTTTTTAAATTTCATTGACTTACTTCTTGGCAGTTGTTCCGGAAAAACACCCTGAGAGTTTTTGTGGTCTTCCTTTTAGGAAAGGAGGGTTGCAAAAACAAACAAAAGAAAAGGCACGACCTTGGTGCAGATCGTGCCGTTTAGCTTGCTAGTGAGCGTTCTGCTCCCTACCGCCCTCGAAGTTGCCGTCGACCTTCCTGTGCAGCGCCTCGCAAGCCTGTCGAAGAAAGCCTGGGAAATTTGGTGGCGGTCTCGGGCTTCTTCGTCTGGGTGAAGCTCCCAAGCCCGCGGTACTCCTCGAGCTGGTAGTGGATACTCGCATTGTCCATGTTGAGCTCCTGGCCAGCCAGCTCCTCAGCCTTTTTGGTCGCCTCCTCATCAGAGGCAGCCTCGAAAGTCCGCTGTTCCTTACGATAGTTTGAATCGCCGGGAAACGGCTCGTAGCATTTCGCAAAGCTCATTCTATACCTGGACATTGAAGTCTCCTCGTTTGTCGACGGTTTAATTTCCGCTTCCGTTGCTACTCTACCCTATCAATATCCAAAAAAGAAAACCGCCCCTTTCGAGGCAGTCTCTGGGATTATTATTTTTTGACAGTTGTTCGGCAAAAACATTTAGACGTTTTTTTGAGTGCTCCCCTTCTGTGAAGGATGCTTTGCAAAAAACGAAGCAGATACTTGACAAATTCACGTTTAATGTAGTAGATTAGTATCGGCTTCAGTCCTATTCCAACCACCCCAAGGGGAGAAAAATGCCAGCCAAACTCACCGAAGGAATCATCCCTACCTACATCGAGATCGGCAAGGATGCGCTCACCATCGAGCCGCCGCTGAAGGTGCGTCCGAAAGGTGGTGTCCGCATTATGTTTCGTTTTCAGTTCTCGGAACCGAAACCCGACACCACACGACACCTGGTCGGCATCGCCCATCTCTGGGACGATGATGACGAGGACGACTATCCGTCGGCGGAGAATCTCGAGAATAACACCGACGAGATCATCGTAGCCAACAACTTCCTGAAGCACTGGAAGTATTCTGGTTCACTCCAGTATCTCTTCCGTATTCAGTCAGGCGACCCGGACGTACTCACCATGGATGACCTCATTCTCGGCGAGGTGCTCGAGTGGTTCCTAGAGGACCACGCGGTCACGGCTTCCATCAGTGCCTTGAGGTCGGCTGAGAACTTCGGGCTGATGATCGACGTCGATTTCGGACGGAACGGCGCTTCAATGTTCTGGTTCCAGTTTTCCGTCCACGATAAGGAGGTAGTGAAGGCTCTCTTCGACTATCGGTCAGCCCCGAAGCGGGTGGTATA
This sequence comes from Patescibacteria group bacterium, assembly GCA_028866155.1. GTDB lineage: Bacteria > Patescibacteriota > Minisyncoccia > Phycocordibacterales > SBAW01 > GWA1-54-10. The sequence goes on from JAGWIT010000015.1 coordinate 12,022, forward strand.
GCCATCCAAACAAAGGCTGCGTTCAGAGTTCAAGCTCCCGGATTTCGGTCCGGGGGCTTTTTCATTTATTTTTGCGATCCTGCTGATTTGACAAGTGTTCGGCAAAAACAAATCCACAGTTTTGAAATTCTTTCTCTGAAGGAACCTGAAAACAATAAAGCCACCTTGTGAGGGTGACTTGCCGACATTTTGTATACCGCGGCGATGCCTCGCGGTGATCGTTTTGTCCCTACTGCCTCTTGCGGGTGCTCGGAACTTCTGTTGCCAAGCGGGGTATCAACCTGCTCCGTTCTTTCGCATGCGCCTGAAGGAAAACGTTCGCGAACGTATCCTATCTACAACCCTACCGCGTGATTCCGCACGATGGTTTATTTGCAGATTAGACACCTCGCGAAGGGTTTTTAAGACGAAGCAGTCCCTCAACCACGGCGCCCTTCGACGCTTGCGGCTGGATGGAAGTCTCGTTTCGTATCCCCACGTTGCCCATTCATGTCCCACACAACCACCAGCTTCGCCTATGAGGATGTATTCATCCACAGTCGGCGTGCGGCGAATGGCTTTTGACCAATCGATTTCGTAGGGCATCCAGGAGACAAGCACGATGTGTGGTTTGTGCTTCTCAAGTGCTTCAACGTAGTCGAGAGGTTCTACCATTCCAAACTGGTCAGGGATTTCTTCACTGCCGTTATCGGTTGCGTGATAGCTGAAGCGGTCAGGAACTCGCTCCTCAAGCTCTCGCTTGAGAAAATGAGCAAGTCGTCCTGTACCAGCACCCAGCTCCAAAATGGTGCACGGCTCCTTCATGTCACGCTTGGCTATTTGCGAAGCGATGTACCCAGCGAACGACGCAATGAATTCCTTCGTAAGGATTTCATAGGCGTTCCACTCTGGGAACAGGATGGAGAAGTCATCGGTGGTGACACTGTTGTACAGGTACGTCTTGCCATCACCGTAAGACTCCTCCACGCTGCTATACGATTTGCAAACAGCTTGCACTTCTTCCGTCGTTGGAAGATATGCGGGAGAGCGCAAGCGCTCTAATAGGTCGGCCATCCATCCTCCTTCAAGGTTGCTTGAGTTTCTAGGTCAATGTTCTATTCGACAGCAATTGTACACTCAAATAACATAGAAGTCAATAGTGTCAAGCGCCCTTAAAATAAGCCGTTTCTGATTATTTTTGTGATCCTGCTGACTTGGAGGGCTTTTTACAAAAAAATAGCCGCCGCGATTTTACCCGCGACGGTCTTATTGGAGACGGATATGTATTACTGTTTTTGTGCTCGTTCCACTGCTCCTACCACGTCCTGAACCAATTCAGCGATAATATTGAATCGGAGTTCTTGACTGGTAGTCGTACTTCCTTCGACCAGGTCAATCATCTCCACTACTGTATTCAGTACCTCTGCCGCTTTGCCCTTGATTTCTCCGACAATGCGGTATTTCGACTCTGGATCATCTTCATCGAGTTGATATTCTTCACCTATATTCCCCCTAATATCCAAACGCTCAAAGTCTGCACTATCCATCCAATGTGGTTTTACTCGGGTGAGTTCGTTCAGTTGAGTTACAAGTATCCAATATCCTTGCGACATCACACTCTCCTTCTTGCTTTCTAGAAGATTGGCGATCTAAATGAAACACTACCCGAATGAGTGGTGTTTTGCAAACGAAAAATTTTTTGTAACTCTTACTTCTTGAAAGGAAAGCCGAGGTGGCGGAGATATGCTTCGGCGGTTTTTTTGTCTTTTGCAGACGTCACCACAGTCACGGCCATGCCGAAGACGTCTTTGAGCTCTTCATCGACGACTTCGGGAAAGACGGTGTGCTCTTTGATGCCGAGCGTATAGTTACCCATCGGGTCGATTGACGAAGTGACGAGACCTTTGAAGTCTTTGGTGCGCGGGAGCGCGACATGGATAAGCCGGTTGACAAAGTCTTCGGCGCGCTTGCCGCGCAAAGTGATTTGGTAGCCCACACGGTCGCCTATGCGGGTTTTGTAGGTCGCGATTGACTTTTTGGCGCCGCGGGTCGCGGGTTTTTGCCCCGTGATTTTGCCGAGGCGGTCGGCGACGAGCTCAACTTTGCCTTTGTCCTTGGCCATTTTGCCGACACCGACCGAGATGACTATCTTCTCGATACGCGGGGTTTGCATATGGTTCTTCCACCCAAAGCTGCCTTTGAGCGAGTCGAACGCGGTTTGTTGTTGTTCCTGCATTAATTTAGGCATAGTATTTATAGTTTATCGTTCCCGTCGTTCTAGTTTTTCTTCGCAACCTTGCTCGCGTGTATAGGGAAGTGCTTGTCGATTATCTGGCCCTTCTGGCCCTCACGGCGCGCCTTTTGGTGCTTCTTGCGGATACCGACGCCCTCGACGAGCACCCTATTGGCCTTCGGGTACGCCTCGACGACCTTGCCGGACTTCCCCTTCTCGTTGCCGGAGAGGATCGTCACGGTGTCTCCTTTTTTTACATGCAGTTTCATATATTTTTTTTCTAGCGAGGAGAGTCCTTGATAATTAGACGACCTCGGGAGCTCTTGAGATAATCGTTTGATATCCCAATTCCTGTAATTCTCTCGGAATCGGGCCAAAGATGCGGCCAGCTTTTGGTTCTTTTTTGTCCTTGCCGCTGGTCTCCAGTATTACTACCGCGTTCTCGTCAAAGCGCAGATACGAGCCGTCCTTGCGGCGGTAGGGCTGGCGCTGGCGCACAACGACCGCTGTGAGCACATCCTTCTTTTTAACCGCCTTGCGTGGCTCGGCGGTTTGGACCGAGAGCATGACCACCTCGCCTATCTGCGCGTAGCGCTTTTTAGAAGAGCCGGGTATCTTGAAAACGCGCCCGATTTTGGCGCCGGAGTTGTCTGCAATGGTAACGAGTGAGCGGTCTTGTATCATAAAGTTATTCGGATACTATCTCGAATGATTTTGTTTTAGAAAGCGGGCGGCAGGAACGGATAGTGACAGAGTCGCCTTCTTTGGCAAGGTTTCCCGGATTGTGCGCGTGGTATTTCTTGGTTATCTTCATGTATTTTTTGTACTTCGGATGCTTCACGTAGCGCGAAACGGCCACCACCGCGGTGTTCTGCATCTTGTCCGAGGTGACGACACCGCGGAGCGTCTTTCTGTGTGCTGTTTTATCTTTTGTTTCCATATAAATTTTTATTTACCCTGAGACTCTGTCGGAGGGTTGTTTCGACGGCTATTCTGTTCTGTCAGGGTGCGCGCTATCTCTTTGCGGAGCGTCCGGGCGAGCTTCACATTGCGATTTTTACTCCCTGCGACGTTAAAACGCAAGGCGCGCAGCTCTTCGCGCTTGTTCGCGGCCAGCTTGTGCAGGTCTTCGGCCGAAGTATTTGTGAGTGATTGTTTCTTTGCCATACAATTTTAGTGCCGGGTCACCACCTTAGCCTTGAGCGGCAGTTTTTTGGCAGCCTTGATGAGCGTGTCGGCCGCGAGCTTGTCGGCGACGCCGTCCACTTCAAAAAGGACGCGGCCCGGCCACACCTCGACCTCGTAGCCCACCGGGTCGCCCTTGCCCTTGCCGAGCTTCACTTCAGGCGGCTTCTGGGTAAACGGCTTGTCGGGAAATATGCGCAGCCACATCTTGCCGGTCTTGCCGAGCGAGCGCACGACCACTTTGCGCGCGCTCTCTATCTGGTTGGAGCGCACGCGCGCGTGCGTCACGGCTTTGAGGCCATGCGAGCCAAACGCGAGGGCGATGCCGCGCGTGGCAACCTTCGTGACCTTTGCGTTCTTGCGCATCGTGTGCCACTTTCTGAATTTTACTTTTTTGGGGGTTAGCATACAGTTTTTATTTGAAGACCTCGCCCTTGTATATCCAGACTTTGACGCCGATAACACCGAGCGGCAGGTTGGCGCGCTCTTTGGCAAAGTCGATGTCCGAGCGGAACGTTTGCAGGGGTATGCGGCCTTTCTTCAACTCCTCCTTGCGCGACATCGAGCCGCCGCCGAGCATGCCGCCGAGCGCTATACGCACGCCTTTGACGTCGCGATTGGCCATCACCTTTTCAATAGTTTGCTTCAGCACACGGCGAAACGGCAGGCGCTTCTCCAAGCCTTCGGCGACCATGTAGGCGACGATGGCTGCGCTGCTCTCGGGCGAGCGTATTTCTTCGATATCAAGCTTGATCTCGGGTACCGAAAGCTTTTTGCCGGTGAGGAACGCCGCTATCTTGTTGCGCAGCTTGGTGGAGCCTTCGCCCGAGCGGCCGATGATGAGTCCCGGACGCGAGGTTTTGATTACCACGCGGAGCATCTTGGCATTGCGCTCGAGCTCAATGCCGCCGACATACATCCCGCGCAGTTCCTTCATCAAAAATTCGCGCAGCAATACGTCCGCTTTCAAATACTCCTGATAGCGTGCGCCAACGGCAAACCAGCGATGGCGCCAGTCGCGCAAAATTCCGAGCCGGTGAGCGTATGGGTGGACTACTTTAGACATATTATTTTTCTTGCCCCGAGGTTTTTCGAGGGGTGGGAGTTTTCTTCGATACGGCCAAGGTGATGTGGCTCGTGCGCTTGAGGATTTGGGATGCGCGGCCGCGCGCGCGGGGCATCGAGCGCTTAAAGACGATGCCGCCGTTGACCGCAATATTTGAGATGATGAGATTTTGCGCCTGTTCGCCCGAGTTGGCAATCGCCGATTTCAGGAGCTTCATCATGGGTAGGCTTGCCGCCTTGGGGAGCGTGGCGAGCAAAGCCAGAGCATGCTCGGCTGTTTTACCGCGCACCAAGTCGGCAACCAAGCGCACCTTGCGCGGAGCTTGCCGGTAATTCTTGAGTTGTGCGGTTGCAGTTGCCATAGTATTGGGTGAGCCCGACTATTTTTTCGCGGCCGCGCTCTTTGCTGCGCCGGCGGCATCAGCGGCGGCCTTAGCCGCCTGCGCCGAAGCAATCTCTTGCTCTTTTGCTTTTGCCTCCATCTCCTTTTGCATCTTGCCGCCGTGGCGGATGAACTTCTTGGTCGGGGAAAATTCGCCCAAGCGGTGCCCCACCATGTCCTCGTTTACCAACACCTCAATGTGAGTCTTGCCGTTGTAGACGCCGAACTTAAAACCCACCATTTCGGGGGCGATTTGGGAGCGGCGCGCCCATGTCTTAATAAGCTCAGATCCCTGGGCTTTTTTGCCCCCAATCTTCTTGAGGAGCTTTTCGTCGACATAAGGTCCTTTTTTGAGTGATCGTGCCATGTAGCAATGTAAAACCCGCCTGTGCGGGATTGGCTAGATACTATATGAATAAGGCCAAAGAGTCAAATTATATAGAAAACCCGCCTTTCGGCGGGTATCTTTTATTTCCCTTTGTTTCTTTTGCCGACTTTTCTGCGGCTGACGATGAGATGGTTAGAGTATTTTTTCGGGCGGCGCGACTTCTGGCCTTTGCCGGTGGGCTTGCCCCACATCGACTTCGCGCGGCGAAGGCCGCGACCCTGGCGGCCTTCGCCGCCGCCATGCGGATGGTCAACCGGGTTCATTGCGGTGCCGCGCACCGTGGGGCGCACACCCATCCAGCGCGAGCGGCCCGCTTTGCCGATGACCACCAAGTGATGCTCTTCGTTGCTGACCTCGCCGATGGTCGCCCAGCAGGTTTCGAGCACTTTGCGCACCTCGCTTGAAGGCATCTTGAGGTCAACGTAGCCCTGGTCGCGCGCGACAACCTCGATATGCGTGCCCGCGGCGCGGCCAAGCTTGCCGCCCTGACCAGGCTTGAGTTCGACATTGTAGACAAATTTGCCGATAGGGACTGCTTTAAGCGGCATGCGGTTGCCGGGGGTGGCAGGCGCGTTCTCGGCGGCGGTGATAATGTCGCCGACTTTTACCGACTTGGGGAGCAGTGCATAACGGCGGTCGCCATCTCGATACATCAGCACGCCGATAAAGCCCGAGCGGTTCGGGTCATACTCAACCGTTTCGACGCGCGCCGGCACCTGCTTCTGGTATCCAAAATCGACATCGCGGAAGAGGCGCTTGTGTCCGCCGCCCTTGTGGCGCACGGTGATTCGGCCCGCGCTGTTGCGACCCATAAAGCGCTTGCCGCCGGAGGTCAAAGCCTTATGCGGCTCGCTTGCGGTCAACACGCCGCGAAAGGTCACGGTCGAAAGGTGACGGCGCGATTTGGTATATGGTCGGTAGTGTTTCATACAATTTTATTACATCAATTCTATCGTTTCGCCTTTTTTAAGATAGACGTACGCTTTTTTGCCCGATGCGGTATGACCCACACGGTTTTTGCCGCGCGTTTGAACCTCTTTGCCCGGGACGGGCACCACCGTGACCTTACGCGGCGTCACTTTAAAAATCGTGCGCACGGCAGAGGCGATGTCTTTTTTAGTTGCGCTCTTTTCTACATTGAACACGTAGCAGCCGCGCTCGGAGAGGTAGGCCCCTTTTTCGGTGATGCGCGGCGATATGAGGATTTGTCCAGTGTGCTTTTGCATATTATTTATCCTGAGCCGAATCGAAAGATTTTTGGACGACTTGCTTCTTTGAGAGCGTTTCAACGGCTGTCTTGGGGTCGGCGATGATGAGAAACTTGTGCCCAAGGACCGACACGGGGTTGAGGTTGCGCACCTCCACCACGTCGACATGGCCGAAGTTGCCGAATGACTTTTGCGTGGGTGCATGGGCGGTCGGGAGCGCCACGAGCGCGGCGTTCTTAGTCTTCTTGGTGGTGAAGCCGGCTGCTACGAGGCCGGAGAGCATCGCTTTGGCAGTTTTCGCCTTTGGCTCCTTCATCTCGATAGAGTCGACGAAGATGACCTCGCCGTCCCTCATTTTGCGCGAGAGCACGACCAAGAGCGCTTTTTGGCGCATCTGGCGGCTTATCTTTTTGACATAGTTCTTCTCGCTCAAAGGCCCGTGTGTGACGCCGCCGCCCTTCCATATGGGTGATCTGCTTGAGCCGTGGCGCGCGCGGCCGGTGCCTTTTTGCTGCCAAGGCTTGCGCCCGCCGCCGCGCACCTCGCCGCGGCCTTTGGTATGGGCAACGTTCGGGCGCGCGTTGCTCTGCATTGAGACAACCACCTGATGCACGAGGTCGGCGTTCCATGGCAGGCCAAAAATATTTTCGGGGAGCGTTACCTTCCCCGCTTCTTTGCCCTCTATGTTGTAGATTTTACTCTCCATAAATTTGATATTTGGTTCTTGCGATTCGGACCTTACCCTCGGATTTCTACGAGGGTTCCGCGGCGGCCGGGCACGGCGCCCGCGATGACAATTTCGTTGCTCTCCGGCAACACCTGGAGCACCGCCAAGTTGCGAACGGTAACCCGCCCGCCTCCCATGCGGCCGGCCATGCGCATGCCTTTGGCGACGCGTCCGCCCGCGCGGCCGCCTCCGCCGCCGATTGAGCCCGGCGCGCGCTCGCTGTGCTTTTGTCCATGTGAGCGCGGGCCGCCGTGAAAGCCGTGGCGCTTAACGACGCCCTGAAAGCCGCGGCCTTTTGAAACCGCCGAGACCGTCAC
>JAGWIT010000016.1 GCA_028866155.1 Patescibacteria group bacterium
TACTTATGACTACCTATGAACGAGCAGGAAAAAAAGGATCTGCGAGGATACGTGTTTATTCGCAGCAAAGTTGTACACACCGGCGTTACCCCCTCTCTTCGCGAGATTGCCCGAGAATTGAATTATGTTTCTCCGCGCTCTGTTCAGCTCATGCTACAAAGACTTGAAAACGCTGGGCTCCTTCGTTATATCGACGGAGTGATAAAACTCTCGCAAAAGCGGACTCCGTTAGCTGACCGCACCGTTGAGGTGCCGTTAGTGGGTTCTATAGCGTGTGGTGCACCTTCTCTTGCAGAGCAAAGTCCAGAGGCGATTCTTGACGTATCCACCAAAATTGCGCGTCCTGGGCATACTTACTTTCTCCTGCGTGCAGTTGGGAATTCAATGAACAAATCAGGTATAAAGAATGGCGACCTTGTATTAGTACGGCAGCAGCCAACAGCAGACGAAGGCGAGAAAGTAGTAGCACTCATCAATGACGATGCAACCATTAAGTTTTTCCATCGTGAAGGCGATGTGGTGGTCCTGCGACCGAATTCGACTGACAAGAAATATAAGCCAATCGTGCTTACTGACGGATTTATTATTCAAGGCGTCGTTGCGGCAGTGCTCCCGTCGAACGTCTATTAAAAATTCTGTACTCGCATAAGTAATATGTCTTCCGATAACGACGCAAAACTCAAGCATCTGGAGTTCATCCAGGCAACAATCAATCGCATGGCGGGAAATTCCTTCCTTCTAAAGGGATGGACGGTGACGCTGGTAGGTGCCCTTTTCGCGGCAGCGGTCACCGAAACGAGCTTTCTCTTTTTGGGTATTTCGCTGTGCGTAGTCCTGTTCTTTTGGCTCCTGGACGGTTACTACCTGTCGCGCGAACGGCACTTCGTTAAGCTCTATGAGCATGTGAGCGTGAAGAAGCCGGCGGACATAGATTTTTCGATGCGCACCAAATTGTTTAGAACCCGATGGGATTGGCCCAAGTGTTCGTTCTCGACGACGTTAGTTGTGTTCTATGGTGGACTGGTGGTATTACATTTGATCCTTATTTACTATCTTTAAGAAGCTATGACTGCACCTTATAACAACACTGGTCTTATTGGCGGACTCATCCCTTCGGTCAAGCGCAAAGCGTTCTTCTCTTTCCACTTCGACGACATAATGCGAGTAAATGTTGTTAGAAATGCATGGAAAGGTATACGCCCGGACAGTACGAGCATGCGTAGCTTTTACGACAGCAGTCTTTGGGAGAGCCGAAAGGCAGAGGGTGAAGATGCTATCAAGAAGTTGATTCGCGATGGAGTCAATTACACGTCGGCTGTGTGTGTATTGGTTGGCACGGAAACATGGTTACGCCGATGGGTAAAGTACGAGATTGCACGGGGTGTTATCGATGGGCGAGGGCTGCTGGCGCTTCATATCAACAATATTCGACACCATCAAACCCTCGGCGTCCATCCGCTCGGGATCAATCCCTTTGACGGTTTAGGAGTGGGAAAAGTCCAGGAATCGGTTTTCAACACCCCTCGATATTATCTTTTTGAACGTACTGCTGTACGCAATACCGCCGGAGGGTTTGATTGGTCATGGCCTCGTTACAAAGATTATACCGATCCTGTGAAGTTGCCGACTTGGCTAAGTGATCCTGCTCCCGGCTATGTGACGCCGCTCTCAACGAACGTTGATGTTTACGACTACACTACACAAGAGGGCCATAAAAACCTCGGAGCGTGGATTGATCGTGCGGCACAACGCTCGGGGAGATAATTGATAAGATTTTTACGACTCGATTGTCGCGATCCCTTTCGTGATCTTAATCTTCGTTCTGAAGCACCCCATCAGCTCGCGCCTCTCCTGGTCCGTGCCCTCCTTGAGGGTGTACTTTGCATAGGTCTTTAGGTCGACTTCCTGATGTCCCTTGGAGGCATTGGTCATGCCGAGTACGCCGCGTTGAAATTTATTGAACCGACGCAGTTCCTCCTCAAACTTGTGCTGAATGCCAATGCCGTTGAGGTCGATCTGATCAAGCGCTCGTATCAGCTGGTCGATCAGCTCCTCCTCGCGCAGGTAGGTGTTCTTACAGTGTAGGTCTCTTGCCCTGCCGCAGCCGTAGTAGATGTACTTGCGCATAGTGCCGTCTTTGAGCTGTTTGTACTTCTCTTCAGCACTGAACATCGAACCGCACAGTCCGCACGTAATGAGTTTTGTAAAAGCGAACTCGTGACTTTGACGCACGATACTGTCGCGCTTCAGTTGCGCCTGCACCTTGTCGAAAAGCTCCTTGGAGATCAAGGGTTCATGCTTGCCTTGGTACCAGTTGCCTGATTCCTTCGGATACTCGAACGTGCCGTAATAAAAGTGATTGGTTAGCGTGCGGTACACGTTGCCACAGGTGAGGGGCTTGTTGCCCGTCGTGTGGAAATTGAGCTCGAAACGCAGCCAGTGGTACACCTTGCGTCCAGACCACTTCTCGTACGCGACCTTCTCGAACATTTGTTTTATGACCGGAGCACGGTCGGGGTCTACGATTACCTGGCACTTTTTGTCCATGAGTTTTTGCGTAAGGTAGCCGGTCGGCGGAGTTGTCGGCCACAAACCCATCTCCACCCGCGTACGCAATCCACGCTTTACGTTCACGCCGCGATTATCATTTTCAAGTTTTGCTTGCGAGCCGAGGATCATCAGCAAGAATTTCTCATTCGGGTTATTGCTGAACCGCTGGCTGTACGTGCGTATTTCTTGCAAGATGCCTGCATCCATGAGGTCCACAATTTTACCGAGGTCACCGGCGTTCCTGCTTATACGGTCTGGCGCCCACGTAAGAATACCGTTGTACTTACCCCCTTTGATCTCCTCGACTATCTCATTGAAGACCGGCCGTTGGCCCGTCTCTTTGGCCGAGTGACTCTCGCGCTTCATAGCGACAATCTCTAACCCCTCTCGCTCGGCAAGCTGGAGCATCTCTTTGATTTGAGAATCGATACTCAAAACCTGCCGTTCCTCGGATTCCGTACTCTTTCTCGCGTACAAGCAGTATTTAACTTTTGGAGCCTCTGGAATAGCCTGTTTCCCAATAATCCCTACGGACCTTGTTGTAGTTTCCATACCCCAAGGGATGACGCCGACCCCTTTGGGCGTCAAGAGCGTCCCGAAGACATAGATGTTGGTAACTAAACCCGCTAGATTTCCTCAGCTATGCCCTAATTTTGTAGTCAGGAGTAAGATAGGCGTATGGACGTGCCTGACAGCAAACCGTGGGTGCAGGAAAAGTACATCCATCTCGTTTTTGATATCAGCCTTTGGCTCAAGGGTGTTTTTGCGCTATCAGAGATAGTCGCCGGGGTCGCCGCTTACTTCGTCTCACAGCAATTTTTGCTTGGTGTCGTGCAGTGGGTTACGGCGGACGAGTTCGCCGAAGATCCGCACGATGCGATAGCAAATTTTCTGCTGCATTCGGTCCAGAATCTCTCCATTGGAGCGCAGAACTTTGCTGCAATCTACTTGCTTGGTCACGGCATCATAAAACTCTGGCTCATTGTTGGCCTTCTGCGTAAGAAGCTTTGGTACTATCCTGTCGCCATGGTCGTGTTCGGACTCTTCATCGCGTACCAGCTGTACCGATACACCTTCACTCATTCTCCATTGTTGCTCTTCATAACGGTTCTCGACCTCATCGTCATCGGCCTCACGTGGCATGAGTATCGCTATTTGCGCCGGACGTCGCATTAGGCGCAGATTTTTACAGTACTTTTACAGTCGCTTCTCTACACTTGCGTCAGGAGTAGCGGTGTAGGTGGTCACTACGCTCTGCTCGTTATCAGTTAGCAGTTAGTAACCACGCATATGTTAAAGAACAAATTGTCGGTGGGCCTTCTGACGGGAGCCGCGCTCCTCGCTGGGGCACTCGGCGGCACGGCGCTTTTGGCGAGCGCACAGACGACCACAACGCCTACTACGCAAAGCGTAACTTCTTCCACCAATTCGACGCAAGGCGCGGTGGATACACCGGAGAATGCCAATGATCCGGCGGACACTGGCTCGGAGGCGCAGCATCATGCTCCGCTCGGCGGTGATGGCGTCGTCTCGAGCATAAGTGGCACGACCATCGTCATAGGTGAGGAATCCAACGAAGGCGGTGCCGCTTACACGGTAGACGCGTCTAAAGCGACCGTTACCAACAACGGTGCGGCCGCAAGCCTCTCCGACATCAAGGCGGGAGACAAGATCTTCGTCCAGGGTACGATGAACGGCACGAACGTCACCGCGACTTCCGTATCGCTCGGTCACCCCGGCGAGCACGGCGACAAGGCTGGTGACACCGACAACATCCAGTCGGGCTCACAAAACGGCCCCGATACTGACGGCGGCGCGCAGAGTGAAGCGAACGAACCTGCGGGTTCGTCGGATACGTCCGAGCAATAAAAGCTCGTCCGATCTCAGCACTCAAACCCCCTCCTCAGGAGGGGGTTTGGCTTTACACGAAATTTACGCTTTCCTATATAGTATTGCTACGCCTATGCGAATTCTCATCATCGAAGACAATCAAAAACTCGCCGATTCGCTCACGCGGGGTTTTCGTCAGGAAGGCTATGCGGCGGACTATCTCGCTAACGGAGAGGACGGCGAAAGACGCATGGTCATGGGCCACCACGACTACGATATCCTCATTCTCGACATCAACTTGCCTCGCAAAAGCGGACTTGAGGTTTGCCACTCATTACGCGAGCAGAACATCATGACGCCGATCATTATGCTTACTTCACGCGACACCACGAAGGATAAAATTATTGGGCTCGACAGTGGTGCCGACGACTATTTGGTCAAGCCATTCTCGTTCGAAGAACTGCTTTCTCGCGTACGGGCACTCGCACGGCGCCCGCGTGCAACGCTCCCGCCTAAGCTAGAGGTTGGCGACCTGCTGCTCAATCCTGCGGCGCAGGAGGCTTTTCAGAATGGGAAAAAGCTCGACCTCACCCTCACGGAGTTCCGCCTGCTAGAGTTTTTTATGACCAAGCCGGACGAGGTAATTAGTCGGCAGCAGATAATAGACCATCTCTGGGATTTTCAGTTCAATCCCTTGAGTCGAGTGATGGACGTGCATATTAACAACTTGAGGAATAAGCTGAAGAATAAACATGGTGCAACCATCGAAACAATCCGCGGCATCGGATACCGGCTCCGATCATAAGGTGTTCCTCTGGGCACGGCTCAAGCTCACCGGCATCTATGTCATCATTGTGGCCATCATCGTGGTCGGTTTCAGTCTGTTTCTCTATCAAAACTTGCAGCACAGTCTCTACGAGGCAAATGATAGCGATTTTGCCGATACCGGCTCACAGCAACATTTTATTGAACATACTCTTTCTTCTTTCGAAAATGATATTCTAATCATCGATATCATTATCCTTCTTGCTACGGGCGCACTCGGGTACGCGTTCGCTGGCTACACGTTACGTCCTATTCAGGATGCGCTTGAGGCGCAGCAGGCGTTCTCAGAAAAAGCGTCGCATGAGTTGCGTACGCCGCTTGCCGTCATGCGCAACGATCTTGAGGTGCTCTTGCGCAACCCTGCTCCAACCAAGGAACTCATGCATAAAGCCTTTCGCAGCAACATCGAGGAGATAGACCATCTCACGAACATGACGCGAGACCTCCTTACGCTCGCGCGTTCACATACGCGCGCTCTGGCCTCGGCGGAGCAAACTGACCTTGCAGATGTCGTGCAGAATACTGCTGAGAAACTCAAGGCGCTCGGAGACAAGAAAGGCATTTCCATAACCGTGGCGGCAACCGAGTCTACGCACGTTCTCGGCAGAGCTTCCGAGCTAGCGCGTGTCCTTACGAATCTTGTGCAAAACGCGATTGAGCATACACCCAAGGGCGGCTCGGTGACTCTTGAAGTGCGGCATATTGGACCGCAAGCACTCATGCAGGTATCCGACACCGGCTCTGGCATCGAAGCGAAAGATTTGCCGCATGTATTTGAGCGTTTCTACAAAGGCGAAGGCACGAACGGCAGCGGGCTTGGCCTCTCCATCGTAAAGGAGATCATCGCCCAGCACGGCGGCGAGGTCTCTATAGAGAGCGAGAAAGGAAAGGGCACCGTCGTGACGATACGATTGCCGCGTGTTGGCTGATTCCGCCTTTACAGAGATTTTACAAGGTGAACTTCATGATACGCACAACGGGGCCACTCCTCGTTGCAACCAATCGTATCTATGAATAAAGTCGTTATTTCCATATTCGCCCTCGCGATCATCGCACTCGGAGGCCTTACTGCGTACACGTTCAGCCCGCTTTCAAAGAAAAGCATCGTGCCGCAGGTCAATCCTGCTTCGCTTACGCCGACACAAGGCAGCGCACAGGTGGGTAGCAGCACGCCGGTCGCGTTGAATGTCTATCACAACCGCGACATGGCGGAGAATTACTACACCATTTCTGTTCCCAAGGCCTGGCAATTGCAACCCAATCCTCCTGCCGGTGGCTACGGATTTACATTTCAAAGCGGGAGTGCGTCAATCGGTCTCATGGATGTTCCGGACAACAGCACGCTGGAACTTTACATCTTGAGTCAAGATGAGCCGAGTCTCAAAAAGACGATACCCGGGTATACGCGCACTCAGTACCAGAAGCTGTCGGTGAACGGCCTCGAAGCGTACCAATTGACCTACACAAGCACGGAGAATGGCACGCAACACCAGAGTGTCCGCACGTACATTGCCGGAGCAGACCACGCGGGCCTTTTAACGCTCACGTCGGACGCTAGTATGGCATCGCAGATGCAGCCTACCTTCAATGCCGTGGTCAACAGCTTTAATTGGGAGAAGTAAAATGTCATGCGACAAATCTTTCTTTTCATTTCTCTCATCGTGTTGGGGTTCGGTATATACCTCTGGCAGTTCTACGACGTGCCTGATAGCCAGATCATGACCAATTTCTACGTCAGTCGGTTCCTCGCCATAGCCGGAGCGGCGAGCATTCTCATGAACCTCTTTTGGACATCGCCGAAGAAACGCAAGACCGAAGAATAATCATGACTGAAATTATCACCGCAAAAAATCTTACGAAGTCATACGGCGGCCGAATGGCGGTTGACCACATCGATTTGTCCGTCGAGACCGGAGAGTTTTATGGGTTCCTCGGGCCCAATGGCGCTGGAAAGACGACCACCATACGTATGCTCACGGGAATTTTGCAACCTGACGAAGGTGTGGTGTCCGTTGGCGGACATGCTTCAGGCGACAAGCAGAAAATTGCCGAGCTGATTGGTGTTGTCCCCGAGGGGCGTGGTTTCTATGATTGGATGACGGCATACGAATACTTGGATTTTTTTGCCGAGTTGTACGGGCTCGCAGGTGCCGAGAAAGAAAAGCGCATCGCAGACCTTCTCGAGAAAGTCGGGCTTACGAAGCGCAAAAACTCGCGCGTCGGTACCTACTCGCGGGGGATGAAGCAGCGCCTAGCGCTCGCACGGGCGCTTATCAACAGCCCGCGCATTCTTTTCCTCGACGAGCCAACCTTGGGCCTCGATCCGCAGGGTCAGGAGGATATCCAACGTCTGCTCAAAGATCTCAATAAGGAAGGGATTACCATTTTTCTTTCGTCGCACCTCCTGAACGAAGTATCAAACCTATGCTCACGGATTGTCATACTGCATGGCGGGCGCATCGTCGCGAACGGGACGCTCGCCGAATTACGCCTCAAGACCCATCTGCAGGACGCGACGCTTACGGACATTTTCCTCCATCTCACCCGATCACTATGAAGAAATCTCTCACCATCTGGAAAAAGGAACTGCGCGGCGAATTCTATACGTGGAAGAGCATGTTGTGGCTTGTCATCGCCTCGCTCACGTTCAGCTTAACGAGCTACTTGCTCCTCACAAACAAAGAACTCTCTCTGCTCGATCAAACGGAGTTGATGTGGCTTCTTTCGAAAGTCATTGTCGGTATCGCGTTCCTCGTAACCGCGCTTGATGCCGCATCCATCATTACCACCGAATTCGACAAAGACACCGCAGAAAACCTCTTTCTTTCGCCGATTTCTCTCGCTGATCTGATGATCGGCAAGTTTCTTGCAGTCCTCACGCTATGGGCCGCGATATTCCTTGTGGCGATTCCGTACATCATCGTCGCCTCCGCCGGTTCCGGACTCACGCTGGCCTTTATGGGGCATGTCGCTCTTTTGGGCACGCTCGGCGTCAGTGCGTTTACCGTGCTCATCTTCGCGCTCTCGTTGCTGTTCCGAACAGGGAAAAACACCATTACCACGTCGCTTATCGCGCTTCTCGCGCTCGGCATCCCGGCGACGTTCGCCTCAACGCTTAAAAACGATCCTGTGTCACAATTGCTTGCGCACGTAAATCCAATGGACGCCATTTTCTCATCTCTCGATAATGTCTTGGTCGATTACCACACGTCCGTTCTCCAGAATTGGCAGTACATCGTAGCGGTTGTTGGGTTCCTAGCAGTATCGCTCGTCTTTTTGTACGTCAGTACGCGCATCTTCGCAAAACAGGGCATCGTCAAAAACGATTGATTTTATGAAAACAAAACTTCTTATTCCAATCCTGATGTTCACCGCGCTCGCCTTTGTGGCCCATGCGCAAACAGTTACCGCACAGCCTCTCAATCTGCAAATCAGTTCCTCAAAAACGCTGAGCGGTACTGCCGGCGATTTTGTTGCCGTCACCGGGACCATAACCAATACAAGTTCACAACAATTGCAGGGCGTCACGACCTATCTTTCGCTCTCCGACAATCAAACTCACAAGCCGGTCGACTTGGAGGATTGGAGCGCCGAAAAGGGTCTCTATGTGGGCACGATTGACGCGGGAGCGACTCTGCCGCTCAACTGGAAGATCCACTTCGTGACCGCCGGTGATTACTCACTGATAATCGTTGCCGAGACCATCGGGAATCCAACGCCGCAGGTAAGCGAAATCACGCAATTCCATGTCGCCCCAAAGAAAAACCTTAACCCGGCGCAAGTGCTCCCCGTGGCGCTCGGCGTTCCAATTCTGCTTGTGTTCGCGCTCTTCTTGCTCGCATACCGCCGTAAGGTCGACGAGTAGGCGGGTCATGCCGTGGAAGAGAAATCTACACTGTACTACGATGATCCGGGATTTTCGTATCCGGCATTTTGGCATGGACGGGAATACGAACACTTGGCGGAGCTTATGGCGCTCAGAACGCTACTTGGCGCGCGGCGATTCATGGCGGCAGTTGATATTGGCGGAGGATTTGGCCGTCTCGCAACATTTTTGTCCAACTATGCACGGGCAGTAACTCTCATCGAACCGTCAGGGGTGCAACGTTCGCTCGCGATGCGGCTTGCAGCAAGTAATATAAAGATTTTGAAGGGGTCCGCGTCACACACGGGCTTACCGGAAGCGTCCTGCGACCTCGCCGTCATGGTGCGAGTCATGCATCATATCCCGAGCCCAAAAGAGAGTATCGCGGAGGTTCGACGAATATTGAAGCCCGGCGGCCTCTTCGTGCTCGAATTTGCAAACTCTCAACACGCCAAGTCGAGATTAAGGCGCGGCATGAAGCTCGAGCATGCGTCCTTTATGCCGGTAGAGGTAAATGGAACGAATGAGAACGAAGTGCCATTTGTTAATCACCACCCGCAGGCGATGTACAGCACGCTTATCCATCAAGGATTCGTTATAGAGCAAATACTCTCTGTTTCCAACGTGCGTTCGCCGTTACTCAAACGCCTCCTGCCTTTGCGAATACTCGTGTGGATCGAGGCTTTGACCCAACGGTTGCTCTCGCATCTACACTTCGGTCCGAGTATTTTCGTCCTCACGCGTAAGCCATAAAGTGCCCCTTTACAGAATCTTTACAGTACATAATCCATGCTTGCGGGTGAGGATTTCAATCCTCATTTTCTCGGGCCGCTTTTAGTACGTTTGTGGCGGTCAAAAATGTAAGGCGGTGCATCGATCGACCCCTCGTTGCACCGCCTTACACTTATCCGCTGTATGTATTACCATAAATCAAAACTATGCCAGCAAATGCAATAACCACACAATCGTCAGATGCCTCGGGCGTCTCAAAATTGAAACAAGTTTTCAGCAAAGTGCCGGAAGTTACGCTTTTCTTTTGGATCATCAAGGTTCTGTGTACGACTGTTGGCGAGACTGCGGCTGACTTTCTGAACGTCAATCTCAATTTGGGGCTCACGATCACGTCCATCATCATGGGCGTCCTTTTTATCGCATCGCTCGTTTGGCAATTCAAAACGAAGAAATATACCCCGCTCGTCTACTGGCTCACGGTGGCGCTCATCAGCGTGTTCGGCACGCTGGTGACGGACAACCTGAGCGACAATCTCCATGTCCCACTTGAGTACAGCACCGTTCTCTTCACAATACTACTCGCCATTACGTTCGCGGTTTGGTATGCGAAAGAGAAAACGCTCTCCATCCACTCCATATTCACGCCCCGCCGCGAGGCCTTTTACTGGCTCGCAATTCTCTTTACCTTTGCGCTCGGTACCGCCGCAGGCGACCTTATGGCCGAGGCGCTCGGCCTCGGGTATCTCGTCACAGGGCTCATTGTTGCCGGGACGATAGCCGCCTTTGCTGTTGGGTGGCGTGCCGGACTCAATTCCGTTATCGCGTTCTGGTTCATTTACATCATGACGCGACCTTTGGGAGCTTCGCTTGGCGATCTGCTCTCGCAATCTTCCGCGCATGGCGGTCTGGGCCTCGGACCCACGAACACGAGCATCATATTCGTAGCCGGCATCATTCTTACGGTCGCGTTCCTCGCCTTTACCCACAAGGACGTCATGCGCGATCCTGTCGCCGAAGAGCGAGTGGATGACCGGGAAGCGAAGCGCGAATTCTGGCAGCTTCCGGTCGTCATCGTGCTTCTCCTCACGCTCTCCATCGGTGGCTATTATTTCCGTCACCAGCAGCTTCTGAATGCAGCGGCAAGCGCGACGAACACGAGTACATCAGCAGGAGTCCAAGCGGGACCGCTCGGTGACTTATCGTCGTTCAAAACCATTGCACAAGCCATACTTACATCGGTACAAGCTGGTGATTGGTCTGGTGCGAATAGCCATGTAAATGATCTCGAATATGCGTGGGACAACTCGCAAGCCCAACTCAAACCGATGAACGGAGCCGCGTGGACTCATATTGACGGGGCGCTTGATAAGGTGTTCCGCGAGGTACGGGCAGTGAGTCCGAATCAGCAGAGTGCCGAAGCTGCATTGCAATCTCTGCTCTCCATCCTCAACAATCCTTGATTGGGTTATCATCCTCCATATGCAATTGAAGTATTTGGCACGAAAGGTGCCTCAAATAACTGTATTCTTTTGGATCGTCAAACTTCTCACGACCGCGCTCGGAGAAAGCACGTCGGACTTCCTCGTCTTTAGCATCAACCCGTATGTTGCGGTCGCCATCGGGGCGCTAGCCTTTGGCGCAGCGATCGCGCTCCAGTTTTGGTGGACGAAGTATAACGCGTGGGTCTACTGGCTTGCGGTTACGATGGTCGCGATTTTCGGCACCATGGGAGCCGACGTGCTGCACATTGTCATCGGTGTTCCGTATCTCTATTCGACCATCTTCTTCGCCGTATCGCTCGTCATCGTCTTCACCCTTTGGTACGTGGTCGAAAAAACGCTCTCGATCCACAGCATTAATACGCCTCGGCGCGAGGTGTTCTATTGGCTCACGGTTATGACGACCTTCGCGCTCGGCACGGCGGCCGGCGACATGACCGCATTCACGCTCAATCTCGGCTTTTTCTCATCAGCGCTACTCTTCGCGGCCCTCATCGCGGCCGTTGCAATTTTGCATTACGCGGCAAAAGGATGGTTTGCAGAGCATCACGAACACCTCTCGCGCAACGCCGTGCTCGCATTCTGGCTTGCCTATATCCTCACGCGTCCCTTGGGAGCCTCGTTCGCTGATTGGTTCGGCAAAGCTCCAAGTGTGACCGGCCTCGGATTCGGCGATGGAGTAGTTAGTTTGGTCCTAACGATGCTTCTTGTCGGGTTTGTCTGGTATCTATCGGTTACGCGTGTAGATGTTGACAGAACACACGTCGAGTAACGATCTCATTGAAACTGTGGTTATATTGAGCACATGGGTGTTTTAAAGCTCAAAGCCTTCTGGGTTATCATCGCGTGTCTTGTGCTTGCGGGCGGCGTTTTTGCGTTTTACCAATGGAACTATCTACGCGTAGCCCACAGCACGTTTGAAAATTACTATGCATTTCGCGGTTGTCAGACGCTTGTTGACCGCACCGATACCTATGGCGACTGCAAACTCGCCGATGGTTCAACTATCAAGATAGTGAGGTATAACGACAAATGGTACCTCGACGGAGATTTGCCGTGGGCCTGTATCACTAAAACCTTCTGCGTAGGAATATAACTATGTTTGGCATACTCAAGCATCCGAGCGCGTGGGTACCATTGGTACTGACGGCCGCGATGTTTGTTGTGCTTTATTTATCGCTCACGGGTGTTATACCGCCTGACGCCACAGGAGACGAGGGCGCTGCGGCACACCTGTTCCAGATTTGGTTTGTGCTCGAAGTCCTGTTAATTTCTTTCTTTGCGTTCAAATGGCTGCGTCGGTCAAAGGACGCGCTCTTAATTCTTGTTCTCCAACTGTGCGGAGTATTTGCTATGTGCTTTCCGGTTTGGTATCTGCACCTCTAATTCGGTCGCCTTTCCCGCATCGCCATCACAGGAAGTAGTTCATGCTCTTCCCGTAGAGTTTTGCCAAACGATTTAGCCAGATCGCTTCCACACGCAACTCACCAAGCTCTATCTTCGATACCCAGGATTGGGAGCATCCAAGCTTCTTCGCAACCTCCCCTTGAGTCAGGTTTGCGTCGAGGCGGGCCTTTTTGAGACGCTTTACGAAATCGGCTCTTTCGTTGGTATGAATTGATTTCTTCATACCTATAAGCCTCTATTCCGTATTGGGATATTCCAAAATGGAATAAATATGCTAGGCTACGAATGTCCCCTGAAGGCAAGCTGTTGGTAACTCCCTTCGCGGGGATCAAAAAGTGCGATAGGGAGGGGTGGTTACCAGTCAATTTGAGAAACGATATGGAAGAAAAGGAAGCCCCAAAGAAGAAGTTTTATACCCGCTGGTGGTTCTGGGCGATCGTTGTGGTCGTCGTTTTAATAGTCATCGGTTCCTCCGGCTCTAGCTCTTCTGGTACGCCGTCATACCAGTCGAGCCAGGGCATTTGCGACACGGATCCGCAGGCGCTCTCCAAAGAGGCGTTCGTGCCGAACTACAAACAGCTCGACAAGGACCCGTCGGCGTCGCAGGGCACCATCGCTACCTTCACTGGGCAGATCGTGCAGATTCAGCAAAGCGGCGACGAAGGCATCATGCGTCTCTCGGTCACCAAAGAGTCGTACGGCTGGAGTTCAAGCGACATTGTGTACGTCACGTACCACAAGGCGACGACTGCCGTCGAGGGAGACGTGGTATCAGTAACCGGCATGCTGACCGGCACCGAGACGTATACCTCTCAAGCGAACTTCCAAATCACGATACCGAGTATCGATGTTTGTATGGTTGATACGAAGCCCGCACCTCCGGCTCAAACGGCAACGCCGAAGCCCAAGGCGACAACACCGACCCCAGCCCCTTCTACGTCTCAATCTTCAACCCCAGCCCCGGTCGCACAAACCCCGCCGCCCGTGCCCGCGTCCTGGCATACCGTTGCCACGTTCAGCGGCTCCGGCAACAAGAACACCGACACGTTCACGATCAAAGGTTCGCAGTGGAGGATACAGTGGAGCGCGACCGCCGACTCAAGCGACTCTTTCTGCTCTCAAAATGGCTGCACCTTCTCGGCGCAGATTGTGAAGCCGGGCGATAATTTTCCGACCGACTACGTCCAATCGAGCGTCTACACAACCAAGAGCGACAGCAGCAACTTCTACACGACCGGCACGTTCTATCTCAAGCTCAACACGTACCTCATCAACTCCTGGACCGTGACCGTCGAGGACTACTACTGATACCCGTAGCGGCGCTGTCGCATGAGGTCGCCATATACCTGCACGCCGTACTGTTTCCACCGCGCCTCCTCGGCCTCGGCTTCCTTGCGTTTTTGTTCTCGGTAGATGCGCGTCTCAATCTCGATTTTTCGTTTCCGCCACTTCTCCTGCGCATCGAACCACTGCTCATTGGGCATTCTGCCCTGCAGCCATATCTGGTGCATATCGGCATGCCACAGGTCATTCTTCTTCAACTCGTTCTCATCAGCAGTTCCGGCAAACGCGGGTTGCGACGGGAATATAAACCCGGGCTCGGTGATTTTTTGCATCACCATGTGCGCGGCGATGGCGAAGGCGTCCGCCAAGTCATCATGTCTTTCCGCGCCGAAGTTTATAAGTTGACCCAGCAATTCCTCGCATCCGCGTTCGGGGAAGAGCACAATGCCTTCCTGGATGAGATGCGTGACGAGCGAGAGCCGCTGTCGCTTGTCTTGGCCGTGCACCTTGAACTCCTCTGCCGGGAACCCGTCGTGCCGCAGGTCCTGCGGCATCGCCCGCTGGTACTGAACCGACTCGATGTAAAGCGGCGTCGGGTTTCCTTTGCCCATGACCTTGGAGATGAGTTTCAGGCGGGTCCTCGCATCAGGAAAGGTCAGGTGCTCGTTAAGGGGAAAGGGGTGCACATAGGCGCTCCACGCGCCGTCCCGGCTGCGGAATAGCGACATCGTCACGGCAGCGGTGTAGTCGGCCTTGGTGTCCTCCGTGATGGCGAGATCGACGCCGGTGAGCGTAACGAAAAAGTCAGGATTGTCGTCGATAGGCGGCATATCTGTGTACCTCTTAATCCATTCCCGCTTCACCACTGTCTCCTCGTCATCGACGATCTGAAGCAGGAATTCCCGCGACCATGCTTGTACGCTCGGCACCGTTTTCCGCAATGCCTCGACTGCTTCCATGTCCGGGAATTTGCCCGGCCACGCGATGACGCCGTGTGTATCAACAATCGGGAACGAACAGGTGACGCCGCTAAGCGCACCAGAGTCGATGTCTCTCCGCAAACGCATGAGGAGTGAGTCATCGTGGAGGCGCGTGCCGATGACGACCACTTTGGTATTGACGTCACCCATGGGGACGAGATCGCCGAAGAACCAGCGGTACAGCTTGTCACGGTTGTCCTTCACTTTGACCGACGAGAGATCCTCGAGGTCGTCGCAGACGATGAGATCGGGGCGATACGAACCATGCTTCATGCCGCGCACCGATGTGTCGAGCGAAACGGCGGTGATACGCGCGCCGTACTTCGGAACAACAATCGATGTCTGTCTCCACTCGTCATCCGGCTCGTCGAAGGGCCCCAGTTCCGCTTTGAGCAAACGGTTCTCCGTCAACTCATCCTTGATGTTCTTGAGCGCTTGTTTTGCTTGTGCCTGTGTTTGGCAAACGATGAGCACGAACTTTTTCTGCGGCGCACCGATGATGGCCCAGATCGGATAGCTGAGCGCCATGATGGTCGACTTGGCGCTGCCGCGAAACGCCTCCACCACCAGGAATTTCTCGCGTTCGTCCTGCGCCAGCTTCAGGAGTTTGCGCTGGAAAGGGGCGGTCGGGTAAGAGATATGCCGTCCCAGATACGTGTGGAAGAAGAGCAGGTGGCTACGCCTGGTCGCCGCCCGGCGCAGCCGAGGGTTCCGCATCAACTCCTCCAAGCTTGTCGGGAGTTTGTTGTTCGTCATGACGTGGTTCGTCTAAGCTGATAATGTCAGGCTCGTACCTGTCTGCAATGCGCTGTATCGCCTCATCCTCTTCCGCAGTCGTCGATTCCTCCGGCCGCTGCGTCGTTATTTCGAGTTTGTCCCTGAAGCGAGGATTGCGGTGCCGCAACCAAAATTGGATTGAGGGATAATGGCGTTCGAGAATGAGAGAGTAGAGTTGGTTTTCGCTTAGGTCGTTGAGCATCGACTCGCCCTCGATAAGCGCATTCTCCATCGACTCGCGAAATTCAGGGTCCTCATCACGCCACTTGTACACGGTCGAACGCGCGACGCCTACCTTCTCCACGGCCACCTGGATGTTTGGCACCTTGCGCAGCTGCTCCAGGAACAAATCTTTAACGCGGTCCTTTTTCATACGCGTTTTGCTTTATGCCCGGTCAGCTTCTCGTACCGGTTCTTGATAAGGGTGGCGAAGATTGGATCCATCTCGCAGAGAAAGGCCTTGCGCTTCAACTGATGGCACGCGACAAGAAGGCTGCCGGACCCTCCACAGAGATCGAGCACGGAATCACCGACGCGCGTTACGCGACGCAATGACTTTTCGTACAGCGTGACCGGCTTTTGTGTGGCGTGCTGGTACTCGGTGGATGAGAGCCGCTTCACGAGCCATATCGAATACAAGTCGATGAGGTCAAGGATGAGTTGATTACCGGTCCCGAGATCACGATTTTGGAACGTCGTCAGGTTTTCGAGTCGGTTATTGAGATACGGTTTGCCGATGCGACCATAAACGGCAAACTCGGTTGCTTTGTTAAATGCAATTTTCGGTGTTGGCATCGAATTATTTTTTGCCCACAAGCAGACGCGCTCGACCATGATGCCGCATTCTTCAAAGAGCTGCTCGGTGAGCCCCACGAAACGCTCATCGCACCAGAACATGTAATGCCCATCTTTCTTGCTCACCGCGATGCTGTTCTTGATAAGTGCGTGGATGAACACGCGATACTCTTCAGGCGAACGGTTATCTTTCTCTGACCCGCCGTACTTTCCGTTCTTACCGTTGTAGTCCCAGCCGATGGAGAAGGGTGGGTCGACGTCTACGAAATCAATGCGGTCACTACCGACCAGCTTCCGCACTGCGCCCTCATCCGTCCCGTCGCCGCACAAGAGCCGATGCGGGCCGAGCTGCCACAGTTCTCCCGACAGCACAGTCGGTTTCTTAATGCGCTTCAGTTCCTTCTCGACGTCGAAGTCATCATCCTCTGTTTTGAGCGCATCGTCCCACGCGGTCGTAATGACGCTTTCATCCACACCGATATCCAAGAGCAAATCTGCATCGAAGGCCCGAAGCTTTTCGAAATCCCACGACCCGCCGAGCGCGTTGCTCGCGACAAGGTAGCGGCGAGCCTCCGCTTCCGTGAGCTTGCGCGACGGAAGGCGGACCGGAATCTTCTCATCGCCGCGCCCGAGAAGCTGAAGCGCCCTAACGCGCTGGTGACCCGCGAGAATACGTCCATCAAGGTCAATGGCGGGCACCTCGACAAGATTGAAGCGCTTAATATTGCGCTTGAGGTCTTCAAGCTGCTTCGCGCTGATCGTCCTCGGATTTTCCTCGCGCGGAATAAGGTCGTTGACCTTGCGCTCGACGGTGGACCAAACAAGTTTCTTAGCCATAGAGTTGCTCTTTAACTGCTATACCTTAATGGTAGTGTTTTTGGCCTCGTTTTTACGTTCGGCTCGCGATTTCTGAGTCGTCGTCGAGATACGGCTCTACTGTGGTGTTTTTGAGCCTCTACTTTTTTCGCTAAAGCTTGCTGGTGAAAAATCGGAAGAGTATGCTTGTAGGGTATTGTATGAAAAGTCAATTACCAGAAATTCTGAAGAGATTGCGCCCCCTGAAACTGGCGGCTGCTGCCGAGTACTTGGGAGTGCACCCCAACACCCTAAAAAACTACGAGAAGGACGGCATACTAAAGCCTAGCTTTCAGTTGCCGCGTCGGCATGACCGGATGTACACCATCCGGGACCTGGACGCCTTTCGCCGCAGGTACCACTCTAGGATTAGGAAGGCCGAGGCAATGCGCAAATCAAAATCGGACAGCTAGTGTCTCGTTTTTGTGTCCGATTTGTCTACTTCTATAAAAAGTACCCAGCGCTGTTGAGGCCTCGACTCGCCGCCGAAAAAGCAGCTAAAATATCCTTATGGTTACTAGCACGTGGGGTACTAACTGCTGACTGCCCGCCACTTTCAACCCCGCTCGCTTTTCCGTATTTCTTTGAGCGCCGCGTACAGCGAACTTTTTCTCGCCCGCACTAATGCGGCGTGCCATGCGCGGCGGCGTTCCGGATTATCCCGATTGATGCCGTCCTCCGCTTTGATAGACGTCGCGACGAAACTGAACGGATGCCGCGCGACGAAAAGCAAATCCCGTATCTTGTGGTCGAACCGGCCAAATTCTTCGTGCCCCATACGGTTATGCGCGGAGAAATACGAGTTCAAGCGCCGCTTCGGCCGCTTCAGCACCTTTGTTCGTCTTGCCGCTCGCGCGCGCCTTTGCCTGACGAAGATTGTTGGTCGTGATGACGCCGAACGAAATCGGGACGCGATGCGCGAGCGACACCTGCATGATGCCGGCGGCGGCGGCGTTCGCGATGTAGCGGTCGTGTTCGGTCTCTCCTTTTATGATGCAGCCGAGCGCAATGACGGCATCGGGTTTCCGCTTCATGAGCGTGAGGCAGCCGTACGGCAATTCGTAGCTTCCCGGCACGCGGAGCACGGCGATATTTTTTTCCGGCACCTGCCATGCGGCGAGCGTTTCGCGCGCGCCCGCGAGCAAAGCCTCGGTGATGTCCTCGTTGAAGCGCGAGACGACGACGCCGACTGTGAGGCGTGAGGCGTCCTTAACGGCGCGTTTCTTTTC
>JAGWIT010000060.1 GCA_028866155.1 Patescibacteria group bacterium
CTTCAGAATGCGGTGTTTGTATGGCTTCGTTGGGTTGTACACTGTAACAGTATAGCTTGAGTACTTAGCGTTGCGGAGAGGGTGGGATTCGAACCCACGGTACCCTTTCGAGCACGCCGCATTTCGAGTGCGGTGCCTTCGACCACTCAGCCACCTCTCCAAGCGGAGGAGTCGAACGACTCACCCGCGCCTTTTCGCACATGCAAACACATACGAAAAAGACAAAGACCTGGCCGCGCATTAAAATACCACACTTTCGATATGCTGAAAAATGCGCTACACTGCTGCGCAATTCGCAATCTTCTCGGGGTTGCCCCTCGGAAGCTTCGCGAAGCAGGGCCCTATCGTCTATCGGCTAGGACGCCACCCTTTCACGGTGGAAAGGCGGGTTCGATTCCCGCTAGGGTCACAACTTTAACTTCTGCACTCAATCGGGCTCGCGTGCCACTCTAGTAGGTAGTTGTTGTATTCGTACCAGAACCTGTAGCGCCGGTTTCCCCGGGCGTATTTGTCTGCGTCGCGGGCATCGTACCCGTACCCGGCGCTATTGTCGAAGCGCTTTGCTGCGAAATCAGCCACCAGCCGCCGAGGACGATAACCAGCACGACGATAATGCCGATTATCCACGCTACTGCATTGTTATTGCCGTTCATAGCGGATTATTGCAAACTGATAATTCCTTCATACTCTATGTAGAGCCGTGAAGCATCCATGAAGCGCGATTACTCCCCATCCCTCAAGGTTTTGCGACGCGATCCCCGCATGGCGAAACTCATCAAGACCTACGGCCCTCCGGATCTTTCGCGCTACCACGCAAGCACGCCAGGCGTTTTCCAGGCGCTCTTGCGCTCGATTGTCTACCAGCAACTCTCGGGACACGCAGCCCGCGCGATTCATGCGCGCCTGATCGATAGTTTTGAGAAAGGAAAGCCTACGCCGGAAAAACTCCTGAAAATCCCCGCGAAAAAACTGCGCGCCGCAGGGCTTTCGATGCAAAAAATAGAATACGTGCGCGATCTCGCGCGCAAGTGCATCGATGGCACGATCGACCCGAGACATTTTCCACAAATGAAAAGTAAGGAGATCATCGAACATCTCACGGCAGTGAAAGGCGTCGGGGTATGGACGGCGCACATGGTCTTGATATTCACGCTCGGCAGACCCGATATTTTGCCGACCGGAGATCTCGGCATCAAAAAAGGTTTTCAAAGCGTCTTCGGATTACAGGAGCTGCCGACACCGAAGCAGATGGAAAAACTTGCAATGCCATGGCGCGGGCACGAATCGATCGCGTCGTGGTACCTCTGGAGAGTTGCCGACGGCGAGAAACCGATCGCACGTGGGAAGTAATGCAAGCGGCCGCCCCGAAGGGGCGGCCGCTTGTCTGCATTTCTACAAACTCCTATTGCGCTGTGAAATTCGTACCGACCGGCGCGCCGTCCGCGCTCATGACAAGTGTCTCCGTCTGGAGATTGAAGTCATGCTTACCGTCGTCGTAGTAGAGGAGCGCCTGGTAGCGCTGCCCCGCTTCGGTTGCCCGCAAAAGCGGTACGGAAACGCCGGTATTCACTCCTGCCGGAAAGAGCGCCGCACCGAGCGTCTTTCCACTCGCATCGCGGATCGCGATCCAGCCCCCTTGCGAGAGCGTTACCGATTTTACCGCTACGCTGTCGCCCGCCGACTGGTCGGAAATGACGACCGAGTCGTTCCCCGCGGCCGCCTCCGGACGCGACACGCTCTCAGGCTTTTGCGAGTGCGTCTGCGCTGAAGTCGTTGCCATCGTCGTATTCGCCATTGTAATCGTTTCCGATACGTCGGCGCGGTGGCCGAGAGTGAAGCCAGCCAAGAGCCCCACAACGAATGCCAAAAGAACCCCGATAATAACCCCCCAATTCTCTTTGAGAATATCCATACTATGCGCACGTGACTTGATAACAGGCACAGTGTACCTATCTTTTCGTCTTAATGAAATACGAGCGGTGGATTACGCGCACGGGCGCAAACCTACCAAAATCCGGCTATTTTGCTATACTTCATGCGCTCTTTGCGCGGTTAGCTCAGTTGGTAGAGCATCGTCTTGACGTGACGAGGGTCACAGGTTCGAGTCCTGTACCGCGCACTAGAATGGAATTTAACGGTTCGGAATGAATGGCGGAGTGGGCGGCGCAAAACGCCGCCCACGCTGTTTTCTCTTGTTTTGCGCCGGGAAAGGATTTCGCAAAACACTCGACTAATCTTTTTTGAATTCGGCAGTCGCAAATGGAAAAGGAGGGGTTTGGGGAGGAATTTTCCATTTGCTCCGCTGTTTTCTTTTGGCGAATTTCGGGAGTTAGAAACTATTAAAAACTTGCATCGAAAATCTTCTTTGCAATAATTACTCTATGACTTAACAGTCCGTTAGTCCTAAGATATTCAAAAACCTGAATGATATTTGGAAATGTGTACTTTCCAACTAATATCCATCTCGT
Source organism: Patescibacteria group bacterium (assembly GCA_028866155.1). Lineage (GTDB taxonomy): Bacteria > Patescibacteriota > Minisyncoccia > Phycocordibacterales > SBAW01 > GWA1-54-10. The sequence continues at coordinate 2,469 of JAGWIT010000060.1, forward strand.
GGCTTCATATACGGCCTTCTGACTCAACCCCAACATCTCCGCAGACGGAAAGTTGTCCCCACTTTTCTCAATTTCCAAAAGTAATTTCTGTATCGCTCCTCGGGTATCTTCTCTGATTGTTTCGTATTGCGGTTCTAATATGCTTTTTATAACATCCAAACTTTCCTTGGGGTCTCTTCGAAATGAGATTAAAATATTTTTAAGTTCTTGGTCAATTTTCAATTTTTCTAATATTTGTTCCTCACCAACTTTGGCGAGATAAAGCAAAATTGAATCAAAATAAACTTCCGGTGAAATTTTTCTTATAAGTTTATCATTAATATTCTCTAATTTACTTACATCAAATTTGCCACTATTTTTGTGTATTTTACTATAATCAAAATTTCCTATAAACCTTTCCAATGAAGGATACATCTCTTCTGGGTTACCATATCCAGAAGAGATCATGTAGGAAATGAGAGCATGCGGCACGATACCTTGTTTTATAAAATCATCAAATTTTACAGCACCTTTAAGCATTTTACCCTCAGCATCTAAAAGCATCGGAGTGTGAAGATATTTTTTAGGTTCAAGGTCGAGCGATACTCTTACCATTTCTTGAAATTCAGCAATCGAAAGTTTATCTTGTCCTCGTACGACATGAGTAACTCCAAAAGTTCTGTCATCAACAACCGAAGCAAGATGATACAAAGCGCTTTTATCGGATCTCATCAAGGGAAAAAAATTTTGACCTCTTTTTAAATTTTCTTCCAGTTTAAATTTGATCTTGCCTCTAAGAAGGTCGTCTATCTCTAAAGTGTCCTTATATTGATCTATAAACTTTTTAATATCAAATAAAACGAGTCCAGATTCCTCATCAATAAAAGCAACATGTTTGTCAAACAGTTCTTCAAGGTATCCCCGATAGATTTCCTGACGTTCTGATTGAAAGACAGACTGCCCTATCTCTTTTTCTGCGTTATGTGGCGTAATATCAAAACGAAACCCTAAAGTATCAGTAAAAAATCGAAATATATCCTCAGCTTTTTCTTTTGTATGCTTCTCCTTGTCGGTGTCATCAACGCGAAAAATAATTTTTGAGTCCTTACCTTTTTCCGCCTCGCCTTTTGCGAATGCATAATTATAAAGATGCGACCTTATCGGACCAATTTTCTTGTTTGATTCCGTTGGGGACATA
>JAGWIT010000017.1 GCA_028866155.1 Patescibacteria group bacterium
CTCTTCGGCGCAACAACCACTTATGTGGTTAATATAGTGATGAGATAAAAGAGTGAGGCTAGGCTCCAGTCACCATTCGGCAGGGCTTGTCATAAAGCCTCCGGAACCCCGCCGACCCCGACATTAGTGCATTGCACGTGTCGGGGTCTTCGTTTTTATATGGCCAACCAGGCCCGAACGTCGTCTAGCAGGCGGAGCAGATTTTGACAGGTATTTAAATAGATGCTAAATAGATAACTGGGAGTCAGTTCTTGGGAGGACACGATGTATCTTACTCAGCACGGGGAAGAACGCATCCAAGGTCGCACTAAGATGCTGACTAAGGATGTCCTCGACATCATATCGAACAATGCAGTGGTGAATCTGGGCAGTGTAGGTAAATACGAGTATCTGCTCTTTTACTCCCCTCTTGACCGCATTTCCAAAATCGCGGTGGTCGCAGAGGATCGCCAATATCTGGTGTCAATCTGGCATCGGGATTACTTTCTTCCCGCAGGAGTGGAGAGGCCGACGGACAAGCATGATAAGGAGGCTCGCCTAGCGCTCACTAAACTTCTGATGAGTCGGGTTAAGATTAAACCGCCCGGACCTAAGCCTCTTCGACTATTCGAAGTAAAAATCGAGGTCGAAGAAGACTCGGAAGTAGTTTACGAACACGATAGCGGGAATATCCAGGCGGAGGATGCGGAACTCCATTCCATCTGGAATTTGATAAAACCACAACTTGCGTCGATTGCATCGGTGATTACCGCGAACCAAGACAAAGTGAGAGGACGAATCCGCTACTGGATTATCCTCCATGAGTCTGGTACGGGAAAAATCATCAAACGCCACCTTTTGGCCCACTGGAAGGTGGAGCAGCGACTTCAAACCGCCTATTAGCCAACGCCAATGGCGGTTTTTTTCTTTACCTCAGACAGGCCCAAACATCATCCAGCAGGTGGAGCAAAACATTGTATAATTTCTTCTGAAGGTATGCTGGATTTAATCTATTTGGCTTTAGCCGTGGCGATACTTTGGTTGGGTTGGATTATGATGCGCCCAGATAAATGAAAGCTCTTAAATTTACCTTACTTATGAGGGCTCTGTCGTACAGCCTTGACCCAGATATGATTGAAGGCGCGCAAAAAAGCTGCTCGAAATAAAGCAGCCTAAGCTCAGATCACTGAGCATCCATCCCACACCAATCAGCGTGCAGAGCTTTTTTTCTACTTCCCTATTGAAGTTCGAACGTCGTCAAACGTCCGCGGCACGGGACGCGAGCTCGTGTATGACATACCCGGCGCGGTACTCAACATTTGCCGTAGAGGCTCCCTTGCGCTGCAAGACGGGAATGTCGTGATAAGGTATAGTCCCATGATGGAGGAACGTGAGCAGCAGATCGTTTACGAAGCGCTCGAATCGTTGACTCACGCTCAGCTAATTCAGTTGTGGAAACGTTTGGGGATCGAATTTGCCTCGGATTACCCGGAATCTTCTCATTATAGCCTTGATAGGATCTGGCTTATCGGGCCAATACTTGCTGACGCAACACTGTCAGAGCTTAAAAAAGCTCTGCACGATATGAAATCTGACGCTTGGCAGTAACAAGGAGAGGCGACCGCGACAATGTTTAAGCCGCAAGACGGACGGTTTCTGTTTTTACACGAGCAAGGCCCGAACATCATCCAGCCGGCGGAGCAGATTAAAAAAGTTTCCTCACCGGTGGGGTGAGGAATGTACATATTGAATCAATGCAAGAACTGCAAGAGTGGCTAAAGCTATTGCTTGATTTTTCGTTTTGACAGGGTTTTTTATTTGAAAAGTCTTATCGGAGCTACTGACAAAATGAATGGTAACCAGGGCAACGTATTTACCCACCTTCTTTTTAACTGATGGCGAGCATCCAGCAATAGTCGAAAAGTCGAGCTTGGGCATGAGCATCTCCTACGGTCAAGAGCTGAGCTAACTGGACAATATCACCCTCTGTTACATCTATCAAGCAGGCCCGAACATCATCCAGCCGGCGGAGCAGATTTTTTAGCATTAGTTTTCAATGGTATTTTAGACACCTCAATAGGACATTAGAATCTTCTTGACTATTTTGCTCGTCTCCGCTTCATTTTTCATGTTGTAGTATGATTTTGGGGCGCTGAATTACTTGCGGCTAGTTCGGGGCGCGGTACAATATTTGAACGGTCGACTGCCGATTCAAAACGAATCGGATCCGCAGCCAGAAAGCGCGGATTGGAAGTAGGGTGAGATTCCCTCGCTGTGCCGCAACGGTGATGCTTTAGCTCGGTGCTAAAAGATAAGTCCGGACTTCAGCGATCGTTTTCCCGAGCAGGAATTGGCGCTTATATACGCGTCTCTTTAAAACTCTCCGCTCGGGCGGAGTTTTTTGTTTTTATGCAGTCATATGCCAACCGAGACCGACAAATTTATCGATGAGGAATTGCGTGTCGAACGTGAATCGGACTTTGGACCCGAGGCGTTTCTTGGACGCGAGAACCGGGAGGAATCCGGGATTGAAGGAGGGCCACTGAGTAATCCTGAGGAAGAGGTGCGAGAGCCGATGGAGCCAGGCAAACAGGCGGTTCTCGATCAAAAAGGCGGCGAACCGAACGACTGGACGCTTGAATACAAGGGTGACAGCGGGTACCGTTTCGACGGACAGAACGTTCGTGATCCTGAAGGAAATATTTGGGTCAATGAAGACGAAGCGCTGCATCAAGAGATGCTTGCGCAATGGACTGAAAGCGGTAGTTCGGTCTTCTTTCTGCCTGACTACCATGAGGTGAGCGAGGAAGGCAAAACGCTATACGTTACCACGATGATTCTCGGCGAAAAGGGTGAGGTTACGTACGAGATTCATAAATATGAGGCGCAGTATCCCAGACCTGAAGACGTGCAGACCGAATCCCCGATTGACCATACTAGTATCGAACCGGTAAGTGCAGATCTTCAGACCAGTGCGATAGATGTACCGCCCACTTCTCATGCGCAGCAAAGTGAGGTGCATGTGTCTGTTGCGGACAGTAAGTCATCCCCCGCTGTTGAACAGGTGTCCAACGTCTCTCAGGAGTTGGTGCCTGAGCAATCTGTTGAAGATTCGTCTGTGCTGCGTGATGAACAACCTAGCGCCATGAGCGAACCCACTCCAGAAATTGAGAGTGTGGATGTGGAACAGGCCGATGCCACCACTGCAGTAGCGGCCGACACTGAAATTCCACAACGGATACGAGCCGTTGAGGAAGTCGCCGTGCACACTCCCGAAGAGCAAGAGGAAAGCGTTGCCGGACATCCCACAGAAATAACAGGGAGCGATTCATCTGTGGTCTCGGAGCCGGTCCACGCGCGCGAAGAGTCGATACAAAGGGTCGAGGCACAACATGACCATACTGCTCCGAGCGCGGCAGAGGGTAGTACGGCGAGAGAAGATATGGTTATTAAGAAGTATTCTGTCGAGCTTGTTGAACGAGACACCAGCATTTCGGAGCAGACGCGCCCGAGTATAGATTCTGTGGCTCTTCGTAGTGCCGAAGAAGCGCTGCCCTCAACCGCTGTAATAGACAAGCACCATGCACAGATGGGCGTAGACAGAGACGCTACCGAACCAATCAAAAGCAATCATGCGCACAAGTGGAATCGAGGCGCAGACAAGACCGAGAAGACATCCGACCCGCTCGCTGATAGCCAGGATGAACAAACCATCGAACCACAAAAGGCAGAGACGATCCTGCGTGCGCTCGGTATACCGTTCACTGTTTCAAATACTGAATCTGCGGGACTACAACATAGACATAGCGATGCTCCCGTACTGCCGCCCCAAGACACTCGCACGACCACACATCCGGGACGCAACTCTACGAGAGTCACTACGAGATATGGTGTGACCATGGAGATAGTCGCATAACAATGACATATGAGCACTTTCAAGAAAATACCTTTCTACGATCTGCGCGAAGAGACGCAGGAGGGACGCATACCCGTACTCATCGGTCGCCATTCCGAGATGGAGCGGCTGAGTCGGCTGATAGGGCGACGCACCAACAATAACGCACTCATTATCGGAGAAAGTGGACTCGGAAAGACGGCGCTCATCTTGGGTTGGGCGCGGTGTATGAACGAACGAGCGATGTACAATCGGTATGCGATTGTACAACTCGATACCGAGCATCTGCACGAACTCGACAACGACGCGGGAACAGAAGAGCACTATTCCAACGTGCTTACGCATGTGCCGCCATCTATCGTGCTCATAGACGACTTCGGACGGGAGGTATATAAAAATCTTACGCTCGTGCAACGTGCATACCGGCTCTATAAGCAACTCATTTCTCGGCAGGATGTGCATGTCATCATTACGATGCAGCCGCATGAGCACGCGTGGCTGGAGCGAGAATATCCGATATTCTTGCAGGCGTTCGAGACAATTACGCTCAAGAAGCAGAGTCAATCCGAATATGCTCGCGTTCTTTTTAGAAAGATGCCTGTCCTGAATGCACAGCGCAAAGTCATTGTGTCTGATGATACTCTCAAGGAAATTGTCTCGGTGATGGAACGGCATCCGGCACTCGGGCAAGTCCCCCGTTCAGCGATCCATGTACTCGATGAGAGCATCTCGCTGTGCGTTTCGCAGGGAAAGAAAATGCTTGCCGTCGACGCCGTCGCGCAGGTTGTTGAATCGAAAACAGGTGTCCCGAGCGCTCGCGTCGCGCAGAGTGATATGCAGAGCGTACTACGCCTGCGCGATGAGCTTACCAAAAGAATTATCGGCCAAGACACTGCGATAGCGAAGATATCGTCCGCCTTGCAGCGGGCGAAGCTCGGCTTGAGGAACTCGAATCGCCCGCTCTGCTCATTTCTGATGCTTGGCCCCTCGGGAGTTGGCAAAACAGAAACCGCAAAGAGTGTCGCCGAGATCATGTTCGGGCGGGTCGAGACTTTTACACGCCTCGATATGTCGGAATTTCAACAGGAACACATGGTGCAGCGTCTCATTGGGGCACCGCCCGGGTACATTGGATACGAAGAAGGAGGCGCACTTACCAACGCGCTCAAGCGCGAGCCGCACTCGCTCATTCTTCTGGACGAAATCGAGAAGGCCCACCCGAAAGTGTTCGACGTATTCCTGCAGGTGCTCGATGAAGGACGCTTAACATCCGGTCAAAGCGAGACAGTGGACGCGCGAAACGCGATAATTATGGCGACCTCGAACGCCGCCGTGGCAGAAATTCTGGACGCCTACGCGAAAGGCGGCAGTGCCGACGACGAATCGTTCGTGCGAGATACGGTACTGCCAGTACTCTCCAAAACATTTCGCCTCGAGTTCCTCAATCGTTTTGATGCGATATTGATATTTCGTCCGCTGACCGTGCCCGGTCTTCTGCAAGTCGCACAGTTGGAAATTCAAAAGATGGAAAAGCGATTTGCAACGCACCGCGTCCGGTTCTCGATGGAACCACGGGCGCTTGAAGAGCAAATTCTTCGCGTGGCGGATTCCCGGTTCGGCGCGCGTCCGGTGAAGCGGTTTATCGAAGAAACGTGCGAGACTCTAGTCGCCGAATCATTACTCGCCCAACACAAGTAGCCTATGATCTCTCGAAATGAAAAACTGCGCAGCGTCGAACGATTCTCTGCCGAAGAAGAACACATAGAAAACACACACCGCCGACTCGACACGCAGGATGTCGAACGGCTGCTCATGCGGCAAGCGGAGATGCTTCTAGCCATCGAACACGACGTCAGCCCTGCCGTATTCGACGCGCTGTACGCGAAAATCGAATATGAAAATAGATTCCTGCTAGACATCATCGTCTCCGACACGGAGGCGACGCGAGCCAAGAAGCGACTTAATCGAACGCTTAAGGCCGATTATTTTATTCAAAAGCATTTCGATGCGAATCTTATCTAAAGGATATGGCGAATGTCTGTATTGGAATCAATGAATTCCGGAGCAAGAGCACGCGAATTGAATTCGCGGAGAAGGACCGGCTGCGACATCTGTATATGATCGGCAAGACTGGCGTCGGAAAATCGACCGTCTTTCAGAACTTGTGCCTCCAGGACATTAGGAATCGACACGGCGTATGCTTTATCGATCCACACGGCGACTCGATCGATTGGATCTTGGAGCGTATTCCGCGTGAGCGCCTCATGGACGTCGTCTTGTTCGATCCGAGCGACGTGGAGTTCCCATTCGCGTTGAATCTGCTTGAAGCCCGCGACGAATTCGAGAAGGATTTTCTCGTCAACGAGTGCATACAGATCTTTTACAAATTATTTGATCCCGGACGGACTGGCATCATTGGCCCGCAATTCGAGCATTGGCTGCGCAATGCCGCGCTCACCGTCATGGCAGGCCCCGAGGGTGGAAGCCTGTTAGAGATTCCCAAACTCTTCGTAGACTCGGCATTCGAGAAGAAGAAACGCTCCCATCTCACTGATCCGCTCGTCATCGATTTTTGGACGAAACAGATGGCCAAGACGTCGAGCTTCCATAAGAGCGAGATGCTCAACTATTTCATGTCAAAATTCGGGCCGTTTATCAACAACGCCATGATGCGCAACATACTCGGACAGCGTGCGAATAGTTTCGATCTTGATGCGCTCATGGACGACAGGAAGATTCTGCTCATTAACCTTTCAAAAGGAAAAATCGGAGAAATCAACGCGCACTTGCTCGGACTTATACTGATATCGCAACTGCAAGCGGCAGTCCTAAAGCGCGCGAACCGTTCAAATACTGAACGGACGCCTTTTTACCTTTATGTAGACGAATTCCAGAATTTCACAACAGACACCTTCGCGAGCTTGCTCTCGGAGTCGCGCAAATACGGGCTCGGCATGCATCTGGCGAACCAATATCTCGAACAATTGCCAGATCATATACGAGGCAGTGTCTTCGGTAATGTCGGCACGCTTTTATCGTTTGAGGTTGGCGCTGAAGATGCAAAGGTTCTTGCGCGGGAGTTCGCACCCATGACCGAGCGCGACTTTATCAACCTGCCCCGGTTTAACTTTTATATCAAACTCATGATTGATGGGAAGACAAGCAATGCATTCTCCGGTGTCACAATATCGCCGGAGCCGGTGTTAGCAGACGGCTCGATGTCCAGCGAGAAAGTAAAAACATTCAACCGACTTGCGTACGGGCGGCCGCGTCTTATGGTGGAGGAGGCTATTCAGCGTGATTTATAATATTTAGTGTCGGCACGTCCTAACAGCCTCAACGATCGGGGCCTTTTTCAGCCTTATTTTTCAATGGTATTTTAGATACCCTATGAAGATTCGAGCCTCTAGTTGAAAGAAATGCGTCATCTTTGTGTATTAAGGGAGGTAGGCAAGGAAAGCAGCTATTTATTAACAAGGATTATAGAACATTTGTCATGAGTAAGCAAATAATTGTGCTGGGGGTTATTGGCGTTCTCGCTGTTATCGGCACCGTAACGTTGTATATGAATAATTCCGGTTCGGCTGTTAGCGTCGCATCAGTGGCCGCAAGTCAGACACAAACAACTCCTAATCCGGCATCGGTTGCGGCGTCCAGTACGGCACCCTTTATGCAGAGCACCGGAGCTCTCTTTTCTCAATACAAATACTTCAGCAAGTCTCATGAGATTTTCCCAACACTTGCAACGGATACAACGAAGGCGTTAGGCGCGTTTAGCTACACTAAGGAGAATCTTGGCAACAACATTTATCGGTTTACCTTAACGAATAGTGCAGAAGGATATAATGGTCAAAGTGTCGTCGTAAGTGGCGATCAGTCGGTGTACTTCGTTGAGCCTTCTACGGGCGATGACAGCGCCTCTGAGGATTCCATTACAACCGACGATTCTTTGATAGCCGTTGATGCACAGGGACATATTCTTAAATAGAACCTTGAAACCTATGCGATCTGTCGTGCGCAACGCAATCAATCCGGAAAATATATTCAGCTATGCGCTTGGGTTTGTGGTCGCATGGTTTGGGTTGAACGAGGTATTTGCTCCCCAAGAGTGGGCAACCTTCGCGCCTCCATTTCTCGGGGATGGGACACTAGCGATTAGTCTCGTGGTCATTCACGGCATCATACTCGCGAGTTGTGCGCTGCTCCTCTTCTTCAACCTCTATCGCAGGACTGCAGCCGCAATCCTTGCCCTTATGTTTGTAGAAATCATTGTAGGACTCGTGACACAGACGGGGCTCTCAGATATCGCTGTTCGTGATATCGGTCTATGTGGCATGGCAGTTGGTTTGGCTTTGCTGGCCTCTTCCGTTCACGTTGCCGAGCCGTCATCATCACGGTAGCAATTATGCAGTATTATGATGATCCCGACTTTTCCTATCCCTCTTTTTGGAACAACAGAGAATACGAACACGAAGCCGAACTGCTAGCGTTACAAAGACTATTGGGTGACAAGCGCTTCGGCGTGGTTGCTGATATCGGCGGCGGATTCGGGCGTCTCGCCGATTTCCTATCTCGCTACAGTCAGAATATTTTCCTTATTGAGCCCGCGGCATTTCAACGCAAGTTGGGACAATCTTTTATTTCCAATCAGATTATGTTACAGGAGGGAAATTCCGAACGCACTGGTTTACAAACAAAAAGCTGCGACTTAGTGGTCATGATCCGGGTCATGCATCATATCCTCGACCCTGAGGCGAGCGTGAGCGAACTATGGAGAATTCTCAAGCCAAACGGACTGTTAGTGCTAGAATTTGCAAATTCTCACAACTTCAAAGCGAGAATAAGAAATTTCTTTCGCCCAATACCCCTGACTCCCGTCGACATGAATACATCCCCAGAATACATCCCATTCTTCAACCATCACCCCGCTACAATCAAAAAAATTCTGCGAGATGAAGGGTTTATTGTACTCAACGAGCTATCGGTATCGAATTTTCGCTCTACTTTTTTGAAGAGGATACTCCCCCTGCAAACCTTGCTCATCTTGGAACGATTTTCCCAACGGCTGTTAGCTTGGATAGACTTTGGTCCGAGTATTTTTTTAATGGCGACAAAGAGAAAATCAATTAAAAAAATTATTATCCCAATCAATAGTGCTAATATTGCCCCTAGGCGGAGTAGAGAACGCTAACTTGATTAAAATAAAATTAGCTGGTATCACTTTCATAGCTCAATGAACCTTGGAGAGACAAATGAGTCCGGAAAAACGCTGGTACGACTTCTGGATACGCTGCCCAGCGACACCAACGGCTGAGATTTTACATGTGCGTTCGCGTCTCTGGCGACGGTATCGAGAGCCGCAGCGGGCATATCACAATCTCGATCACATCGAGGCATGCCTTGCGATATTCGATCAAACTCGAAATCTGGCTTTGAACCCCATGGTCGTCGAGATGGCCATTTGGTTTCATGATGCTGTCTACGATTCAAAACGGAAGGATAACGAGGATCGAAGCGCTGTGTTGGCCGGACAAGAAATCGTGCGGCTTGGTGGCACGGCTGACTTTAAGAAAAAAGTCCGCCGGGTCATTCGAGCCACTAAGCACAACTTTGTCGTCACAGAACTGGATGATCAGCTGATGTGTGACATCGACCTGGCTGGCTTCGGTAAAGATGCGGATGATTTCGATGCAGACGGTCGATCTATTCGCCAAGAATATGCGTGGGTACCCGCAGCTGATTACGCTAAAGGACGGAGCGCTATCTTGCAATCGTTTCTTGACCGTCCCCACATCTACTATCTGCCCTATTTTCGAGAACGGTACGAGTTACCGGCTCGCAAGAATCTCGCTCGAACCATCGCCGCTCTGGAAAATTAGACCCTGGTCGCCATAGAGAAATCTTTGGCGACCTTTTTATTTCCTTACTTCCTAATGGTGCTACACTGAACTCAGTGCAACGGGCGAATTAAAGTACCGAGGCAGGCGCCTCTTACGCCACAACAATCATGAACGACGATCAGGAATTTCTCCGCTACGGCGCGCGCACCAACGCGCTAAAAACTCTTGCGGGCAAGGTGTATATGCACCGGCTTCCCTCTTACGGAAATAAAATATTTTACGGGCTCGGGTTTCTCGCACTCACCTGCATAGTACTGCTCGCCGCGAGCGGTATGCTTATGGCTTTTATGGGCCAGGCGTGGTGGCTGGGGAGTTCGTGGGGAGTCTTTACGCGCAGCGTCCATCTGTGGAGCGTACAATTTTTTATCGCGATACTTATCCTGCACATCCTTGTCGGTTTTACGACAAGCGGCTTTAAGCCTCCGCGCCGCATGGTGTGGGTCTTTGGTGCGATCATATTCTGCCTCTCTCTCATCCAGACCGAGTTCGGCTACGGCCTGCGCGGCGACTTTTCCTCGCAGTTCCGCGCTGTCTCGGGTGCAGACTTTTGGAACGGTGCCTACCTCGGCTACTGGCTCAACCCGCTCAACCATCTGCAGGAATATGCACTCCACACCACCATTATTCCTTTTGCCATCCTCCTTCTTTTTATCGCGCACTATGTGCTGGTGCGCACGTATGGTATCGCCAAGCCGTATCGAAGCGATGTTACATACACCATGGCCGATGCCAACCACACGGTCATGTACGCACGCGGCGCACTGCTGGTGGCAGCGGTGCTGGTGCTCGCGTACCTCTTTCCTTCGCCATATGTGCCGGCGGTGCGCATCGCAGACTTGGCGCGGCAAAACCCAGCACTGGTCACCACGACGCTACTTAACGAATTTGACCATACCTCCGACACCGCAACCTATCTCGATTCGATAGATCCTTACACCTTTGACACACGGGAGGTCTTTTTTGTTGCGCCGTACGAACTCTATACTGCAAGCGGAAGCGGCGCAGATGCATGGGCGGCGTTCCAAAGCGAAACTCCGGAAGTACAACAAGCCGACCTTGCGGCAGCGCGGCAGTACGCCGAAGGGAGCACGACCAGCCTTTCTAACCCGCTCATAGTGATGCTCGATACGCTCGCACCCATGGCAAAGAGCGGGCTGTACGAGTCGATGTTGAACCAAGAGAGTCCGAGCACCAACGAAACATATACGCTGCGCTTTCTCAGCGACATGGATGCGCTCGAAACCAAAGCAGGCGCGCTAAACATGAACACCGCAGAGTGGGGGATGATCAAGGACGAGACCGGAAGCTTGGCCAAGCTACCGCCCGGCTCGTGGTGGTTCCTACCCATTGGCATGCTTAACAGCTCTTTCGATCTGCTCGACAACCCAAACGGCGACCGCATTGCCGCCGAACTTCTGGGGCTCATTATGCTTCTCTTCATTACCTTCCCGTACATTCCCTATGTAAACAGGCTGCCGGAGCTTTTGCACCTTGCGCCGTTTATCTGGCGCGAGCGCGAAAAGCGCTAAAGGTGAACCTGTACTCAAAGCTACACGAGTGCCGCTGTTGGTTCAAGCGAGACATGATGGCTCCATTCTCTGCAAGCTCATTACGTTTTGAAAAATACCGGCCGGGGCTTCGATAGAAGCCCCGGCCGTTTGTTTCATCATAAGATAGAGGCGAATCATGGAGCTCTTTTTTTATACGAACCAGGAATACTTTTACTGCGTCCAGATTTGCACTGATTTCTGCGAGATGATAGCGCCTTGCAGGTCTTTGCTCACGAACGTCACGGTGTAAGGACCGGCACCGTTCCAATGCCAGTTGCTCAGATCAACTTGCGCTTCTTTATGCGGATAGTCGGTGTTGTTGGTGTTCATCGGCAAGAGGCTACCGCCGTCCACCTGCCAATACATAGTGTATTGCGACACATCAACGCCCTCGAGCATCGCCTTAAACGGCTGTACCCCGCTCGCGTGCGCGCCGTTAACCGGCCACCACACATCGGTTGTCGCGCTGGTCGGCGCGGGCGGCGGCGCCGTCTGTCCTGCGACAATGGTCGCCGCGCTGTTGTTCCACGAATAATTTTGAGTCCAGCCTCCGCTAAAGACGCCGATCGCGACGCGATAGGTGCCCTGCGCCGACGGCGTCCACGAAGCTGTGTAGCCTGCTGTCGCGCCGCCCGCAATATTTTGATTTTCAAAAAACTTTTGGAATACGCGCGTGTTTGACGAGTCATACACCTCGATATCAACGACTCCGTTTGAGAGAGCGCTGCCGGCGTCTTCAATCGTTACGTTCAGCTGGATTGCGTTCCCGACGTTCGGCTGTGCCGGGCTTGCCGACACGCTCGACTCAAAGGCCGGCGTACCGCTTGGCGTTGGCGGAGGCGTAGAGATAGACGTTCCAAACCACTGCGCGAGCACCTGTTCGGCAGGCTTATTTTGCGGCGTGTAATCGGTGTTGCCATTGCCGCCATAGTTGGGGTCTGGGCTCCACCACCACCAATCGACGCCCTGCACATAGCTATAGGCGTCCCAATATTGAAACAGCGCCGTATAGTCGTTGACTTGCTCCTGCGCGTCATACGGGCCGCTGTCCCACGAATCCCACGGCTGATTGTGCGCACCCGACACGCTGCGGTAGCCGACCTCGGTAAAGATGACCGGCTTGTTCCATTTTTGCACGATGGGGTTGATGTCGTAGTTGTTGACGTTTTGCCAACCCGCTTTAAGCGAAGCGACCGAGCCGTCGCCCGTGAGGTTGTAGTATGCCGACACGCCGATATAGTCGAGCAAATTCCAAAATTGGATGTTGGGCAGCTCCGACGCCCAGTCCTGCCCTCCGCGGTTGGCGTCGTAGGTGAGCTTGCCGCTGTAGACCGAGCGCACTTTGTGTATCATCGCGATCCATCGCTCGGTATTGTCGGGGTTCGCCGCCGAAGACGCCATGTTGATGAGCTCCGCGCCAAGCATATACAACTCGACGTTGTTGCTCTGCGCCAGCTGGCCGTAGTGCACCAGCACGTTCCCGTAGTTGTTGTACCAGCTGTTTCGGTCCGAGGGGTTGATAAGCGCGCGCCATTCCTGCGTATAGGAGTCAAGGTATATGGAAATCTGCACCTGCAGCCCTTGCGCATGTGTAAACTGGATGCCGGCGATAAGCGCCGCGTCGGTCGGCGTGTTGTACCCGGGGCTGATATCGGTCGAGCCGGTGTTGGACTGATAGTACGGGATGATGAGGTTCACCTGCGTACCGCCGTCCGCCTTAAATTTTTTTACCGACTGCTGAAAATTGCCGCTGCTAAAATCGGTTGTCGAAGATGGATAAAAACTCGCGCCTTTTTGCCAGTTGCTCACGCTTGCAGACGCAGGGAGCGCAAACAACGCCTGCGATACAAGTATCGAAAAAATAACGCCTGCGCCGGTGATGTTGCGAATTCTGCTTGTCTTCATAAAGGTGCTATGGAGTATCCCACCGCCGCGCTGAACGGCGCATGAACGCGCCGGCGCAATGCTATATAATGGCCATCATATGCGCCGCGCAGGCAAAACTCTTTTGGTGCTTGCGTTCGTCCTCCTTAACTTCGCGATCGCGCGCGGCGCCGCACATGCTGCCGCTTCGGCGTCCATCCTCGGCCTCTACCCTGCCGCTGAGGTGCCCATCGGCGCCAAAGTCACGTTCACCGTCGGCACGAGCGGTTTTACCAACCCCACTTTTTATTTGGTCGACTCCTTCCCCGGCGGAGTTACCAGCGCCTACATCGACAGCGCGGGCGATTTTTCGTGGACGCCGAACACCAGTGAAATAGGCACGCACAATCTCGCCGTTACCGTCTCCGATTCTCTCGGCGACAGCGCGAGCGCTTCGCAAACGATAACGGTCGACGGCGCCGCGAGCGTCTCGATACAGCCGCCAACGCCCGGCGACAGCGTGAGCATCGGCACGCCGGTCTCTTTCTCTTTCTCGTCTTCGGGGCTTTTCAATCCGTCGTACACGGCCGCTGATTCTTTTTTTAATTCATCGGTGCAAAGCTCGGCTCTTAACGCGGGCGCGTTCAACTGGACGCCTATCGCGCAGGACATCGGTAGCCACACTATAACCGTGACGGCAAAGGACTCATACGGCAACACCGCCGCCGCCTCGATGGTTATTACCGTGCTGCCCGCAGCTGCAGTCTCCATCGTGGAGCTCGCGCCAGGCGCCAGTCTTGAGGTAGGCAAGACGCTCTCGTTCACCGCGACTTCAACAGGGTTCATCGGCCCCGCATATGCCGTGAGCGACGCGTTCGTAGGAATAAGCACCTCGACGATAACAATCGACACGAAGGGTTTGGCGAGCTGGACGCCGCAGTACAATGACATCGGCGTGCATCACATTACCGTGACCGTGAGCGACAGTGGCAGCCGCAGCGGCACGGCAACTCTTTCAATAAAAGTCTTGCCGCAAACGACCGCTGTGACACAGGCCCCTACGCCGTACGCATCCGTCCCTGCGGCGCAAACGGCGGTCCCCGCGGTTACCGCTCCTCCGGCAGGCGCGCAAACTCCGGTAACGAAACCAACCTCTGCCCCGCTAAAGCAGCCGGCGGCGCAGCATAACGGCAATGCGAGCGCGCCTCAAACGCAAACGGCTCCCCTACTCACCGATGCCGGCGCCGCGCCGGCAACTTCGAGCGATCCAACAGGCGCAAACGTGGTAATCCCCAGCACCGCTCCGGTCGAATCGATCGGCGGATTTTTTCTCAACAGCATCGCTACTTTCTTCGCCTCTTTATTTAGGATTTTTTAACGGCCTTCTTTTTTAATTATCGAGTGGATGTCTTCGGTCAATGTGTTATTTATTTCTACCAAACGATGTATTTCGTCCTGCAATTTTAATATCGCTTCGGCATCTTTAAAGGTCTGCTCGGCCTGTTTGTCGGACGCGCGGCTCAGCACCTGCTGGCCGACCGCTAAAATGGGCAGCGCCAACAACTGCACGATGTTGCTGAGGAACAGCAAAAAAACAAACGGATATGGATCATTGCGAAACCAGCCAATGCCGAGCGTCGCGAGCGCCATCCATCCAAACATCCACGCCGACAAGGCATAGAACATTCCCATCGAACCGAACAGGTTGGTGATGAACACGGCTAACCGACCGTTGAACCCGAGGCGCTCGTTTTTGGCGAGCGGTGCGCCGGCCTTCGCCCGCTCGGCTATCCAAGGATTGGGAATATGTTCGTCCATAAGAGATAGTATACTTTAAAAATTACTCGGTAGATTAGAAGCATACTTAAAAATACTTAGCAAAAAATAAATAAATTAAAAAAATATGGAAAAAGAAATTACTATCACCCGGCTCTTCGATGCTTCGCGCGAGCGCGTATGGAAGGCGTGGACTGACCCCGAGCGGCTCTCTCAGTGGTGGGGGCCCAGAGGCGTTACTAACCCGGTATGCGAGGTTGATCCGCGGGTAGGAGGCGCCGTACATATCGTCATGCTCGCCGGCAAGGAGCTGGGGGCGCTTGCGGGACAGCGCTGGCCTATGCAAGGCACATTCCTTGAAGTGGTCGAGCCGGAGCGGCTTGATTTTGAGAACAATGCGGTCGCCGAGGATGGCACCGTGATGCTCGAAGGCGAGACGACCGTTGTGCTCGAGGATATGGGCGGCAAGACCAGGCTCACGCTCACCACGCGCGCCAAAGGCATGGTACCGCAGGCGCCGCAGATGCTTGAGGGCATGGAGGCGGGCTGGACGCAGAGCATCGATAAGCTCGGCGAGCTCCTGGCGCACTAACCATGATTATAATTTATTAAAATAATGAAGGAGATACCGCACATGGGACTGTAGATAAATCGCCCAAACAATGGTACCATAGGCCTCTCAACAAGTGGTTGGGAAAATGCGGTCGAGTTTTAGAGAAAAAAAATAAAAAATATATGACAGGCACAGTTAAAACCAAGACCGACCGCGGATTCGGCTTCATCGCCCGCGAAGGGCAGGCGAAGGATCTCTTCTTTCACTCCAAGGAGCTCAAAGGCGTGACCTTTGACGAATTGCAGGAAGGCGACACGGTCACCTTCGACGTCGTCGACGGCGAAAAGGGACCCGCAGCGGTCAATGTATCGCGCGCATAAGCTCCCCCCGTTTTGGATGCAAAAAAACTCCCGGCATGCCGGGAGTTTTTTTGCGCGCTCAACGCTCTCCCGATTTATATATAACGACCGTGATATACGACATCCACAGCGAGAGCAAAATAACCGCCAGCCAGTTAAAAGCGATGAGATGCCATACCTGGGAAAGATTCCACCCCGCAATTGAAAGTACGCAAAACCAAAAGAGCGAGTAGAAGATGAGCGCTAACGTATCGCCGCCGTGTACGCGAAACATTCTTCAAGCCTACCCCCCTGACCTGCTAAAAAGATGAAGACAAAATTTGACAAAATGAGTGATTGTGGTAAATTTTGCACCAGTTAGTTGCGTGTCTGCGTTTCCAAATCACCAAAAAAGGAAACGAGCAATGGCGAAGAAAACCGAGCTGTTTGTTGTCACAGCGCGTTGGAGCAGATTATCCAAAGAAGAACAAGTAGAGGAAGTGCGCCGCGCCATGGCCAACCGCCATACCAACAAAAGCGCGGCCAGGATGCTTGGCACCAAACCCGGCATTATTGCCGGAATACGCTGGAGAAATAATATTGCCTCAACCCACGCAGGATTCGGCGTGACTCGATTTAAAACGAGTGAAGAAGTAGCGAGAGTCGACGGCCCGCGTTCTCGCATAGCACCCCTTGGGAAAGAATGCTCTTATCACTACCCGGATGGCAAACAATGCGGCTATATGCCCATGGAAGCCGACCCCGACCGGCCCGAGCTTGACCTCGACCGCTGCAAGCTTCACCAAAGAAAAAAGAAATAGATTCCCCGCACAATGCGGGGGGCTCCTATACTGAGAGCGTACCACTACATGGTACGCTTTTTTTGTGAGTGGCCATCAGCGGGGGCTTAGACTTCAAGTCTCTTTAAAAACATATGGTCTCACGAAAAAACCTTTCGTGCTGCGGATAATCTAGTTGTGGCTCGGCCACGAA
>JAGWIT010000018.1 GCA_028866155.1 Patescibacteria group bacterium
AGCGACATGTTGCGCGTCAACACAAAGAGCGCTACCGACGCGAGAAAGACGGTTATCAAATATGCCTTGCCGAATTTTTCGCCCAGCGTCTGGGTCTTGGGCTTCTCGGCGCGCGAGGATACGACGAGCGCGATGATTTTTTCGAGCGTGGTGTCTTTGCCGACCTTTTCTGTTTTGATGCGGACGCTGCCCGATGAAACCAGCGTCGAACTCATGACCTTGCTTCCGATTTTTTTCTCGACCGGCATCGACTCGCCGGTCAGCGCCGACTCGTCGACCGCGGCTGCGCCCGAGAGCACCGTGCCGTCGATTGGGATACGCTCGCCGAGATCGGCAACGACGATGTCCCCCACGGCGACCCGCGCAAGCGGCACGGTTTTAATTTCGCGGCCATACTCGACCTTGGCGGTGTTGGGGCGCAACTTCAGCAGGCCTTTGATGCTCTCCTCGGTGCGCGAAGCGGTCACCTCGTCCAGTATCCGCGCGGCCGCGAGCATCAAAGCGATAAACGCGGCCGACGCCCACTGCAAAGCAAACAGCGAGAACACCAAGGCGATTGAGGCGAGCATGTCCATCGACGCCCACTCCCGCCCGCGCACGGCGCGGATCGCGCCCCACAGCACCGGCAGCGTTCCGCCGAATGCGGCAACTATGAGGAGCGCCGTATCAAAAGCGCCGGTAAGGTGCGCATAGTGCAGGAGCAAAATAGCGACCAGCGCCGCCGAAAGCGCGGAATCAAAATACCAGCGGGGCATTCTCCTATTCTAGCGCGGTTTCAGCAGCCACCACCCCGCAAAGCTCGCCACAAAAAGGCATCCGAGAGTAAAGGACCATAGCATCAGAACATCGAAGCTGAGCTGTGATTCCCTACCCTCAACCTCGCGCATGTTGCGGCCTGCGGCGACGAAGCCATACACAGCCGGGCCGTCAAGATGCACAAGCACGACCGCCTGCCGCACGCCATCCTCCGGCTGCCAGGTAAAACGGTTTTCATTGGCCGGAGCCGAATTGAGATGATGGCCGATTATCAGATTGCTCCACTGCGAAGTATCAAAAACTCCGGCCGGCAATTGCGGCGGCGCACCTCCGAGCTGGCCGGACGAAAGCAGAGGCGCTCCCGTGCTGTTATAAAACGCGACCCATGGAGCGAGCGAGTTGGCAATGTCGACCTTGCCCGCCGGAATGGCCTGGTCAATTTGCGCGCCGCCCGCCAAAGCCGCGGCGGCGTCCTCGGCCATCTGAATCTGCGGGTCGTTGAGAGACTGGCGATAATTTTGCTGGACCGCGCTATAAACGAGCGTACACATTCCCGTGACCGCCACTGCCGCGTAGGCCCACCACACCAGAGGCTCGAGCCAGGTGTTCTTCAACATATACCCATAGTACACTGTCAGATATGCCTAAGTTACCTATTTTCGTCGTGCAAAAACACCGCGCGAGGCAGCTGCACTATGACTTTAGATTGGAGTGGGACGGCGTGCTCAAAAGCTGGACGGTCCCCAAAGGGCCGCCGCGCGCCAGAGGCGGTCGCAATCTTGCGGTCATGGTTGAGGATCATCCGTACGCTTATGCAAAATTTCACGGCACGATACCCGAAGGGCAGTACGGCGCGGGCACGGTCGAGATCTGGGACAAAGGCACCTATGAATCCTTCGGTTCGCTCGCCTCAGGCCTTCGGCAGGGCCATATTACTTTCATACTGCATGGCAAAAAATTAAAGGGAGAGTATGCATTGATAAAGTTTAGAGGGCCAAAGAATTGGCTGCTCATCAAAGCCAAGAAAAAAGTATGAACAAAAGCGCACTCAAGCCCATGCTCGCCACCCTCATAGACGCGCCCTTCGACGACAAAGACTGGGTGTTCGAAAATAAATGGGACGGATTTCGGCTGGTGACAAAAATAGAACACGGCACAGTCTCGCTCTATTCAAGAAACGGCATCGACGTAACTAAAAAATACGCAGTGCTCCTCCCCGCGCTCAAAAAAATAAAGCACTCCTGCGTCATCGACGGCGAGCTGGTGGCGCTCGACAAAAGCGGCCGCTCGCGCTTTGAGCTCCTGCAAAACGCACTCAACAAAAAAGCCAGGCTCCAATATTGCGTCTTTGATCTGCTTTTTTTAGACGGCAAAGATATGCGCAAAAAACCTCTGCTTGAGCGAAAAGAAAAATTGAAGGCTCTTTTGCCGCGCGATGCGCTCCTTTTATATAGCGCTCACGTCCCGTGCTCAGGCAAAAAGGCTTTTGCCAAGGCAAAGCGGGCCCACGAAGAAGGCGTGATAGCCAAACGCGCTGCCGGGCTCTACTACTCGGGCAGGCGCACCCGCGAGTGGCTTAAAATTAAAACCGGCAACGAGCAGGAGGTGGTGGTCGTGGGCTTCACCAAGCCGCGCAAAACGCGCAAGTATTTCGGCTCGCTCGTACTGGCCGTCTATGAGGAAGGCAGGCTCACCTATGTTGGACACAGCGGCGGAGGGTTTACCCAAGCGATGCTCAAAGACCTGCATGCGAAGATGCTAAAGTTGAAGATCGATAAAAAGCCTTTCGCGCAAAAGATAAAATGGGAACAGGACACGACGTGGATCCGGCCGACACTGGTGTGCGAGGTACGCTTTACCGAGTGGACAAGCAACGGAGAGATGCGGCATCCGGTGTTTTTGGGGCTTCGCACCGATAAACCGGCTACAAAAGTAACGCGCGAAATCCCAATAACATGAAAAAAATAGAAGTAAAAATTGCTGGACATGAACGCCGACGGAGTCCTCGACGGAAGGTGAGTGGGAGGCAAATGTTGCTTAAATTTACCCACCTCGACAAAATTTTTTGGCCCAAAGAACAATACACCAAAGGCGACGTGCTCGCCTATTATGAAAAGATTGCGCCCTACATGCTCCCCTACCTCAAAGACCGGCCGCTGGTGCTTAATAGGCATCCCAACGGCATTGAGGGTAAAAATTTTTATCAAAAAGACACCAGCCGAGAACATCTGCCGCCGTTCATCACAACGACAGCCATAAGGGCCGAGACTACAGGCGAACGCGTGCAGTATATAGTATGCAACAACAAAGACACCCTGCTGTGGGCGGCCAATTTCGGCTGCATCGAGATGAACCCATGGCAGTCCCGCCTTCGCCAAGGCTCCGGCGGGCAAACGCGCCTAAACTACCCCGACTATGTAACGATAGATTTAGATCCGCACGGCAGGAGCTTCGATGACGTGGTCGAGGTCGCGCTTGGGTTTAAAAAAATATTAGAAAAAGCGAGAGTAAAAAGCTTGATTAAAACTTCGGGCAAAACCGGCATGCATCTGATGATCCCGCTCGGCGCGCGCTATACCTACCTGCAGGCGCGCAGCTTCGCAAAACTGCTTGTCGCCTGCGCGAACAAGGAGATGCCGAAGCTAACCACGCTCGAACAACGGCTCAATAAGCGCAAAGGCAAAATTTATCTCGACATCGCGCGCAACGCCCCCGGGCAGACTACCGCCTGCGTCTATTCGCTGCGCCCCTATCCCGGCGCCACGGTCTCGACTCCGCTTGATTGGCGCGAGGTCAAAAAAGGTTTGCGCCCAAGCCAGTTCACGATCAAAACAATTTTCCCGCGCCTTAAGAAAAAAGGCGACCTCATGAAAGGTCTGCTCAGCAAAGGAGCCTATTTAAACAAAGCGACGAAGAAACTTGAGAAAGAGTTAGAAAAATAATTACTCTTCCCTGCCGAGCATGGTTAAGAGGGCCGCCGCCGACCAGGCTTGCTGTTTGCAGGCTCCTTGGCCTTGGGGGCTCAGGTATTGGCCGAATTTGTGATGAGCATAGGTGAAAAGTTCTATCGGCGTTTCAAAATGCGCGTAGGCTTTGAGGATTGAATTGCGCACTTGCTTGGCCTCGGCTGTATAGCCGAAATTTTCTAACCCGTGAGAGACGATGGTGGTGTCGTGCGGCCAAATCGAGCCGTTGTGGTATGAATTGGGGTCGAACCGTTTTGAGCGCGACGAGAGCGTGCGGATGCCGGCACTGCGCACATATAAATCAGGCTGGAGCAACCGCGCTACTATCGATGAAATATATTTTTCGTCGAGTATAGAGTCGGGCGTCGCGCCAGCAATTCGCTCCGTTCCCCCTCCCGCCAAAGGCGCTCGACGCTCACTACTCAAATCGCTAGCGCTTTCCCAGTGAACGGTCCACAGCACATGCCCCATAGAGGAGCGCGCCGAGGTGAGCGGGCGATGCTTGCCGTCTATCGCGAAGGCGAGCGATATCGTGTCGCGCCGGCCGTGCAAAACAAAAGCATCATTAAATTTTTCTTTAAGCACGCCGGCGCGGTCGGTGAGCGTCTGCGAAAGCAGGCGGTCGGATGCGGCAAAATAATCCGCCCACGCGCGCAAAGCCGCGTAGGCGTACCCTTGAGCCTCGACCGGCGCTATAGGATAACTCGGACGCTCGTCATAGTTCTCAAAAAACACCGACTCGGTCGAGTCCATCCAGCTTTGACTTTTGAGCCCACCAAATTTCCTTTGCGTCTTGAACTCATAATCGATGAACCCGTCGCCGTTGGTGTCTGCATAGTTGAGCAACCAATCGAGCGCCGCACGCACGCTCGGTAACACATCTTTCATAAACACTTCATCGCGGCTCAACCGGTACTGTTCGTGCGCCGCCATCAAAAACAGCGGCGTTGAGTCAACCGAATCATAATTGCGCATAATATTGTCGGGGTAGAGATACCAGCGGTTCTCCTGCGCTTGCGTGAGCCTTTCGTGCCCCGTGGGGCGAAACTCATGTATCATTTTGCCGGGCTCTTCCCCGCTCTCGATATTGACCTCCTTGCCCTGGAGCGCGGCAAGATTAAGCAAAATTTTCCTGGTGAGCTCCAAAAAATATTTACTGCCGGTCTGCTCAAACGCCTCCAGAAGCTTCAGCGAAGTAATAAGCGAGTCGCGCCCAAAAATACAGCCGTATGCCTCGTCTCGGCCGGACGCCAAAATACCCTGGTCGGTCTCAAGCTCCTTGATACTGCCCAACCCCAGATCCCAAAGTTGTTTGCGTGCCTGCGGAGACATATTCTTTATTGACGCAGTATAGCGCGCCTTGTTACATCGATAAAATTATTTATGAAGGGTTCAGGAGTTTTTTGTAGACGGCCTCATATCCGTCGGCCATCTTCGCCGCGCTAAAATTCTCCAGAGCATGCTTGCGGCATGCAGCGCGGTCTATCTCCTTTATTGCTTCGACCGCGTCCATCATCGACTCGCTATCCTCGACCACATAGCCGGTGACGCCGGTCTTCACTATCTCGGGGATAGAACCTTTGTTGAACGCGATGACCGGACAGCCGCAGGCCATCGACTCAATGAGCGTGAGTCCGAATGGCTCGCGCCACGTTACAGGATGGAGAAAGCACAGCGCCTCGCTCATGAGCGAGTTCCGCTCCTTCTCGTCGACCTCTCCCACCCAGCGTATGCGCTCGCTGAGGCGCGGCTCAATGTAGGTGCGAAAGTAGGTTTGGTCTACCGGATCGATCTTTGCCGCAATGATGAGCGGCAGGTCGAGCTGCTCGGCAACCTCGATGGCAAAGTGTACGCCTTTCTCCATCGCGATGCGCCCGACATATAGGAGATAACTGCCCGGCTTCTCGCCGAAGGGATAGTGCTCCATCGGGAGACCATTGTGCACCGTGCCCGCGTGGTTGATGTTGGGCGCCGAAAATATCTGCGACTCCGATATCGAGACGATTGCCGGCGAGCGAAGCGTCTGAAAGAGCCGGCGGTTGGTAGGAGTGAACGTGCCGTGCATCGTCATCACAACCGGCGTCGAGGCGATATTTGCCGCTGGGATAGAAAGCGGCGCTATATGGTCGTGGATGATGTCGAACTCCTCCTGCAGTTCGTAGGCCAGGCCGAAGTTGAGCATCGTCCACGGGTTGGTCCCGTAAATGTCGGGGAGTTTAGCCTCGCGCAAACTTCGCGGGTAGACCCACTCGAGCTTTGCCGAGGTGGCGGAGTCGCCGCTGGCGAAAAGCGTGACCTCGTGGCCGCGCTTTACCAGCTCTTCGGTGAGCGCGTGTACGACACGCTCAGTGCCGCCGTATTTCTTCGGCGGCACGCGCTCCACGATGGGTGCGATCTGAGCTATTTTCATTTATCTCAAGGCTAGCGCCCCGAAGATGAAGGGTGGATTAATCCCTACCGCGATCGTCTCCTCGCACCGAGGCATTAACCTCAGAGCGAATGGCGGCGCGGGTGCTTACATTCGGCTTATCGTCGTTGTCGCCATTGCCTCCGTTCTTAATCTGGCCGAAGTGATTGCCGTTATCGTGGCCGTTGTGGAACAGGCTCTTGATAAAGTCACTGATGGATTGGCCGAAGCCTTTTCCATGTTCTCCGTCATTGTCTTCATCATGGTCCTTGTCGTTGCCGGTAGAGGTCGCAGTCGAAATATTTGCGAAATTGATGCTCGCCGACGCGCTTGATGTGCCGAGCACAACCGCCATGTTGTCGGTGGTTCGAGTGAAGCTGGGCTGCGGCTGTTCTTCGACAAAGTAGGCGCCGAGCGCAAGATTGCCGAAGCTGTAGTGCCCGCCTGCGTCGGTGGCCGCCGTGTTGAGCACTGTGCCGCCGATGGTACTGCCCTGATGAAGGCGCACCACGAAGCCAGGCAAGCCAGGTTCGCCAGAATCTAGCGTATTGTTGGCATTGAGGTCGTTAAAGACGGTTCCGCTAATGGCGCCGAGGACGGTCGCCGGCGGCGTGCTGGTCGCAAGCACGGTGAGCACTTCGCCGCCGCACGAGCTCGTTGCCGCAGCGTTGTGCTGGTCGCCCGAGTATGCCGCCTGCCAATAGTAAGTTCCCGGCGTGTTGAAGAGAATTGTATTGGAGTTCGGCACTAATGCGTTCGCGACAATGACAGACCCTCCAGACTGCGCACCCGTAGTGCAGATGTTGTTTGTGTAGACGTTGTAGGCAACCGTGCCGGTCGCGTCATTGGTCGCGTTGGCAAGCGTTGCAGTGTCGTTGACGATCGAGCCGGCATATACGCTCGTGGTCGTTGAAAGTGCGGTGGTGATGCTGGTGTTCGAAGCAGTCGGTGTTACCGCCGCGCACGCGCCGGTTACCGGCGTGTTGGATGCGTCGCCGTTATAATTGACAAGATATGACAACCCGCTTGCCGGTACGGTCGTCGTTGATGACTGAGCGACCCCTGCCACGAGCGCGACGCCCGACTGTGTGGTCGGCGTGCCGGTGCAGGCCGTGTTGTTATAGAGATTAAAAGTAACCGTCCCCGTTGGCGCCACCGAGGCGCTCGAGGAAGCCACCACGGCACTCGCCTGCACCGACGTGCCGATGGGAGCCGACGTCACCGCGGCATTCGAGCCGCTGACTACGGTCGTGGTAAGAGTCGGCGGCGTGTCCGCACGCACCGACAGAGCGCTCGCAAAGACCGCCAATACGGCTGCAGCAAGCAAAACAGCCCCGAAACTATACGTTAGAGCTTTAGTGTTCATAAATCTTCTATTACTTTTATTTATTTGATTATGTATAAGCGTTTGAACCTACCGCACTCAGTTGCAGACGCTCGGACACTATAGTCATTACAATTGCGACGAGCATAAGAACACTTGGTATGCGCAAGTCAATATTTATTGCGCTAAACCATGACACCTGGCCCGACAGGAACGGCATGTACGAAATAAGCGACGCGAATACCACGATAGCCGGGAGATACCATCGCCGCGGAACATAGAGTGCATAGAGGACCGAGAACACATCGGCCAAAAAGAAGTATCGTTCGTGCATGCGCGGCAAAAGATACGGGAGCACGGAGGCGCACAGGAGCGCGAGCAGAACAATCTGGGACGAAAACGCTTGGGGCGTCCGAACGACCGCAACGGTAAGCGCCGCGGCGCATGCGAGCGCCGCGAGTATCCCTGCATAAAAAAGAACGGAGATCATTACTGCGGAGAGCGGCAGAGGGTTCGCGAACGCAAAAATACTTTGCGCCGACACCGAGAGCCCGTTGTACTCCCCCGCCTGGTGCAGGTAGATAAAGAACCAATACGGAAATGAGCCTCCCCCAAGCCACGCGGGGACAACGGCGAGCAGATAGATTGCCGGGATGAGCGATAACTGCCACCACGCGCGCTTGCGGATGGCATACCCGAGCAAAACCGGAAAAAAGAACACCGCCTGCGCCTTAACCGACAGTGCGAGCGCAAAAAACAGCACCGCCGGCAGAGGTCGGTCGGTCAAGACAAAATAGAGGCTCGCCGCAACGCCGCTCGCATAGATGATGTCCGACTGCCCCCACAGCGAGTCGTTGATGACGAACGTCGGGACGGACATCATCACCGCGAATGCAAAAAACCGCGTGCCGCCCTGGCCGCTCAGGCCGCCCGCAGAGGGCATGGCCTGCCTGACGAGCATGACGGCGACTGAGGCGAGCGCGATGTCAAACACCAGCGACAAAGTCTTGATGCTATAAAGGCTCGAAATCGGGATAAACGTGAGAAGTTTAAGCGCATACAAATAGAGCGGCGCATAATCGGCGAACGGCATCTTAAACGCGCTGAGTCCCGGATTGGCTGCCAGCGCATCGAACCACTTGGAGAGAAAATAGGTGTAGTCGGAGGTGACAATCGGGTATGCCGCGAGGCGCACCGTGCTCGAGGCGAGCAAAAGGACGGCCCCGGCCGCATATTGCAGTTTTTGAGACACAAGCTATTGTCCGATGCAGAACCTAAATTAAATATGAAGCGCACACGAAAAAGATTGGACATGAAGTATCCATGAGCATAGACTTATCATCGAATGCAAAAAATCCTGCCCGGCGCGTTCGCGATTGTGTTATTTATCTTCATCGCTCCCGCAGAAAGCCCACAAACCCCGCTCCCGCTGATTCCTCAAACGGCACTCGCGCAAGCACCTTCTCCCGTCCCCGTGAGCGTCATCATCCCTGCGATCGGGGTTAACTCACCCATAGAAGACGTTGGGGTCCTGCCAAACGGCGAGCTCGATGTGCCCAGCGGATCAACGGGCAATGTAGGCTGGTATGCCGCAGGCACCATCCCCGGCGACATTGGGAGCGCGGTTTTAGACGCACATGTCTTTGCCGCGTTTTCAAAACTCCACAACCTTAAAACGGGAGACGATATCTATATCGGCACGTCCGCGGGCTCCACGCTCCACTTTGTGATTGAGGAGTCCGACACCTACCAGCTCGCCCAAGTGCCGCTCCAACAGCTGTTTAACCGCAGCGATGCACCGCGCCTCAACCTCATCACCTGCGCGGGCAGCATGACGCCCGACCACTCAACCTATGACCATCGCTTGGTGGTATACGCCGTGCTCGCTAAAAATTAGCGGGCGTTAAAATATGAATGGGATAAGCATCTTCGTCCGTTTTTTGTATGCGGGATACTCGCCGGGAAATTCTTTGAGCATAATTTTCTCTTCCTGTGTAGCGCTGTAGATAAAGTAAACGCCGGTTGCCATGAGCAACACGATCCACCACGCGCCGGAAGTGAGTATCGTCCCGAATATGGCGAGCAATACGCCGGTGTAAATGGGATGACGCACATAAGCATACGGTCCGGTAGTGACCAGCTCGGGACTTTCTTTAACCGACATCGGCATTCCCCAGTTGCGGCCTAAATACACACGCGCCCAAATCGCCAGCGCGATGCCCGCGGCACAGCACGCCAAGCCGATGCCGCTTATGAGCGGATTAAAAGGAACAAACCAATAGGCATGATTAAAGCCGTTGAAATATCCGATATGTATGAGCCACAAAACGACAACGATGACGAACAAGCGCCACCCTGCAAACTGCCACCACGCGCCGCGCCTCAATGTGCGCTTGGCGCTCAAAGCCGACACGATCCAAAACACAATAAAAATCAACCAGCATACTCCGATGAGCAGGGCGTACAGCATCTAGCTATTGTAACAAATTAAAAAGCCCCGCAGTCTCCGTTTGAGTTTAGTAAGTCCTGTAATGTGATTGGTATTTCTAAAAATCCTTGGTTACCCTCTGGGTAAGCGGTAATTCCTTCAAAAATTGAGCCCATCAAAAGAGCTATGGTCTTCTCAATCTCAACTGGAGTAAGTTCATTTCTCAAACCTTTGAAGGTTATTGGGAAGCCGTTATTAACAAAGGTAAGATTTTTATAAACCACATCTGCATGTACTTCTGTGTTCTGTCTATATGCGGCAACAGGAAATTCTCTATCTGAAGAAGAAACGCTCATTAAATAGTAGGGGTGGTCATTCTCAAGAGCATTAAAATCTTTTTCTGTAAAAAGTTGTCTCCCCGTAGCGCCAATGACCAAGTCAGGTTTCTTTTCTAAGAGATACGCAATCATATTTCCTTTATCCTTCTCTAGGTCAAATCCATCTACATTAAATCCCTCCGCCTTGAATATCTGATAAGTTGCATTTCCGATAGGCCCCAGTCCTATAATGACCACTTTCGGCGAAGAAATCATTTTATCCTCGGTATATTCTGTTACTCTTTCAAAAATTTTTCGTGCGATTATCGGGCTCTCCTGAGTAAGTTTCGTCTTTGACCGTGCCACATTAAATATAGGAAAATTAACAGCTACCTCCTCTAGCTTTCGGAAGCCTGAAGACGTTTGTTCAACAGCGAAAAATATTTTCTTATTCTTTGAAGCATCAATTAGATAACCGCCGTCATCCAAAATTATATTTTTTGTGTTTTCATTTATTTCTTGAGCAATCGAAGAGCAATTTTCGGTATGTTCATCGTCAAATGCTTGCCCGCTGAATGTTGGTTGTAGTACTCGAATACCAAGCGCTGTCAACTCTTGTATAATTCCTTTATTTGACGAATAGGCTTTACCGAGGGCAACAATACTTTCTGCTTTAAAACCGAATTTGATAAACCTTTTGTACATCTCATATTGTGGCTCAAGGAGATGCATACACGAATACAGTTTGTAGTCGGAGATGCTTGCGTCGCGCTTGCTGTAGTAGTAATCAAATATCCTGTCGAGTAATGGGTAAGTATATTCCATCGCTTGATTATAAACTTAAAAAATTAACGCTGAACTCACCCATTCTTTATTTTGCTAAGTGCTTCAATCGCACTAACGCCATAGGCACCCTTGACACTTGATTTGTAATGTACTGGCTGGATGTTTTGGACGATAGTGGAACCGCCCTTATAACTTCCTATTTCTCAATAATACAGCGTTGAAGGCAACGATAACAGTACTCGCCGACATAAACACGGCTGCGAGAGCCGGCTGCAGGATAATACCTTCGGGAGCCAACACGCCGGCAGCAAGCGGAATCGCAATTACATTATAGCCAGTCGCCCAAAAGAGGTTTTGGATCATCTTGCTGTAGGTAAAGTTCGAGAGGTTGAATATTTTTGGAATGTCGCGAGGATCGTTCCTCACAAGGATAATTCCGGCAGACTCAATAGCGACATTCGTACCAGCGCCGATTGCAATGCCGATATCCGCTTGAGTAAGAGCGGGAGCGTCGTTCACTCCATCACCAACCATGGCAACTTTTTTGCCCTTTGATTGGAGGAGTTTTACCTTTTGAGATTTTTCTTCCGGTCGCACGCGCGCAAAATATTCGTTAATTCCTAGCTCCTTTGCAACCTCGGCTGCGACCTCTTCTGAGTCTCCAGTTATCATTGCAACTGAGACACCCATAGCGCGCAGTGTCTGGAGGGCTTTTTTGGCTTCGGGCCGAATGGTATCTGCGAGTTTAATTATGCCAAGCGAAACTCCATCAACTTCAACCACGATATCCGTGCCGCCACGGTGGCCGACAAACACTGTCTTTCCCTCCACCACCGCTTGTGCACCGATGCCAGCTAAACGTTTAAACTGTTGTGCCTGAGCAACAGTGAGACCGCGTTTCTGCGCCTCGCCCACAATAGCTTTGCCGATCGGATGTTCGGACTCTTTTTCTACCGCTGCGGCGGCTGCTACTGTCTCATCAGAGGCCGATGTCACAGAAAATTTTCCTTCTGTAAGAGTGCCAGTTTTGTCGAAAAGGACCGTATCAATATTGCGAGCCGATTCAAGCGCCGAACGTTGTCGGATTAGGAGGCCGTTTCGAGCAGCCATGGTGGTTGAGATTGCGGCAACTAAAGGAATAGCAAGTCCCAAAGCGTGCGGGCACGTTATGATCAACACTGCCACCAGTCGCTCCGTTGCTGTCGATATGCCGGCGTCGAGAAGTATCCATGCAACAAAAGTGATGGAGCCCGCGCCTATAGCAATGAGCGTCAGATAAAATGCGGCACGGTCAGAGAGTATCTGCAGGCGTGATTTTGAGGCCTGTGCGTCTGCAACAAGCCGCATGACTCCGGCAAGGAATGTTTTCTCTCCTATGCCCACAATTTCGACTTTCAAACTACCGTCACCGTTGATAGCGCCGGCAATGACCATGTCGCCCATAATTTTCTCCACCGGCTTTGATTCGCCTGTGATAACGGACTCGTTTATCTCAGAGCGGCCGTCGATGATTTTACCGTCAGCCGGTATTTTTGCCCCGGGCCTTACCAGTACAACATCACCGACTCTAAGTTCACTTAAAGGAACAACCGCTGTTTTCTCGTCTCGAATGACTTCGGCTTGATCAGGCAGGAGTTTTGAAAGTTCTTTTAGTGCTCCTTGTGCGCCTTGCACCGAGCGCATCTCAATCCAGTGCCCCAAGAGCATGATTGCAATCAGCGTTGAAAGCTCAAAGAGCAGATCGTGACCGGTACCGAGGATAATAGAAACAAAACTGTAAAGGTATGCAGCAATAATGGCGAGCGCGATTAGCATCATCATGCCCGGCATCCGGGCTCGAAGCTCACGGTATGCGCCGGTGAGAAAAATCCAGCCGCAATAAAAAAATACTGCTGATCCGAATAGCAACAGCACATATTGCCACCCCAAAAACTCCGGCCCGTGTATACCAAATACCGAATGGGCCATTTCGGAGTAAAAGAAAATTGGCACGGTTAGGACAAGAGCAATCCAGAATTTTATCAGAAACGATGCGGTGTTGTGCCCCGCATGCTTGTCGTGCTCTGCATGCTCAGAGTGCACTTTTTTATTTGTCGGCACCAGATTCATGCCACACTCCGGACACATGCCGGGTTTGGCTTGCAGCACTTCCGGATGCATGGGACAGGTGTACATGGCATTAAATTTAATTATTTGTTGCGTACATAACGGTACTCGTGCCACGTGAGCCATATCACCAGGATATCCAAAAAGGTTATAAGCAGTAGCCACAAGGAGTGCGTGAAGCTAAATCGATATAACTGATAAACAATAAAGAGTCCGAAGATCACCATAGCCGTGGGATAGTACCAACGTTTCTCTCGAAGGAGTCCGATGATGAGGAACATTTTAATGATGCCGTGGCTGAATAGGAAGAAAGCGGCAAAGTGCTGCGAACTGATGGAGAAGTTCTGGGCAGACTGGATGAGATAGTGAGCAATAAAATCCTTCGGGTCTTCTGTAAGCTCATCCTGCGTAATGGCGAGCACAAGGTTCATGAGGAACTGCTGGCTTATGAAGTACACTAGGATGCCGCCGATAATCTCAAACAGCGCAATAATACCTTTGCCGATAAGACTCAGCTCAAATAGCAGGTGTATATTTTTCTCTTCAAATAATTTCTTTATGCTAGGCATGGGTTATGAAAAGATAGACCATTGAAATGGCAACAATCACAACAATAAGACCTAACGCTAATAGTACTACAATAAAAAGTGCACCCGCTCGAGAAGAAAACTAGACTGCTGCCCCACAACTTCGTCATTACGGGGGTAGAATAAGGTTATGGAAAAAAAGAAGGGCTTGGGCAATGTATTTTATGTCGGTCTCCTAAGCTTCTTCGGCGGGATAAGCCAGGACATGTTCGTGCCAATCCTGCCGCTTTACCTCGCGAATGTACTCGGGCTCGATAAGACATTCATCGGCGTTTCGGAAGGGCTCGTGACGAGCGGCGCGAGCATCTTTCGTATGGTCGCCGGATTCCTCGTCGATACATTCGGCAAGAAGAAGCCTTTCGTGTTCATGGGTTATTTCCTCTCTCTCATTGCCCGTCCATTACTTGCACTCACCGTATCTAGTGCGGCGATTCTTGGTTTGAGGTTCCTTGACGGTATCGGCAAAGGAATGAAGGACTCTCCTAAAGATGCTCTCATTGCCGATTCGACCGATGCGCATAATCGCGGCAAAGGATTCGGCATTGCGCGTATGCTCGATACGTTTGGCTCGGTCGTCGGCCCTCTCATTTTGTTCGGCCTGTTATATATATTCCAAGCTAACTCGGCAAAATATCACATCATACTGCTCCTTACGGCAATTCCTCTTCTCGCAACACTCCTTATACTGCAAACGAAAGTCAAAGAGACACCGACGAAAGAAGAGTCAACACGAGAAATGATTAAGCTGTCTTTGCCGCGCTCGTTCTATATCTTCCTTGGCATCGTACTGTTGTTCAGCCTCGGCAACTCTTCAGATGCATTCCTCATACTTCGAGCGCAAAATCTTGGCGTTGTACTGCTTGCAATACCGCTCGTCTACGCACTTTTCAATTTCGTGTACGCCTCCGCTTCCGTGCCTCTGGGAAGTTTGTCTGATCGTATCGGGCGAGAGAAAGTCATCATGCTCGGTTGGGTAGCGTATGCGCTCGCGTATTTCGGCTTTGCCCTTGCCAATGCTACTTACCAAATCTGGCTTCTCTTTGCGTTCTATGGTCTTTACTACGCGACTACCGAAGGAGTCGCCAAGGCATTTGTGGCGGACATGGTTTCTCCCGAACACCGCGGTCGCGCCTATGGCATTTACAACACCTCGATAGGGCTCATCACTTTGCCAGCAAGCCTTATCGCAGGACTCCTGTGGGATCGCGTCAATCCTGCCGCACCATTTTATTTTGGCGCGCTGTTGTCGTTGTGTGCTTGTGTCGGGCTTGTTTTATTTCTGACATTGAGCAGCCGCGAATCCTGGCGATGAACGAATATATGAACCGCGTGTCTGCCTTGTTGATTGTCCTACTCCTGTTAGCGGGCGGGACGTGGTATTGGTGGTCCATGCGGTCAAGCGTTCCACCGACGGTAACCATCATCATTCCTGCGGGTGGCGAGGCGTGGCAACCGGGAGAAGAACACACTATTTCGTGGGACACGCACGGCGTACCTGCGAACGATAAAATCTCGCTCACCATCCGGCGCATTCCCCCGCCGCCACTTCAGGAAGAGGGTCAGGAATTCGACCCGATAATCTTTACGGACCTCCCCAATACCGGCAGTACGACCTGGAAAGTATCTGCGATGTACCCGAGCGGCACCTATGTGCTCGGCATAAGCGCGTACGAGTCCGTCCCCATTACGAACGCAATCTCCGCTGAAAGCGCGCAATTCTCGATAACGCACCCGACGCTCTCGGCGGACCTGTACCCGCTCTACGGCCGCGTCGACTGGAGTGCTTCCGAGGTTGAGAGTTTTATCATCGGCACCACGTCGTACTCCGGCGCGAGCATCACGTCCGCCGCTGTCGCGGATACGATGGACCCAGGAAGCGTCTTCACCCCGTTCGAGCGCTATTATGATCAGAAACTTAAGAGCATTGGGTGGCGGGTGGCCAACGATCTCGCCGCCGGCGGCCACGTGGGCGGGCAAACCGGCTATCGTAAAGGCGGCGCCGTTATCCTCACGCGCTTTCAAATCGTCTACCACACCGCCCCCGAAAACGCGCCGTCCGAATGCCCGTGCGATGTGATGCTTTCGCTTTTTTCTACCGGCAACAAATAGAAGATTCGGGTCGCCTCAATACTTCCAACCTTGGGCTGGGGTGTGTGGGATGATATTCAAATGGAATTGATATTTGTAACAAAAAGTTGGCCGCTCCTTTTGGGGAGCGGCCGTGCGTGAATCTACATCTTTCTATAAGGCTTCAGATTTTTTTTATCTGTGCTACACATGCACGTCCACATTTTCTTTGCGAGATCGAATGTGGGAGCTTTCAGAATCACCTGCCGGTCGTAGGGCGCAGGCGCTCTCGTCACATGCGCTTCGCAGCGCGTGTTCTTTCGTCCAGAGCGATACAGCCCGCATTGCATGTCGCCAATAAATTTATGAAAGAAGGTGACAAAACGCACATTCTCTGGCTTGATACCATCCATGTTGATGGGAACAGGGGTTAACGGTTGTACATCGATTTCGATGTATTGCATTTTGGCAACATCGTCAGTCTTAGTAGTGCGACCTTCGATAGGTTCGCGTACGTAGATGCGTAGCATGACACTTCTCCTGGCTTGATCGGCTCCCGCAGGTCTCTGCAAAAACTGTGTTTTCGTCAGTGTGAGATGCCGTACTGCCGGTTAAGTTGTATTACAAATTGAATAACCTATCAATAGCTGGGTGTCTGGCACAATACTGGGACCAGTCTGCAATCTATTAAGTGTGTCGTCTAGACGTTAACTTCTTTTTGCTTTCTCCAATACCTGTCAAGCATGTATAAAGATGTTTTTGCCACAGTATCAGCGCGAAAATGGGGCAATCCATGATGGCCAAGTTTTTGTGGCACTAACATGTCCACCTGCGGACTATTGGGGAAAAAGGTTTCTTTAAGAATCTCTCTTCTTTTCAACAATAGTTTTGGATCCTCTTCATTTGGGATAATCCGCTTGTGAGAAGAAACAGGGTCTTGCTCTCCTTGTATTAAAACGACTGGGCATTTCACTTCGGCATAATGCTCATTTATCTTTGCAGCCGCTTCTACTAAC
>JAGWIT010000019.1 GCA_028866155.1 Patescibacteria group bacterium
CTCGTCGTAATCATCACCTCCCCCTCAAACGGCGCCGAAGCGACAGTGAACCAGCGGTCAGAGCCGCGGCTGTCGGTTGGCTCGTGGTGGAGCACGTAATGAAGGAACTGCCCGGCTTTCCAACTGAGAGGTTCTGCGGGGCCGAAGACAAACGACTCAACGCCTGGAGCTTCTGTTTTTCTACAAATAAGGTTTAGTTTCATATGCGTTATTGTACTGCTTTGATAATCGTGCGCACCAGCTCGTCTTGCGTATTTGGCCTGAAGTATACCGTGCGGCCCTCGCGCTCGCGGACTACGAGCTTGGTGATCTCAAGAATTTTAAGATGTTGTGAAGCAAGGGACATGGAGATCCCGAGCGTGCGCGCGATATCGCTCACGCACAGCCGGTCGCGCTTAAGGAAGCTGCGAAATATTTTGCACCGGCGCGCATCGCCAAGCGCACCGAAGACGATCGGCAACCGATCGTCTTCGCGCTTAAGGAGCGAGCGCAATTTCTTTATTTCGTGAGTATTGAGCATTACGAATGTCTAGAACTTATTCGGGAACTGCGCGATGAGGCCTTGAGTAAGGATGTCGGCAAGGTCGAGAATATGCATGTGTACTTTGTCATAATCCGCGATGCTCGCCTCATAATTGCCCTGCAACTCCATTACTGCCTCATCGAGCGTGAGGTCAAGGTGGTCTTTCATGTGTGCCTGCAGCGTAGCCAAAGGCCAATTGTTCGGATTCGCCTGGTTGAGGAACGTCGATATCTGGTTGGCGTTGTCGTACCAAGCAGCCTTTGCAGTGGCAAGTTTGGCCTGGTTGCCTGCCTTGGCGGCGCTAAGAATATCTACCGCGTCCTGAATGTGCGTCTTAAGAAGCGCGGTCAGTTGGTTTCCCGCATCATCGCCGTAGTACGGCTTTATAGCATTGCCTATATCAACCTGATTCTGCAGGAGTCGAGCCGCAGTCGCACTTGTGCCAGGATTGCCGGACACAGCCTCAACGATATAGAGGCGCGTATAAGCGACATGGTCATCCCAGAGCGTGCGCATGGCATTGCTCAAGTCTTGCTGTTTTTGACTCATGCTGAGTTGTGAGGAGACAGTGCTCGGAGAATTGTGCACATTTCCTAAAAAATACCCGCCGATAAGACCTGCCACAAGAGCCGCGACTACCCATATTCCCGCTTTATTTTGCATACGTGTATCTATGATTAAATACTTTAATAACTATTAAAGTATAGCAGGCTCCGTAGATGCGTCAAGCAGAAGCCAGCGCCTACGGCTGGACTTGTGATTTTGTAGCTATCGCACCGATATGGTCCACATGAGGAGACTCGATATGTTGTCATCGACAGCGGCGAGGGTTGCTGTGCCGCCAGAGACATCTACAGCGAGTCCAAATGCGCCTCCCGGCGCCGAATCAAGGGAGAGTTCCTTTACGAAGGTGCCTCCCGGAGTGAATTCAACAAGCTCACTGGGTTGAGTTGTGTCGGCGTTGATCGCATCACCATTTGTCACGAGAAAATCGCCGTTCGGAGCTTGTGCAAGACCAAGCGGGCCATGAAGGTGTTGCTGATCTTTGTATACAACGGCCCCTACTCCGGCACTCGTCGTTATGCTGCCAGCCTTCGCAACACTGTACACAGCATTGTCCACCGTTGAAGCGACAAAAAGAGTATCGGTAGATGCGTCATAGACAAGACCGGTTGGCCCCACGACCGCTGCATTAGGGTCGGTGTGATGCCCATACCCCGAAGCGATAACGGTTCCTTTGTGAGAAGTGAGCCCTGTAGAACTAGAGACAAGATCAAAACGGACTACGGTACCAGAGAGGACGTTCGTAACGAACGCCTGCACCTGAGAGCCGTTGTCGTTCACTGCCATGTCCCAGGGGCCATCAATGAGCTTTGGATCGGTGAGTGTTGTGAGAAGTTTGCCTTTGCTATCAAGCACCAGCAAGGAGCCCGCCTTTGCCGTGGCACCGGTGCCATCCGTTGTCGGAAGGTTGCCAACGATAACAAAACCGGATTTAAGCACAGCGAGCGCGGTAGAGAGGCCGAGCCCGGTCTTGCCCTGGAAGAAAAGTGATTGCTGGCCGGTTGGTGTAATCTTCACAATAGTTGTTCCTCCGCCTTGGATGGTTTTGTTATTCCAATTCGAAACGAGCACATCGCCGGGACTAAGCATGCCGCCGGAAGGAAACCCCGCCGGGACAAATGCCACACCGTAGGGGTTCGTGTCACCGTTTGAGGGAACGGTAGAGACGGATTGAGCTGAGCTTGTTGCATCAGGAAGAAATCCTATTGACGTCTGAATTGTCTGTATAGTCGAGACTTGAGTTTGTGTTGAAGGTGAGGTTGAGTGCTGTCCCCAATACCAAACTGCACCACCGATAATGACTATGGCGACTATTCCCCAGATGATGTAAGAAGTTTTCATATTTTGCTACCCCTATTATTGAGTCACAACGACGGTCGCTGTCATATTAGGATGGATCCTGCAGTGATAACTGAATGTGCCGGGCGTGCTGAAGGTGAAACTGTACGCGCTGCCAGGATTGAGCGTGCCGCTATCAAAGGCTCCCGTGTTACTTGTCACAGTATGAGCCACACTGTCGTTGTTCGTCCAGGTTACTTTTGTACCGGCTTTCACACTAATCTGATTTGGGCTAAATGCAAAGTTGCTAATAGCAACACTCATTGGCTGGGAAGAGGCTGGAGTAGGCACGGACGCGTTACTGTTTTGCGGAGCACTCGGTGTCTGTGTGCCATAGGTCGTATTTGTAGTCGGAGTATACGAAGAAGTGTTGTACCCACCCTTGTTTGCAAAAAAGAAATAGTAGACGAAAGCATAAACCACTACGGCGATTACAGCATACAATAAAATCCAATGCCACAAAGGGCGTTTGCCATACCCATACGCTTGATCGTTATTTTCCATAGCTTAACAGTTACTATTAATTTAATAATCCATAGTATATCCCCCGTTGGGGGGTCGCATCATTGAATACGAATACCCGGACGGCATCGGTTGTCGGTAGTTCATGGAAGTATGACACGGGAAATAGTGCTGCATCATGGCCGGTGCCTGATATTGGTACGAGGGCTGATACGACTGATATTGGGTCGGATAGGCGTACCCGGTCACTCCCGTTCCATAATTTGTATAGCTTTGTGTAGTTGGCTGTTGATAGTTCGTCGGCTGATAACTATACGGTTGTTGGTACGAAGTCTGCGGTGAATAGCTGGTGGTATTTGTGGAGAGCATTTGTACCACCGGCATCGTTTGTTGAGTGTTCGATTGGTTCGGCTGCGTATTGGCGTTTGATCGCGTGACGACAATTGTGCCCGACATGCCGACGCCTCCCAGAGCGCCATGGAAGCGGCAGTAGTATCTATAGGTTCCTGGCGTCATGAATGTGTGCGAATACGTGCCGCCCGCGTTGATGGTGCCGCTGTCAAACGATCCATCGTCGGCGGTTACCGTGTGTTGCAGTGAGCTGTTGTTGGTCCACGTAACCGTGTCACCCGCTGCTATGGTGATAGTCCCCGGACTAAAGGTCATGCCCACCATGGACACGCCGCTTTGGGCAGCGCGTGCTTCGTTCACGAACCTTGCGTTAGGAGCAACGATAAGCGCTGCCGCAAAGGACAGCACGGCCAAGCCATACACCCAAACCGGAACTGAAGTGAGTCGCTGATACATAGGTTATGTCTTTTGAGCCGCACGAATTTCGGATTTATTACAGTAGAAAACTTCAGTAAAGCTTCAGCCTGACATCTGCCGCTTGCTGGTAGCGTTTAGCCTCATCCTTCAAGGACAGCAGGCTTGCACGCACCGAGGAATCGGTGTTTGTCACTAATGCGCCTTGAACAGCGGCTTGCAACTCATCGAGATAACCCTCATACGCTGTATAGGCATCCAAGCACTGCTGTGTGGAATACTGCCCCGGCTCACCAACGAGATTGAGCTCGCTCATATAACGGTCTGTCTCCGATGACACATCGGAAAGATACGCAATTTGCGCGGAATCAGTACTGCCGCTTTCGAGCTTCTTGAGCTCAAACTGTGCAAAGCCAAGCGACCATCGGGCTTTTTCATATCCATTGGGCGCCAACGCAATATGTGTTTCCAGGTAAACGACATGAGGCATGTCTAGCAACCTATACCCCTGCGTCACTATGAGTACTAGAAAAAGCAGAGCGGCGGCCGAGTATACAAAGATTGGCCGGAAAACCGAACTCTTATTTTCGATGCTCGAAAATACCCTGTTTTTGAGCAAGAAAATGGTTTCGTCTTTTGGCTCGAATTTTTTTAACTTTCGAAGCCGCTCGATGAGTTGGTCGTCGTTCATAGTTTGCTTTTAAGCGCCTTAAGAGCGCGGTGGATGAGGACCCGCATGGAATTTTCACTTTTGCCGATCATCTCGGCGATTTCTGAGACCGACAAATCTTCGACATAGCGCATGAGCAAGGCATCCCGATATTCGCGCTTTATGACTGATAACTTTGCGAGAACGGCTTCAATCTCTTCTCTTGCCATCGCGTCGTTTTCAGCATCGTCTGTTGCCAGGGCTAACTCCGAGTCGATTTTTTCGATATCAAGAGGTATCTGCACTCGGTACTTTTGCCTCCGATAGTGATCCACAATGAGGCCGTGGGCAATCGTATAGAGCAGCGCCCGCGTGTCTCTGACACCCTCGCCCATGGACAAGATTTTCCAAAATCGCAAAAAAGTGTCTTGGACGATGTCTTCCGCGATATCGTACTGCGATACCCGAAAATAAATAAACCGAAAGATGGCTTTGGCGTATGCATCGTAGATTTCTTCAAATTGCTGGTAGTGCTTATCCATGGTGATAGCCGTAAGAAATTCAATAGTATTACAATTCTTTGCCAGTCTGCCGCGAATCGATTTAGCACACCGCCTCGAAATCCGTACTTTGCAGCCGCAACATGCCAGTAAGCGGCTACATCCATAGCTAGGATCGCTGTGGTACAGCTTAACCAGCGGAGGCGCTGCCCTCATTTTCGAACTATACCGCATCTATCCGAGCGTGCTTATAAGCATGGGAGCGAATGGAGAAACTCCATTACCCTTCAAGGTTGCGGTGGGTATAGCATCCGCAACGGGGAGAGTGACAGAAAGCAGATAAAAACCCCCATTAAAGGCGGGGGTCGGTGTCTTTGCTCGCCATGTCATGGAGCGCCGCTAAACCGGCAAGGAGAGAAATTTGCTGGGTGGGATTGTCGAGGTTGTGCTCGACTAAATGATGCCCGTGTCCTCCTGTACGCTCCACCAATTATCAGTGGAGACGTCGCAAGCGTTGCCAATGGTGCAGAGGAGGAACGCGCCGTTTCTTTCCATTATTGCAGTGAAGAACCTGATTGAGAAGGCATGTTCCACTTTTTGAAAATCGGCACCGAACTCGCGTGAATCATACGCATCGAGCGCATTCCACTTTTTGGCATTATGGGCGTGGAAAAGATTGTACACCTGCCGCATTGCTTCCTCGACCTTACGCAGACCGAGTTTCTTTGCATGGCGCTTTTCCATCCACCTCCT
Organism: Patescibacteria group bacterium; assembly: GCA_028866155.1. GTDB lineage: Bacteria > Patescibacteriota > Minisyncoccia > Phycocordibacterales > SBAW01 > GWA1-54-10. The sequence goes on from JAGWIT010000019.1 coordinate 5,555, forward strand.
TAGCGCAGGAGAAGTTAAACCACCCATCGGGGCTCCACGGAACCCCTGAGCATCTGCGATATAGGTTGCCCATATTTCCATGAGCTGTACACGCTTTGGGTCACCGCCAGCTCGCACGTCAATTACGGAGATACCAAGGGCATTGAGAAGCAGAATGTAGTTGAGGACATAGAACAACGCCCCCGCTCGTGGGTCAAGCTTCATCGCCAATCGATAGTAGCCCCCAAACTCTCCTTCGCAGACCATAGCTCGCTCAAACCCAAACCCGCGACTCGCGTCGATTTCCAAAAACAAAAGCCCCATTGGTTCATAGCTTTCGATAAACCGCGGATGCTCCAATACTTGTTTGAGCGGTGCGGCAGACTCTTTGCGAATGTTGAAGATAAGTGTGGGCAGTTCCCCATTTTTACCTGGACGATACGAAAGCCCGTACCATCGCGGCACATCCTCCCAGTTCACCTGAGGAGGAATATCTCGTTCGAAATCCATCGATTCCTCCCTTGTTGAACGAATCCACAAGCACTATACCCAAGCAGAGACTTTTTGGCTATGCTACAAAAAACTAGGTCTATCTTTTTTCGCAGAATTTGACAAAGTAAACCCTACATGTTAAAGTGCACGTTGGGTTCTAGCGCGGGAGAGTCCGATGAAAATCGCATACATCATGCGAGGAGTTCCCGGCAGCGGCAAAAGTACGGTGGCAAAAAGGATTGCGGATTCAGGGGGTGTCATTCACTCAACCGATTCCTATTTCTACAAGGATGGTCGGTATCAGTTCGACCTGTCTTTGTTGGGCGAATATCACCAAAAAAACCTTCAGGTGTTTTCTGAAAGCGTTTGTAAGGGTGTTCCGGTGGTGGTATGCGACAATACAAACGTGAAGCGGGAACATTGGGAGCCTTACGCCCAAGTCGCTCGTAATGCGGGATATATTGTCGCAGTCGTCAGCCTCCCTCACCCCGAGCCTTCTGCCGCAGCCGAACGAAATACACACCAAGTGCCCGAGCACATCATCCGCCGGATGATCGAGCTTTGGGAGCCTTAGAGCCGTCTCATTACTTTTGAGACGGCTCGCTTCTTTTTAAGCCTTGGCATAGGTCCGATAAAAAACTTGGGCGGGGTTTCCGGGACTCTCACTGCCCGGGTCGCCCCTTCGCCGTCTGGCTTAAAATCTAGCGATTTTATTTTCCGCTCTCGGTTCGAATCTCGGCGGAGTCGGCGTCAGAAGCCGCTGACTAGCCATTGACCCAGTGGCGCGAGCCGTATCTGCTTTGCAAGATCGTAGGCAGTGGAAAGGTCGCTGTCGCTGTAGACCAGTATGCGACCGATGACGAGCACCGAATTACTTGGCGAAGCTATGTGCGTCATGCCGCTCACCAATTGTCCTTTCCAGCCGGGGCCGGTGACGAGATAGTCGCCCGCTTTAGTACCAGTGGTGCGCGTACCGACGTAGGCGAAGTCGGCATCGAACGGGTCGGTGAACTGCACACTGTAGTAGCGACTTGAAAAATCAGGCACGTGGAGAACTTGCAGCCCCTGGCTCAAGTCGAGCCAGGCTACCACCAGAAGCGTGTCATGGTTGACGCCAGTGGTCATCAAGTTCGGACTTGATGAGGCGGACTGCGCCGCAAGCGGCTCGGTAAAGAGCTGTTGCGGCTCCACGTAGAGCATATTGACTGGGACAGGGCTCTGGCCGAAACCCTGGTCGAGGATCGCCTTCCTGAAGATGTTGTTTACGAAGTGCGGCCAAAAATAGAGGAAAAGGAACGTACCGATGGCCCACGCCACGATACAGACCCCGCCAAATGTAATGAGATGTTTGTGCTTCATAGGACATTATTGCGTTTGCGTGACTGGCGGCACTTGGTACTCGCCATTGAGAATTGCCGCACCGGGCAGATACACGCGCAACCAGAGTATAAAGTTGCCGGTGGGCGCGGGAAGCCAATTTGACTCATGGCCTGCCGGAGCGGTGTTCTGAATGTATATATCGACAGAGCCGTCGGCGTTCGGAACGAGGCCGGAGCGATCGCTGACACTATAGCGGTTGATAGAGTTCGGCACGAAACGATTTTTCGCATCGCCCATGGTGAGCGACCAGAACGCGTCGTTCGGCGGAAGCTGACCTGCCGGGAAGTGCAAGATGTAATTGTGTTGACCGGATAGCGTTTGGTGTGCACTGTCTTTCTTCGTCGTCCAGTACATCGCCTCTTCCGGCACATTTATTGGACCTGTGAATACGTCAGCGCAAGCGGCTCGCAAAAGCAGCCCATCACCGGGTTCGCCGCATCCGTATATGGTGGTCCAGCCATTGGTCGCCGTGACATGTGTGATGGCAATACCTTGGAACGTGACGAACGCAAGTATGCCGCCAACGATGATGCCTTGTATAACATCTGCCACGACGTTTCGCCTCCACAAAAAAGAGAGGTCTACCATATCAAGAAGTATACTCCGCTCTCAGTGCGTAGTCCTCATGAACTATGCTCGGTTCGAATCCCTTCGCGGGTGTCTAGCTTTCTTGAAATCGCATAGCGTAATAACGGTCTGGAATAAACGCTTCAGGTCTGTCCGATACAAAAGTCTTCGGGCGGAGACGATGTCCCGAAGTTAGAACCAGTACGGACGTTTTCGTTCAATCGTGTTGGTAAGATTATAAGGAATTTGCGACGAATCTACAAAGAAAAACCTGCTTATTTCAATATCCCTGAGTTTGCTCAAAAAGTTTACTGAATTTGCGGCTATAATCCGCTACAATCTATATGTGAATAGCGTTAATTGTATCTTTTTCTTTGGTATATTACCGAACATGTTCCTGTATAAATAATTTTACAGCTTCATCTTCAGCAACATGGCTTGCAGCTCTTTCTTCATCAGTTAATTCACATTCATATTTTCCGGTAAGCGGATCAATTTGCAACGATGTCATGGGGAAACCTTTCTTTCTTTTCTCACTTGGTTTGTCTATGAGTTTTTTCGGTATTTTTATTTCAGTGGTAAATTCACCATCTCGTGACACGTAGGCTAAAGCACGAACCCAATGGGCTTGAGCTGTCCCACCTAGTTTTGTAATAATGTTTTTGTAAAATTCTAATACCTCTTCATCAGTTGGTTCTCTTTCTTTTGAAATTGGAATTATTCTTTTTACGGATGGCCCAGGTTGTTCGTCTTCAGGAAGTCCATCGATAAAAAATCCGAAGTCCATAGATAATAAAGGTTTGCCCGTTTGTCCATAACAATACCTGGCTTTCTTTAGAGCATTCTCAACAGGACTAATTCCGTCTTCTTCAGTCTGTAATTCAAAGCCAGCATCTCTTAGACTAATAACCTTATACTCATCACCCAAGATGGATTGCATTATTTTTAGTTTTGCATCGTTGGTTGTCGCGTAAAGAATTTCCTTAGGTAACATTTCCTTGGTTTCAATATGATTTTCCATACAGGTAATTATCTAAAGTTCGAATCCCTTTATCCTCGACCTTAAAAACTATTGATAACATTGATTAAAATCTCTGGCGGAGGCGGAAGGATTCGAACCTTCGGGCCAGTTTCCCGGCCAACACATTAGCAGTGTGTTGCTTTAGACCGCTCAGCCACGCCTCCGTATTTGAAAGCTCTCGCCCCCAATACTCAAACACCTTACACCAAATCTGCACTCGGTGCATCTTGCTTCACCTGGGCTTTACCGCTCCTTCTATATCATTTTTAGATGAACCCTGCAGCAACCACATCGGCCGCGAGCACTACCACCATCATCTACCCGTCCGACCAGCAGTTCCCTTCTGACGCCGCCGCGGCCGCGACTTCCAGCGGCGGACGCACATTCGCGCCTGCGGATACTTCGCAGGCTTCGCCAACTTCAAGCAGTTCACAGCCTCTTTTTGCCTCTACTTCGAGTTCCAGCGCTTCGGGCGCGGCGAGTTCGGCGGCGAGCAGTTCAAGCATTGCCGCTTCCCCATCATCCGCATCCGCGATTGCGAGCGCGTCGACTTCGACTGCGCCCCAACCCTCGCCGCCGAGCGAGAACAACGCCGCTACGGTCGGGAGCTGCCAAAGCGCACATTTCGGTTCGCTGCCGGCGACCAATATAAATTTTGCCGCGCTCGCGTCGGCGGTCATCGTACTTTTAATTGTCGCTGGTTTTATTTATTATCTGGAGCACTCAACGGTATAAAATCCTTGCCGGCGCCTTTATCCGAGCCGCCTTTGCCCTTGCCATCTTCCCCGCCGCCAAGCGTGCCGAGCAGAGTCGGGAGCAATTGTTTTTGATTGAACTTTTCTCCCGCGCTTATGAACGCATCAAGCTGGGTCGACATGCGCAGGCTTTGGGCAAACGATTGCGACGCACCGCCATAGTCGCCCGCGTTAAGCGAGGCAGTGCCCGCGGCCTGCGCGGCCTCTATCATAGCGATTCGAGCGTCAATCTGGGACGCGGTGGCGCTGCCCAAAGTATTTTGTACGCCTTGATAATCGGACTGCAGCTGCTCAAGCGCGCTTGAGGCTTTGCTCTCTAGCCCCGCGGCGACCGACTGCTGATTTTTATTCTCGGACGTCGAGGCAACGCTGCCCGTTGCAGGCGTTACTGCAGAAGAGGTCGCGACCGCCGCCGAAGTGCTCGCAGTCGGCGCAGTGGTCGAAGCAGCGGCTGAAGTGCTTGCAGTTAAACTACTAAACGCGCTGAGCGTGCGGCTTTTTTCTGAAGCGGAGTTCATTGCAAGCGCGGGGTTGCCGCCGCGCTCATGCGAGCGGACGTGCATCGCCAGCGCGTCGGAGCCTTCGTTGGTCGTGCTGTTTGATTCGGCGCCAAGCTCCATCAATATGGCGCTATGCGCTTCAAGCGAGGAGTCGAACTCGGCGCTAATTTGTGCGGCATCGCTCGGATTCTCAGCTTGCAAGCTGGTAGTTATCGTCTGCGCCGCCTGCGCATGCTGGTCGAAATTGCCGGCGAGCTCCGCGCTCGTGGTCGCGTCGAGCTTGCCCTGCGCGGCAAGCGTCTCGGCCTCCTCAAGGCGCGTCTCGGCGAGCGACGCGTTCAGCTCGGCTTTGGCCTGCGGGGTCGTTGCGAGCGCGGTCTGCACCGTTTCGTTTAGATGAATCTTCACTGGGTAGAGCGCATCACCGGGGAGCGCGCCCTGCGCGGCATAGGCGGTGCCGGAACCCAAAGCCGCGACAAGCGCCAGTGCGAGCGCGGTCGCCCATTTCGGCGAGAAGAAGAAATAGTACGGACTAGGGTGTGCGCGCGGCTGTTTTGCCGCTTCGGGCGTGGCGGCAAAAAGCGGCGATTCCTTCATCGCATCATACAAACGCACGCGCATCGCCTGCTTCTCTTGTGTCAAGAGGCGAATGTCGCGCGCGGCTTTTTTTAGTTGTTCAAAAAAGTTATTCATAGCGGTCAGGTTCCATCACGTCGCGCAATTTTTTAAGCCCGCGGTGTATCCGCACTGACACGACGTTTTCGCTTTCATCGATTATATCCGCTATCTCTTTCGGCGAGAGCCCGTCGACATAGCGCAGTATGAGCGCCTCGCGGTAGAGGTCGGGCAGTTTTTGAAGCGCCTGCAATGCACGCTTGCCGTCAAAACGCTCCATCGCCGCCTCAAGCGTGTTGGTGTCGTCCGAAGGCAGCAGCGCCTCGACGTCCTGCGCCTCGGTGTTTTCGACCATTGCCTCAAGCGAATGGGCTTTCATTTTGCGGTATTCGTCGATGATGAGGTTCTTGAGTGTTCTAAAGAGGAACGGTCTGAAGTCACGTATCTCCTCCCCCTTCCCCGCGTAATCCCACGCCCGCAGGAAGGTCTCCTGGGTGAGCTCCAAAGCCCGCTCGCGGTCCGAGAGCCGCATAGAGGCATGCCGAAACAGCTCGTCGCTATGGCGCTCGAACGCGTCCTTGAATTGTTGCTCAAAGTCCCTCATATAACGACGGATGAAACAGTATACTCTTTCTTCATTCTATTGTACCCTGCCATAACTTCTTGACATATTCATCCTAAAGGAGCCAAAGTAGGAAGTAGATGTTGGCTAACTCAAGAGGAGCACATGATGGATACCGATCCCAGCTCCTCTCAGCCGCCAGAGGAGCCCCTACCGAGCACGCCGAGGCCGGAGCCCGAGTGGCAAAGCGATGAAGGCGATCTGCGCATCGAACTCCAGCCGAAAAAAGAAGAGGAGTGGCAAAAACTTGCGCGGGATTTGAAGGAAAAAGGCTATCTTGCAAAGGATGTGAACATTGAGGAATTTCTGGAAGAATGCCGGCAATTCGTCAGTGTTGAAAAAAAGAGCGATGCGGAAGACGTGCAGGAAGAGGAGTTTGGTTTGTCTATCCTCCACGCCGCTAAAACGGTTGGAGCGCCGTTCTCGACGATGCTGCTCGCAAGTGCGGTACTTGTGCGAGAGGCTGAGGATCTCAACCTTATGCATGAGGAATTGGCACCGCTCAATGAGCGTGCTTATGTCTCCTGCCCGACAAAAAACGAGAAGAGTTCGCTTACTAACGATGTCGGCGAATTAGTGGCTTGGGTTGCGAGCATACTCGATAAGCGCCCTCAGCGCATGCGCAAGGAGGATGTCGACAAATTCCTGATCGATAACTTAACGCCGCGGCTGAGCGAGCTGGCCGTATTGTGCTATTGCAAGAAAAAAGGATGGCTCCCTGTCTACGAAAAGCCTGAGGACGGCGAATCCATCCTCGAAGATCCCGACCGGTGAGCGGGGTCTTTTTTTATTTTATTGCCTTCGCCACCGCTCCCGTTACTCCCTTTTCGAGGGGGCCGGGGATTATTTTCTCAGGCGTCGGCTTCTTGACCAGCGCGGCGAGGTTTTTTGCCGCTTGTAATTTCATTTCATCGGTAATCTTGCCCACGTTGTTGTCGAGCGCGCCGCGAAACACTCCGGGGAAGACCAGCGAATTGTTTATTTGGTTCGGATAGTCCGAGCGGCCGGTGCCGATGACGAGCGCGCCGCCTTTTTTTGCCTCTTCGGCGCTGATCTCGGGCACGGGGTTCGCCATCGCAAAGACTATCGCTTTGGTATTCATCAGTTTAATATCGGATGCTTGCGCCACGTCCGGGCCCGAGACGCCGATGAACGCATCGGCGCCGAGCAAAGCGTCGCGCAGGCCGCCTGAAACGTTGCGCGGATTAGTCAGCGTTGCCAGCTCTTTTTTATGCGGTTCTTTTCTATCGTGAGAAATAATCCCCCGGCTGTCCAGCACGATGATGTCGCGCACGTCGGCTTTGCAGAGCAGTTTGGCTATGGCAGTGCCCGCCGCGCCCGCGCCGCTGATGACTATTTTTAATTTCTTTAAATCCTTTTTAACCGCTTTTGCCGCGTTGATGAGCGCCGCCAACACCGCGATAGCCGTTCCGTGCTGGTCGTCGTGCATCACCGGGATGCTGAGCCACGCTTTTATCCGCTCTTCTATTTCAAAGCAATGCGGCGCTTTAAAATCCTCAAGATTGATGCCGCCGAACGCCGGCGCTATCGCACAAATAGTTTCAATAATGAAATCAATCTGCTCTTGCGCGCTTGCACTTTGAAGCCTTGGCGAAGAAGTGTCGAGCGTGATGGGAAACGCATCGACACCGGCGAAACTTTTAAAAAGCGCGGCCTTTCCCTCCATCACCGGCAAAGCGCCATAGGGCCCGATGTCGCCGAGACCCAAGACTGCCGATCCGTCGGATATGACCGCAATCATCCGTCCTTTGATTGTGTAGTCGCGCGCTCTTTTAGCTTGTCCTGAGCTTGTCGAAGGAGATGCTATATAAGATGATACCGCCGCGACTCCGGGCGTATATATAAGAGAGAGTTCCTCACGGTTTTTAACCAGCATCGCGGGCGCGATGCGGATCTTCCCTCTAAGCTTTTTGTGGAGCGCGAGAGCCTTTTTGCCATTATCGCTTTTTGCCATTTGGGGAGTATAACATAAGGACTATGCAACCTGGCGACCAACTGGCCAATCACTTTCGCCTCACTGACGCGCAAAAGGGCGCTCTTGCAAAACTGGAGATCAAAACCGTGCGGGATCTTTTATTCCACTTCCCTTTTCGATACGAGCAGGGCGGCGGCGAGGCAAGCGTCAGCGGATTGGTTGCAGGCCAAGAAGCCTCGCTCATCGGCACTTTGGAGAAGCTTGAAACCAAAAAAGGGTGGAAGTCGCGCATACCGATGAGCGAAGGATATTTAAGAGACGGGACGGGGAGAATAAAACTGCGATGGTTTCATCAGCCCTACATCGCCAAGATGTACGCCGACGGCACGCTCGTTAAGGCGGTCGGCAAAGTGTCGGGCAAGGACGGCAAAATATATTTAGCGAATCCGGAACTGCAAAAGATTTCGGCGACCGAGGCAGGACTCTTTGCTTCACAGGAAAATCTCTCAAAAAAGCTCTCGGGCCGCCTCAGCACCCAAAGCGGCGCTGCAGACTTCCAGACTTTTTCTCAAGACCTTCCTGCTCCGTCAAAGTTTTTTGCACAGTACCCCGAGAGCCGCGGCATCACGTCGCTGTGGTTTCGCCATGCTATAGAAAAAATGATAAAAGAAGGCGCGCTCGAGATGGTTGAAGACCCAGTCCCTTTTGAACTTTTCAAAAAATATAATTTGCCGACTTTAAAAACAGCGCTGGTGTGGATGCATGCACCGCAAAATCTCAAGGACGCCGAGGCTGCGCGCAAGCGCTTTGCTTTTGAAGAGGTGTTTTTTATACAGCTCGAGCGCCAGCGCGAAAAATTATTGCAATCGCGCGAAAAAAGCTTTGCCATCGACGCACCGCAAAAAAATATCGACGAGTTCGTCGGCGCGTTTCCTTTTAAAGCCACCAAGGCACAGGAGCGCGCTATCGAAACGATACTGAAGGACATGAAGAGCGGGTACCCCATGTCGCGCCTGCTCGAAGGCGATGTGGGGAGTGGCAAGACCGCGGTCGCGGCAGTAGCCGCCTATGCGGCGGTGAGCACGCGCCCTCAAGGCCAAAGTTATGGAGCACTTCAGGTGGCCTACATGGCGCCGACCGAGATTTTGGCCAAACAGCATTTTGAGTCTTTTATTAAATTCTTCGAGACGTTCCCAATCAATATCGGCCTCATCACCGGCAGTGGTTGCTACAAATTCCCCTCAAAAATTGGCCGCGGCAAATCAACCGCTATCTCGCGCGCGCAATTATTGAAATGGGTTGCCAACGGCGAGATACCCATCCTCATTGGCACGCATGCGCTCATACAAAAGTCGGTCAAGTTCAAGCACTTGGCGCTCGTTATCATAGACGAACAGCATCGCTTTGGCACAGATCAGCGCAAACAGCTCGCCCGCAAAGACGCCCATATCCCCCACTTGCTGTCGATGACGGCCACGCCCATCCCGCGCACGCTCGCGCTCACGGTCTATGGCGACCTCGACCTCACTTTGCTCGACGAGATGCCCGCGGGCCGCAAGCACATTATTACCGAGATAGTGAAGCCCGATCAGCGCGACAAAGCATATGAAAAAATGCGCGATGAACTGAAAGAAGGTCGGCAAGCCTATGTGATTTGTCCGCGCATAGATGAACCCGACCCGGACAAAGCCTTTGCCTTGATGGCAAAGTCGGTCAAAGCGGAGGCAGAACGCCTTAAAAAAGACATTTTCCCCGAATATGCGATCGCCATTTTGCACAGCAAGATGACGCCGAAGGAAAAAGGCTCAGCGATGCAACAATTTGTCGAGCACAAGATAGATATTTTGGTTGCGACATCGGTGGTCGAGGTCGGCGTCAACGTGCAGAACGCGACGATGATTATGATAGAGGGCGCGGAGCGTTTTGGCCTCTCACAGCTCCACCAACTGCGCGGCCGCGTGGTGAGAAGCAACCATCAAGCCTATTGTTTTGTCGTGCCCGAGAGCCGCGGCGAACAGACACTGGCGCGGCTCAAAGCGCTCACCACCGCAAAAAACGGCTTCGAGCTAGCCGAGCAAGATCTCCTCCAGCGCGGGCCGGGGGAACTCAGCGGCCGCAAGCAGTGGGGTATCTCCGACATAGGCATGGAAGCATTAAAAAATTTAAAACTGGTCGAAGCCGCGCGCCACGAGGCGCTCGCATTGGTCAAAAAGAATGAGCATTTATTGCAGCATCCGCTGCTCAAGGCTGCGCTCGCGCAAAAAGCGCTCGCACATCATTTCGAATAATCCGCGCGCCTTTTAGTTTGTATATAGTGCCAGGCATAGATAACTCCCGCCGCAGCAAAAAGAAAAAGCATAGGAGAGGCGGGCATGCGGAGACGCCCTTCTCCGGCAAGACCTATAGGAGAAGCGGTAGTGTAATAGTAAAGAATGAGACCGGCCATGAAAATAACCAGCATGCGTGAAGTATTTTTTTGAAGAAAAAGAAAAATAAATCCAAGTAGTGCAAAGAGCGTGATGAAAACCCAAAAGAGGCGCCCGATGACGGGGATAAAGTACACACTCTCAAGATATTGAAAAATTATTGGGACGCTTTTTACCCCCTCCTGGATTATCAACTGAGTTGGTGAGAAGAGCGGCGGGCGGTCGGGCACAAGCCCGAAGCGGTCCAAATGGTAGGCATAATTGTCATTGGTAAAGAACCACACCGTGTTTATCACCTGCAGTTTGAGAACTCCGCTTTTCTCCTCCTTAATCCGCGTGAGTGCCTGTTGCGCAAGCAACGATGGCGAAATGCGGTTTGCAAAATCGATACTGGGGTCCGCTTCTTTGAGCTGTGCGCGCGCCAGCGTGCGCGCATCGGGGAACGACAGTCCGCGGTCGACAGAATAGAGCGAGGGCACATAATCGAAGTACAACGCCCAGGGAGCTTCACTTGAGACCGAGAGTGTCCCGAAGTCGCGATAATTGCGCGCAATCCACGGTACGACAATCGCAAGAAAGAGGAGAGCACCTGCAGACATGCGCTTTGCTAAATCTGTTCGCGCTTCCTTCTTCTGCCACCACTCCCATGCTACGAACAG